>JBHHYI010000217.1:0-7137 GCA_046757525.1 bacterium | reverse complement strand
TGACATGTTATGACTGTCTCCCGGTGTCCAGTATATAGTTATGGGTAAAGACCAGCTTAAAAAGGGGGATTCTTCCCAAGCACCGTATCATCAAATAGTGGTGCCAAGAGTCCAAACAAACGTTCCTTGCGCCCACTGGTAGTCGTCCTGAGTAGTCCCGACTGCCTTTTGGTCGGGACGTATCGAAGGGCGACGCCCGTCACCCCTCGATACGGTCACCTGAACAGCGATGACCTACTCGGGATGACTTGCAAAGTGTTCTCTGGAAACGCTTGGCTGTCGCTGTCCCTTACCGCAGCCCCCGGTTGTCATTCCGTAGGAATCTTGTTAGCTGGCTGCACAGTGCTGAGCTGTAACAAGATGCTTCCAGCATGACAGAGCTGCCTTTGGCGTTTCCGACATTTTAAGCAATCCGTTTGCCCCGGATTGCGGAAGCTCTTAGGAAAGACGTGCGTTAGCTTTCGGGGGAGATGAAGACTACCAATTTTATGCGTCTTGCGGGCTTTTTCGGTTTTTCCAGGCGAGAAATCAACCGGTCGAAGGCCCGGCCACTGACGGGAATGGAAACGAGTCATGCCAAAAATCATCAGCATTCACCAATATATTTTGCGGCCTAATGCCGACGAATCACAATTTGAACAGAGCCTGCAAAGGGCGCGTCAAGCCGGGTTGCTGGCTTTACCCGGACTGCTGGATTTTCAATTTGTGCAAGGGATCAAAGGCGCCAGAAAGGGTCAATACGCCGCCATCTGGATCTACGAAAGCCGAGAAGCCTGGGAGAAGCTGTGGGGGCCGCCGGAGAATCCTCGCAAAAAACGAGATTATCCGGAAAGCTGGAAAGTCTGGGAAGATCAGGTCCTGGCACCGTTTTTGGAGCCAGACCCGGACCAAATAGAATATACCGTTTATGAGGAGCTGTCACCGTCTCCGCAGCCGACTCACCAACTCTATGTGCGCCGTGTGCGGAAACATGTCCACGGGTTGCACCATCTCTAATCGGTATTGCGAACGGCACAACTCCTTTGCGTCCCTGGCAAATGTAGTGGGATTGCAGGAGACGTAGATGATCGTTTCCGGTTGCAAGTGGAGCACTTGCCTGAGAACCCGGGCGTGCATGCCTGCTCTGGGCGGATCGATGATCAGGGCGTCAGGCGCTCCCCACTTTTGTGACACCTCCGATTCTTCGGTCAAGACGTCTTTCAAATCGCCTTGCACGAACACGCAGTTTTCAACCCCGTTGAGCTTGCTGTTTCGTTCGGCATCTTTCACAGCACTCTCGACCAATTCAAAGCCGACGACCCTCTCGACCTTGTCGGCCAAATAAAGTGAAATCGTACCGGCCCCACAATACAGGTCATAAACCGTTTCATGGCCCCTGAAATCGGCCAATTCGAGCACCTTGCGAAACAGGATTTCAGCCCCTCTGCTGTTGGTCTGAAAAAAGGAATGGGCTGAAATTTGGAACAAACGCGGGCCGATTTTCTCCTTAATAAAACCAGGGCCAGCCAGCACGTGTTCCTCCTGCCCCGTGGCCACCTGCGCCTTTTTTCGGTTGATGATGTGCACGATGGTGGTGATTTCCGGAAATCTCACTGAAAGGGAAGCTGTTAGGTTCTCGACGGCGCCGTAGAGCTTCGGATGCTCAGCCGTAACCAAATTGACCATGGTTTCGCCGGTGTTCTTGCCTTCTCGAATCACCAGGTGCCTCCAGAACCCGGAATGGTCGCGTGTGCTGTAAGGCGGAATTTCGCCCCGCAAGACGACCTGTCGCACGAGATTTAGAATCTCTACGCTGTTCTGTGACTGCAGATAGCAGTCGTCGATGTCGAGAATCTTGTCGAAGCGACCGCGCACATGCAGACCGAGAGCAAAGTCTCTGGGCCTGGTGATCTCGTCGCTGGCGGTTTCCTGCTGCGTTAACCAGCGTTGCCGGCCAAAGGAATATTCCATTTTGTTGCGATAATAAAACAGATCAGGCGAAGGCAAGGTTTGCAGGACGTCAGGTTTCTCAAAATCGCCAAGATGTTCCAGGCTTTCCACTACCTGATGGTGCTTGTACATGAGCTGGGCAGCATAATCGAGGTTTTGCAGACGGCAGCCCCCACACTCGCCGAAATAGGGACATTTTGGGGCAATGGCCTCCGGCGATTCTTGCAATACTCGCAACGTTTTTGCTTCTGCAAAATCCTTCCTCTTGCGCACAATGCGCGCAGCAACCTGTTGCCCTGGCAGCGCCCCGTCAACAAAAACCACCAACCCCTCTGCCTTGGCCACACCCCGGCCGCCAAACGCCAGCGTTTCAATATTCAAAATGGTCTCGGAACCTCTTGCATTCATGGCTTCTGAGCCTATTCTTGTAGCACGTGGATTCTGGACTGAACCATTCCCAGCGTGGTGCAACCGCAACCAAGTGGAAAGTGAACGACCGCGTGCTAACTTTTTAGAATGGCAACGACCTCCTGTTGAATCGGCGCGTAAACCTTAGGGCCGTCCTCATCATAATACACATCGACCTCACTACGCACGCCGAACTCTTCGAGGTAGATACCCGGTTCAATGGTAAAACCCAATCCCGGAATGATTTCCCGTTCATCCTGGGTTTCAAGACTATCTATGTTGACGCCGTTCCCGTGTATTTTGGTGTGCAAACTGTGTCCAGTGCGGTGATCAAAATAGTCTCCATAGCCAGCCTTTTTTATGTAATCGCGAACACAGCGGTCCACCTGCCATCCTTGGATCTTTTCGCCGCGCGCCGCAGCAAGTTTGAGCGATTCCAGACCCGCATCTCTTGCGGCTGCAACAATTTTGAAAATCTCGCTGTATTTCTCAGGCACGCCCTCCCCAGCGAATCCCACCCAGGTGATGTCGCCATAAACCGCGTTGGCTGTCCTCTCTTTGGCAAACAAGTCGATCAAAACAAAATCATTTTCTTTGATGGGACTAAACCGATTCGAAGAAGGGGCATAATGCGGATTGCTGGCATTGGCATTGACGGACACAATCGGGAGCTCATCGGTGAGCAGGTCGTTGTCTTGCAGACTGTTCAAGATAAATCGCTGGACATCGTATTCATTAACCGTTTGCTGATTGGTTAGCCTACGGCCAATCAAAGCAAAAGCTTCGTCCTTAATTTGGTCGAGGAGTTTGACAGCGCGGATGTGCGACTGCAATTGTTCGGGAGTCCAGCGGCATTGAAAATATTGAACCAGGTTGGCTGAAGTCACGATCTCAAAACCAAGAGCGCGCACAAACTCGAGCGTGCCGCCGTCTACCGTGGACACATACGGAATGGCTCCATTCGGAGAATATTCCATTGCAATCTTCTTGCACCCCTGCATCATCTCGCGCAAATGATTCCCCAATTCCTGCCAACTGACATAGTACTGCACTTGCTGCGGCGGATTGGGGAAATTGTCGCGTTCTATTTTGTGAATCACCAATTGGGGCTGGCCCACTTGTGGAATAAAATAAAACCATCGCCGTGTCAGAAGGCGCTCCTTGTTCATCTTGAAGAAATTCGTTGCAACGTAGTTTTGGCCGCGAAAATCAAATATGAGCCAACCATCTATTTGATTTTGCTTCAAATAATCCTGTATTCCTTTGACGTTAATATTGGACATCAAACCTCCTTATTCTGGTCAGTGTACTGAAACAAGAAAAATCTTGGTTAGAAAGCACCCCATGTCACAAAAAAATTACCCCGGCTCTTCCCTCTCTAAAACACATTGATTCGTCTGGCACCGACATAGCGCTTGCGGTAGTAGTCTTCCGTCAGGCTCGAGATCACCACGCCGCGAGAGGTGCTGGCGTGGACAAATTCGTCGTCGCCAACATAGATGCCCACGTGGGAAACGCCCCGGCTCTCTATCTGCTTAAAGAAGACCAGGTCCCCCATGATCAGATTCCGCCTGGCGACCGGTACGCCTTCTCGAAAGATCATCCTGGTGCTGTGCGGCAAATCCAATCCAAACGCATTCCTGAAGACCGTACTGACAAAGCCGGAGCAATCCATGCCTTTGCGTGTCGTGCCACCCCAACGATAAGCCACTCCTAAGTAAGCCTCGATCTCTCGAGACAACTTCAAGAATTCCAGAGACGTTGCCTCTTCGGAGTTGGCGAGACGCTGCTGGGGCTTCCCCTTGTTTGCCGCAGTTGATTGCGGTTTTTCTCCGAATCGAACCTTTGGATTGGAACCGGCACAATGGATGCTGCCCGCAAAAACCACGACAGCCAACCAGAGGGTGTAGGATCTACGCACGGTTACCCTCAAAATGTGGTAACGTCAAAGACCCGTTGGGAATCACGTAACATTTGAAATCAGTGGGGACCTGCCTCATAGCCATCTTGAAGGCCTGCCCGACATCTGAAGCGGGCCGCATGCCTAATTTTAACACCAAACCCGTTTCTAAAGTGGACACCAAAATGACGTGTGCTGCACGGGTTTTGTTTTTTAATGACAAGGCGGTTGTTCCATTTACCTTGTAGTGCTTTCGAATCGCCTGGGACAAAGCCGCATCATCAGGATAATCAAACCAATCCAGGAAGGTTTGAGAACCGATGCCGTCCCGGCACTCTGCCAACAGAATGATCGTGCCCCCCGGCTTGACCGCAACAAAAGCATTTTGCAACGACTTGTGTGCCTGAATAAAATTGACATCTTTGGGCAGGCCACCGCAGCTTACAACCACCAGATCTGCTTTTTGGGCAATGGCTACCTTGTAAATGGCATCTACAATCTCGCAAGACTTTTTGTGCACCACCAACAAATCGCCTGCCACGGCCTCGACCACTGTTCCTTGTTCATCTATTACTGTTGACAACAAAAAAGCTGGCTTCATATATTTCATCGAGTCGTGAATGTCCTCCAGCACGGGATTCCCTGCCGACCTGCCTGCGCGACAATTAGCGTGGATCTCACCAGTCTGCTCGTCAATGGTCAGTGCATGATTCCTGGTAACGGTCTCGTAGCCAGCACAGCCTGGATTGATCATCTTGGCACCGCCACCGTAACCGGCAAAGTAATGGTGAACCGTTGTTCCGGTGACCAGCAGTTGCTCGGCCTCAACCGCGTGTTTGCTAATATACACGGGAACCTCATTTTTTGTTTCGCCCAAATAGACGAGGTTCTCAGAATCATGACAGTCGTGCTCGATGATTTCAAAACGGTGGTAAATCTCGGAGCCGACCACACCTTCTATTTCAGCGGGCGATTCCGGGGCATGCGAACCCGTGGCCAGGACCACCTCAATGTCGCGATCCCGGATGCCAAGGGCGTTCAGGCGCCGGACCAGAATTGGCAAGTAGATCTCCGCCCCTGCTTTGCGGGTTTTGTCCGGTACAATGATGACCGTCTTTCCCCCTTTCTGAAAAACTTTTTCAAATCTTTGCGAGGCGATGGGAAAGTCGAGGGCCTGGTTTATGAGCTGCACTGGTGAGCCAGCGGGACTTGGCCGATTGGGTTTCAGAACGCCCAGCACGTTTTTAGATTCGAGCTCGAATTGAAAACTTTGTTCGCCATAAGCTAATGAAAATATGGGCAACTATCACCTCATCCTGAATAAGATTCTGACTGGAAAAGCTCTCTTCGTCAATATCTCTTAGGAAACGCTCCGTTGTACGTAACGCCATCGTCTCGATTGCGTCAGGCAGATGCCTGATTTTTTCCACAGGCCATTCTCCCCTTGAGGGGAGACGGATTTTCACTCGTCCAGAGCGAAAATCAGAGGGATGTCTGCTCGGCAGCATCTTTGGCTTGGGGTTTCAGGACGCCTCCTAAAATCCCCCTGGTTTTCTCGGCGGCCGCTTCAAAAACCATCCCCCTTTTTCCCCTCGTTCCAAAATTTTATTTTGGAACGCAATTGGGAGAGAAGCTTCGCTTCGAGAGGCATCCCGGACCCCTCGGAGCAGAGCTTCTCGAGCAAGGGCGTGGGGCTGTCCAAAAAGGCCATATTTTTGTCATTCTCGCGAATCAGTCGTCCGGCAGCCGCCGGATGACCGAAGCGGGAATCTATAACCTATTGTTTTTCTGGATTCCTGCTTTCGCAGGAATGACGACCAAGCGGCTCTTTTTCGACTTTTTGGACAGCCCCGACGAGAGCTGTGGCGGAATGACCGTTGGTTTCTTTGCGCACACAGGGAGTCGTCCTGAGTAGTCCCGACCGCTTTTGGGTCGGACCGTATCGCAGGGCGACGGCCGTCACCCCTCGATACGGTCGCTTGAGAAGCAGCGACCTACTCGGGATGACTCGCACAGTGTTCTCTGGAAACGCCACGCTCTCGCCGTCCTTTATTACAGCCTCAAGTGTCATTCCGGAGGAATCTTGTTGGCTGGCTGCACAGTGCTGATCTGTAACAAGATGCCTCCTGCATGACAGGGCTGCTTTTGGCGTTTCCGATATTTAAAGCAATCCGGTGCACCGGATTGCGGGGGCTTTCATGTACTCTTCGATTCTCGCAGCGGCATCCAAGACGTGCCGAAGGTAAACAGACACATCAGGCTTCATAAATCACCTCGAGTTCCTTCCTTATTCTGTCACGAAGGTAGGGACTAATGGCAGCTTCCGTCAACACTTGGACCTTCCTTGTGAGTGCGGTGGAGAGTTCACGTTCCAATCTAACAAGCGCAAGGAGGCTCTTTCTCTTGGAAAGATCAACCAATAAGTCAATGTCACTTTGTTCAGCGGCTTCACCCCGTGCCATGGAGCCAAAAACGCCTACCATTGCCACGTCATTCTTGCGACAAATTTCGATCAACTTGTTTGTATCAAACGGAAAAGCTCCCATCTAATTCTCCAGAGTCACTCATCGAGCTAAGGATTCACGAACCCTACTTTCAATTTCAAGGATTTCTTGCCCTCATTGCCCAAAGTACGATTCACAAGATGCCGTGCTTCTATTGCGTAAATTATTAAACTCACCAACCAATGTCAATTTCTTTTTCAAAGGAAGACCTCAGCTACGGTTAGGCAATCGACGGTACTCGTTGGGGGTGTCCTAAAAGGCCTTTTTCCGTCATTCCCGCGAAAGCGCATAGGCGTCAACTTAAGCCCCTAAACTGTCATTTCGACCCGGCAGCCGCCGGGGAGAAATCTGGTTTGTGCCTAAATCAGACCCCTCGACTACGTCCGGCAACTGCCG
>JBHHYI010000216.1:0-7139 GCA_046757525.1 bacterium | reverse complement strand
ACGATTTTCCGGCCCGGGGCTTTTATTTGGCCCGACAACAGTGCGGCGACGCCTACCGAACCCGAAGGTTCCACCACCAGCTTGGCCGTTTCGAAAAGCAGGGCAACGGCGCGCTTAACGGCTGCGTCGGAGACTAAGACCACGTCGTCGACGTATTTTTGAATGTGTGCAAAAGGCAGGGCACCCGGTTTGGTGGCCACCAAAGCGTCACAAATCGTGTTGACTTCTGGGATCGCCTGCAAATGTCCTGTGTGAAAGGAGAGGAAGGTCGCGTTGGAGCCTTGGGGCTGCACGCCGACGATTTTTACCCGCGGATTCGTTTCTTTCACAGCCGTGGCAACTCCGGCAATGAGGCCACCGCTGCTGATGGGCACCAGAATCATCTCCACATCTGGCAGGTCGCGTACGATTTCCAGCCCAATGGTGCCGTGCCCGGCGATGACTTCGGGTGCTTCGAAAGTGTTGATGGCTCTGATGCCCTGTTCTTGCTCCAGTCGGTCCAGCGTCTCCCAGCGCGCCTCGAACCGATTTGCACACAGCACGACCTTTGCGCCGTAGCGTTTCGTTTTCTCGATTTTGAACGGAGCGGTCTTTTTCATCATGACTACGGTGGTGGGAATGCCTAACAGTCGGCCCATGAAGGCAAAAGCGCTGGCAAAGTTGCCCGACGAGGAGATGGCCGCGCCTTTTCGTCTTTGCTCCGGCGTCAGATGATTCAAAATGTTGAAGGCCGCCCGTGCCTTGTAAGACCCGGTGACTTGTAAGTTTTCGGCTTTGAGATAAACTGCGGTCTCTAAAGTTTCCGCAAGATCGTGGGAGTGTAAAAGGGGCGTGTGGCTAATTTCAGGAGGCAAAGTTTGTTTTACGGTCTGGATATCGGTTGCTGTAACCATCGCACTCCTCAATTACTTCAGCTTTTTCTTTTTTGGTTTTCTCGGATACTCCCATTCATCTCCAGGATTTCCCCTGTCATTCCATACTCTATTTCAAATTTGTGTCCAAATTCCAATTCTGTTCCTCTCAATTGGATTCTTGAATGTAGATGTCTACCTATTCCCCAATAATTTTCACCAGAACCCGCTTTTTGCGCCTGCCATCAAATTCGGCGTAATAGATTTGTTCCCAGGGGCCTAAATCCAGCTTGCCGTTGGTGATGGCCACCACGACTTCTCGTCCCATGATTTGGCGTTTGAGGTGGGCGTCGGCATTGTCTTCGCCGGTACGGTTGTGGCGGTATTGGGACACGGGTTCGTGAGGCGCAAGCCCTTCCAGCCAATCGTCGTAGTCTTGAATCAGCCCGCTCTCGGCATCGTTGATGTAGACGCTGGCGGTGATGTGCATGGCATTGACCAGGCAGAGACCTTCCTTGACTGCACTTTGTCGAACCAATCTCTCAACCTCGTCTGTAATGTTGACATAATCGCGCCGGTGCGGCGTGTTGAACCAGAGATATTCGGTAAGCGATTTCAACAGTTCTTGCTCCGGGTTTTGGAATGAATTATTCAGCCAAAAGGTGTGATCATTAACACGAGTAAAAAAAAGGCCGTCCCGATTTGCATTTAGTCTCCCACTAAAGGCAGGTAAAAAAAGGAAGGAAAATATGTTACTACTTATCGAGACGGCCTTAATATATAACCAAAATAAAGAATCTTTGGTTCCAAAACAAGGGAAATTTGCAGAAATTTTCGAAAAATTTTTAGACAGATTTTAAGTTTCTTTGTACACTCCTGCGGCCACAGCACCGAAAATCATCCAGCCGATGAGACTGATTCCGCCCCAGCACCAGCTCAGAAAATAAGGGAAATCTTTGAAGACCAGCGGGCTGTAAAACTGGGCAAAGAACGAAACCAGTCCAAGCCAGAAACCAAACATCACGCCGCCTTTGACGCCGGCAGCCCAGGAACCGCGGCTTTTGGCGAAGAGCAACGCTCCGGCAATGCCTACGGCGATGGCCACCACGAAAAACCAGATGGGATTCGCCTTCTGTTGACTGAAGGCCGCATATTTGGTGTACGTGTTTGCCATGATGAAACCATGCACGAGAAAATTGTACACGCTTACCACGAGACCGCCAACCACACCAGCGATTAACGCCTTGGTCCAATTCATAACTCCCTCCCGAATTTTGATTGGTTCACCGCTTCCATCGATTTGCGACCAGGCTGCCCCTCAAGCAGCTAACCTGGCTATTTTAAGGTAGGCAAAAATAATATAATAAAAGCGCAACAGGTTGTCAATAGATTTTTTGAGAATGATTGTTGAAAACGCGGGCTTGACGGCATGATTAATAGATTAAAAACAATCTGTTACGTGTGGTATCCTGCACTTTCATATTTCTCACATCGTTCGAAATGAGATGATCCGATTTGTAGCTCGACGAGGCAGTCACGAACTTAGCACTCATTCAGATTCATAGGCAGGATAATTGCTAAAACCAAGCCCTGGCCGACGGCGCTTGGCGCTTTGATTTCCTTTGAAAAAGGATTTGCATTTCGAGCAAAATTTTAACACATTTGCAACTTAAGATCAATTGAGCAAGGGGGGAAATAATAGGCTCCGTTATCCAGTTTTGAAGTTTGTGGTCACGCAGAGTCTTCTTGAGACCGCGTTCAGCTTCAAAACCATGCCTACTGAGTGTTGAGGTCACCTGTGAATTTGTCTTAAGGAGTAGAATTATGCTAATTAAGTCATGCCTTTCCATTCGAGGTCGACTTTTGACATCGAATAAGAGCATATTTTTGCTCATCATGTCATCGCTATTGTTGCTTACGACGAATTGCGGGGACGGTGGCAGCCCGACTGAGCCGGGTCAGCCGACTCAATCTATTACTCTGCTTGGAAACCTGAATTTTCCTATTTCTTCGGTGACCGATGTGTGGGGATATTTCGACCAGAAATCCGGGAAAGAGTTCGCGGTAGTTGGCTACGGGATATTTACAGCGCCGCCTGACGCCGGATTTTTTCTCGTTGATGTGACGAATCCTGCCAATCCCGTTCAGGTGGCTAACGTCAATACGGTGCCCGGGTTCGATGTCAAAGTATGGCAACATTACGTCTATACCGTAAAAGGCGATACGCTGGGCCCGGGGGCTATTGTAGATGTTGCTGATCCACAAAAGCCTCAACAGGTCGGCGTCATTCCCGGAGCACACAACATTTTCATCGACGCCAATGGCTACATGTACCTCGAGTGTCCAGGGCTGCGAATATTTGATCTCAATGTG
Organism: bacterium; assembly: GCA_046757525.1. Lineage (GTDB taxonomy): Bacteria > Zhuqueibacterota > Zhuqueibacteria > Oceanimicrobiales > Oceanimicrobiaceae > JBHHYI01. Next base: position 3,915 of record JBHHYI010000216.1, on the reverse strand, counting down.
GATCCCACCAATCCAGCATTGGTGTGGGAAGACGAGGACAGCAAAAACCGTAATATGAGGAACTGCCATGATGCTGCGGTTATCGGAAACCGGCTGTTTGACTTTCATGGCTTCGCCGGCACCAATATTTACGACATTACCGATCCGACTCAGCCCCAATTGTTAGGAGCGATCGACGATCCGGCCATCCAATTCAACCACAGTGGCTGGACGACAGAGTCCGGTGAGTTTCTCTACATCTGCGATGAACTCGCCCAGGGTTCCATACCCGACATTACCATCTGGGACATTCGCGACGTGACCAGTCCGAAAAAGGTGTCGAACGATATTACCGATCAGAATGCCATCGTTCACAATCTGTTTGTTATTGACAACCTCGCCTTTGTCTCTTACTACACGGCAGGGTTTCGGGTTTTCAATATCTCTGATCCCAGCAAGCCAATCCTGGCAGATGAGTTCGACACTTCCCCTTCAGAATTCGGCGAGATGTTCTCAGGCGATTTTGGTGTTTTTCCTTTCGCTCCCTCAGGCAACATCTATGTGAGTGATGTGGAAAACGGACTTTTCATTTTTTCAGTCAGCAATGGAGTCGCCGGTGTGGCAGCGCAAGCCAGCCAATGAACTTTTTGAATGCGTGTCATTATCTGGAAATAAAATAAAACCTCATCCCCACATTCTCGTATATTAACAAGATTAGCGGCGTGAGTACATCCGCTGATTAGAGATTGACTAACCGAGTGCAAGAAGTCATTCTTGCCACTTTTGGGTCAATCGCAAAACAATGATTCTGAGGCACTAACAAAGCAAATGACACGGTTTCCGCCTAATAATCTTGAGAATCGAGCTCCGCTAATCCGGTTGTTCCTGGGGCTTTTCGTTGCCATCTTGTTCATCACGGCTGACTTGAATTTCTATCGTTTCACCAGTTCGCCCACCGACGAAAATTGGTTCAGGAATCCGCCTTCCAATCTGTACATCACCAGGAGATTTCCCGCAAAACTCATGGCAAGTGACTACCGGCGCGATGGCTTCGCAGCAGCGGTCGACGATTCCGTGTTGGTTGGGGATTTGCTTCTCGGCTTGGAAGACAGCCGCCTGAAAAGTGTGGCCGAGCTCGACAAACAACTTGCGGCTCTTCCCCGGGATGCGTTGCTTCGGCTGCATGTCTTTCGCCCTCGGCTAAACGCGGTGTACACATTTTTAGTCACAAGGTCTGCCTTGCCCCCCCATTTCATCAGCAAGCTCCCCCCGACGGCCTACGTTTTCGATGTCTTCGAAGGGGGGGCGTCGGATGAAGCAGGCATGCACGTTGGGGACCTCATCTACCGAATCAACGGCCAAGACTTCAAGAACGCCACCGGCGCAGATATCATTCTGCGTCGAGCTTATAGCGGCAAAACCATTTCCTACGACGTGCTGCGAGATAACGCTTCGGTTACCTTGCAGGTAACCCTGGCAAACTATGGCATTCAATTCTCGTTATTGATCATATTTCTGTGCGGTCTGGTCTACCTGGGCGTTGGCGCCTTCATCCTGCTGAAACGACCACAGCAAAAAGCGGCTCTGCTCATCGGTTGGGCTCTCTCAGGTTTTGGTTATTTTTTGATGGTCAATTTGATTCGTCGGGATGTCACCTATGATTTGTTTGCGCACTTCAGGGATTTCTTGATGGCCGTTTGCTTGCCATTTGGTGTTGCAGTTTGGAGTCACAGCTCTTTCTATTTTCCTTGTGAAAGACCAGGACTCTTGACCAAACGCTGGCCGCCTTACGTGCTGTATGGCATTGCAACTGTTTTCTTTTCCTATTTAATGCTTTTTGTTTTTGGGGTATTAAAGGGGGATGGTCTAATCTACCTCGGCATCATGATCCTGCTTGTGGTAATGTTTGGGTATACGGCAATCGTGGCTTTCTTGCATCGAAAGCAACGAACAGAAGAAGCAAAGAAGTTAGGCCGCGTTGTGTCCTGGGTTGGCAGGCTTGCCGGTATGGCTGCTTTTGTCCTGGCGGTCATCCTGGGCATGACCCATCGAGGTCGATTCATGGGTTTCGTCGGACTACCGCTGGTTTTCATTCCGTTGACCTATCTGTACACCATCGGGCGCTACCACCTGCTGGATATGGATCTGCGCATTCGGAGAAATATTCAATACACGATTTTGACCACGGTGTGGATCGTAGCCCTCGTCGTTTTGTTTGTCAACATTTTGGTATTGCTTTCTAAACTTAATATCGATGTCCCCAATATTCACATTACGGCAACGTCCATCGAGATACTCGAAGGCCCGCTGCTGCCTGAAAAACGCGAGCTGTTTGAAAAGGTGCTTTTGATGGTTTTTGGCATTGGGGCCACCGGGGTCCTGTGGAAGCTCGGCCGGGCGGGACAGCGCTTAATCGATTTAAAATTCAATCGTCAGCAATACGACTATCGTCGCGCTGCCAATGAAATTGCTGAGGTCATGGCTACCAAGCTGAGCATGGTTGAGCTTGCCAAAGGCATCGTACAAAAAACCACCGAACTGCTGCAATTAAAGCGTGCCGGCGTTATTTTTTTTCGAGATCAAGGCGAATGTTGTTGTCAGGAAGCCTTTGGCATAGAGGGGAGCAGTTGGAAAAAGTTTTGCGTAGCCATCGAGAAGGACATCGCTGAGGTGTTGTCGAACTTTCGCAGTGAGTCTCGCTTGAGTGTCAATTACCTGCCCGCCGGAATAAGAGAGAGTTTTGTGCAGCAGGATTTCCGACATTTGCTTCCTATTCGATACAAGGGGGAACTTGTGGGCCTGCTATTTTTTGGTGAGAAGCTTTCCGAAGCTCCGTTCAACCACGATGACCTCACCTTTCTTGCCAGCGTGGCCAAACAGGCCTCTGTTGCCATTGAAAATGCCTTCTTGCATGAGGAGCTGTCGGAACAGGAACGCCTGAAACATGAATTGGAGATCGCCCGCAAGATCCAGTTGGAATCTCTGCCGCAAACCACGCCGGACATTCCAGGATTGGAGATCGCTGGCATATCGATTCCTGCCATGGAAGTCGGTGGCGATTATTTCGATTACCTAAATGGGGTCAACGAGAACATTACCATAATCGTGGGGGACGTCAGCGGCAAGGGCACTTCGGCTGCCTTATACATGTCCAAGGTGCAAGGAATCTTTCGCTCTTTGCACGGATTTCACCTGACGCCGCGGGAGTTGTTTATCCGCGCCAACGATCTGCTTTGTCAAGATTTGGAGAAAAAGTCCTTCATTACAGCCATAGGGGCAACGTTTGATGCTCGCAAGCGTCAGCTCGTCTTTGCCCGGGCCGGGCATCTGCCCTTGTTCTATTATCAGGCCAAATCGCAAAAAGTCGAATTAATTACGCCAAAGGGTTTGGGGCTTGGAATAGATCATGCCCAGATTTTTGCTGACGAATTGGAGGAACAGACCATTGATTACCAGTCTGGCGACGTTTTCCTCTTCGTTACCGACGGGGTGACCGAAGCACACTCACAAGACGGAGCTGAGTTTGGAGAACACCAACTCCTGCTTTGCTTGCAAAAGATCTCCACCCTGAGCGCGCCCACCATACGAGATCAAATCATCGAGGCGGTCGATGGATTTGCCCGGGAAATTCAACAGCACGATGACCTCACCGTGGTCGTAGTCAAAGTGCTGTGACCTAAGGGCGTTGCTTCTGTGCTTTTACTGCTGTTTTCCTCATCCACCGCAAATAGTTCTTGACTAATTGTGAAACATTTCATAAATTTGCTGCGTTTCAAATTAGCATCATTCCTCGGTAGCTCAATCGGCAGAGCGGGTGGCTGTTAATCAGGCAGTCGCCTGATTGTAGGTTGGAGTTTTTGGGGTGAATGAGGTTGTTTGAAATTCCTCGGTAGCTCAATCGGCAGAGCGGGTGGCTGTTAATCAGGCAGTCGCCTG
>JBHHYI010000215.1:0-7144 GCA_046757525.1 bacterium | reverse complement strand
AGCCCCAGTTGGATCGGCCCGGCGTGTACACCTGGCGCGTGCGGACCTTCGACGGTGAGAGCTTCGGTCCCTGGATAGGGAGTTTCTTCAGTTATTTGCCAGAAAGCGCGTTAGAGTGGCAACAAAGTGAAGAGACTTCATTTACCGAAAACCTTTCCTTTACCAAAGACAACAATATTGAGCTTGCCAAGAATAGGTTTATTTTCAAGGCAGAATCGGCTGGTTTCATAGACGGAGATCGTGCCCTCTTGTCTGTAAATGACGACGTTGTTGGAGCCTTTTTCCGTGGTCACAATGTCGCTATTTTTGACGGTTCAACTGGCCAATTCTTATCGTTCCATGTGTTCGATACCAACTACAAGCAAGATGATGCCGAGGCTATGGCTGCTTTAATCGGCGGTTTAGCACCAGGTCAACTTGTCATGGCAACGATTCGTGACGAGGGCAGTGCCTCTATGACCGAAAACGCTTATCAGGCTTTGGAGAGTATCGGCAGCAGCTTGACACGTCAGGTGAAATTTCGCGATTCCTGGGCCATCATCGGTAGAAAAGGGGCGCCCAAAGGATCGGTGCCTGAGGCCATGAGCAAGGCGGGAGAAGGAGCGGTCGTGATTGCAGACACGCTTTTTCGCTTTGAAAAACTGGGGACGGTGATGAGCCCGGAGATCGGCCCGGTCCTGGCCTGGAAATCTCTACTGCTTTCGTTTCGGGATTCGCCGCCGCAAGAGCGCGTGCGTTTTCAAATCGTGGGACTCAATTCAGAAACCGGTAAACGTGACAGCGTGATGACGAACATTGCCAATGTGCAGGAGGTGGATCTTTCGGGAATCGACGCCAGGAAATATCCCACCATTGAATTGACAGCGGTGTTGACCACCGAGACCGGCTTGAACACGCCGCAGTTCAATTCCTGGTCCCTGGATTTTGTCCCGCCGCCGGACCTGGTGGTGGGCCGAGGCGCCATTGCGGTGAGCGCGGATACGGTGCTGGCTGGCACCGACGTAGAAGTTGGCGTCGACGTAGGCAATTTCGGTTTAAGTCCGGCGGATTCATTGGCCATCAGTTTCTTGCGATCGGATGCTGCTGCTGGGAATGTAGAGTTTGGCCGCGCGCAGGCAGCAGAAATCGCTGTGGATGAGATCAGGCACTTCTCTGCCACTCTGCCCACAGTAGACTTACAGGGCAGGGTAAGAATAACCTTAGAGGCCGATAGAGAAAAAGAAGTTCCGGAAATCCACGAGAACAACAACCGTTTTAGTCGGTTCATCTGGGTGGTGCGGGACACCGTGATTCCAGAAATCCGCGTCACCTTTGACGGGCGCGCCATTGCCAACGGCGACCTGGTTGCCACAAACCCCAACATCGTAGTAGAAGTCCGCGACGCCGGCAACAAAACGGTGCAGGATACGGCACAGGTCTTCCTGATCCTGGATGATGAACGCGTCAGCTACGGCCCCAACCCCAATCAGGCACAACTGTTTCCGCAGGACTTACCCGACGACCCCGACTTGCAGGCGCTGGTGGTATTTTCGCCCCAACTCGCGGACGGCGATCACACCCTGGAAATCATAGCCAAAGATCCTTTTGATAACGTTCGCTTCGTGCAAAATCAATTCTTTGTCAATTCAGAATTTGTAATCGCCAACGTGATGAATGTGCCCAATCCTTTTCGCAACGAAACGGATTTTACCTACGTGCTCACTCAACCAGCGGACGAGGTACGGCTCAAGATTTACACCATTGCCGGCCGGCTTATCCGTGAGTTAGATTTTGCTCCCACACGTGCCGGGTTCAACAAGTTCCACTGGAACGGCCGCGATCACGACGGCGACAGCCTCAGCAACGGGGTTTATCTGTACAAAATCATCGCCCGAAGAGGCGACCAGCAAATGGAGGTGGTGGACAAGTTCGTGGTGGTGAGGTAAAGGGGATGTTCGGGATCAATCAATTGTGTCCCGCAATCGTTTGCCAAAGATGTCAATCTCAAATATTCACGTCCTCAAGAACCTCCACTTTGTTCTTTAAGCGATGTTCCATTCATTTGGGGTTGTGCACCGCACTGGGAATGATTCGGATCATCACAGCATTCGACTTATTTCTTCCAGGACGTCCTTTAAACTTATATCGGTACTCTCAACGATTTCGCCTGAGGCCAAATGTTTATGGCGTGGAAACGTCGAAATCCTTCTGTGATGAGGGGTGTTGTCATATCGAAATATGATCTTATTTGACTTTTGGTAATGGTAGGAATAAGTGTACTTTGTTACACTAACGCCACTGCAATTTACATACTCTCTCATGTCCAAAAAGGAACTGTCCACAAACTGAATTCGAGCTTTAAATGAACCTTCGTAATTCGTACGCGCATCTTCAATAATATTCCAGGAAGTCACGAAAGGGTTCGATTCTATTTGGCCTCTGAGTAGTTTGAAATAGATGGCTATTTTCAAATATTCATGTCCTCAATAGCTTCCATTTGTTCCTTAATGCTCAAATAAATTTGGTATTCTCCCGCCCAATCGACATAGTCGTTTCGATCGTCTGTGTTCCCATTTTGATAAGCCTCAAAAAATTTCTGAGATGTCATGTTGTATTTCTTTTCAAATGTAGCCAAAGCAGCGAGAGTCTTTTCCAGTCCTGCTCTTAAGATGTCTTGTTCCCGCTCAAGTGCGGTCTTAATAAGCCTAATGGCCGTGGCCCTTTTGGATTTACTTGAAGCATTTACGGTTACTGTTGTCATTGTATATTCCTTGGAGATAAGCCAATTTAACCCTGTTTTATAAAATCTACTCATTATGTCTTAAAAAGTCAAGACTGTTCAATAATCTGCAACCGCCTAACTCGCCATAACAGTACCTGGACTTAACTTTCTTAGTACAACGATGTAACAGTAATACCGACAGCCCATCTTATCCCCGCATTTTACCTTGACTTTTACCCCGTTTTCAATTAGATTTCTGTCGCTATTTAGACGAACCCATGTCGAGGGTCAAAGGAGCGATGAGTAAGCGTGAGCCCGTGCGCACTTGCATTGGATGTGGTCAAAAGAGATTCAAGGGAGAGCTGGTTCGAATCGTCCGAACTCCTGACAAAACGCTGGAGATTGATTGGAATGCGAAAAAACCCGGGCGTGGAGCGTACCTTTGTCCCGACCTGAGATGTGTCGAAGCTGCCCGTAAACACAAGCGAATTCTCGTTCATTTGAAACTGGAGCCTCCAATGAGTTTTTTTGACGAGCTCCGCAAGGCATTACATGGCCGAAATCGCAAGGGCGCTTAACCTTTTGGGGTTTGCCCGCAAAGCCGGCAAGTTGTGTCTGGGCACCCGGGCCACTTTGAGTGCCGTGCAAAAGGGAAAAGTGAGGTTAGTCATCGTAGCTTCAGATGTTTCGGAGAACACCGAATCAAAAGTGAGACAAGAGGCTCTGGCGAATAAGACACCGATCATTTGTGTGAGTTCTAAATCCGAATTGGGTCGCCGCCTGGGTCGTGAGGCGCTCGGCGTGCTTGGTGTGCAGGACGCAACCTTTGCAAAATCCATTCAAAAATACCTGAGAGACCATTGATCCAGACATTCGAGGCAAAGCAAGAAATCCGCCATTGCATCGAAAGCCGACGGAGGGAGCTGTCACGGGACTGGGTGCGGAGCAAGAGCGAGGTCATCAGCCAAAACTTAACGGAGCTGCCCGAGTTTCGCACCGCACAATGCATCCACACTTATGTGGCCTGGCGTAACGAAGTCGACACGCACCCGCTGATCAAGGAGTTGCTCAAAGCCGGGTGTCGTGTCGTTGTGCCGGTGGTAGACTTGACCCGTCACGTGCTGCAACATTCTGAAATCAAGAAGTTTGAGGATTTGCAAGGCGGAGCTTTTGGCATCTTAGAACCGCCTCCAGATAAAATCTTGCCAGTTGAGTTGTCGGAAATCGATTTGATTGTGGTTCCTGGCGTGGCTTTCGATTTAACCGGCAACAGAATTGGCTTTGGCGGCGGTTACTATGACGATTTCCTTAAACAGGTCAGCGCCTTGAAAGTTGCTCTGGCCTTTCAATTTCAGATCGTAGACCGTATTCCGGTTCGCAACCAGGATCAGCGTGTGGACGCCATCGTGACCGAAGAGAATGTCTACAGAACGGGTGCTGGAGCTTTGGGGACTTCACATCGAGGCGAAGAGTAGGAATCAGGGTCTCAATGCGGCAACGGCCCATCGGCCTCAAAAATTGTTATTGTCTTTGTCCTCCTCCTTCTTCTTTCCCTTAAACAGACCACCAAGTTTTTTTGTGACGCTTTCCAGGCCCTTCTTTTTTTCTTTAGCGATTTTTGCTTCCATCTCCTTTTTCTTGTCATTAACCACGGCCAACTTGTCGTCGATGAGCTTTTCGTAACGGGCAAGTTCAGACCGGATTTGGTCCCCTCGGTTGTTCAACAGAGCCAGGGCTTCTTGCTTCCTGGGGCCTACGATGGCCTGGAAACGTTGGCGGAGTTCGGCCTGTGCTTGCTGCACCGACTCGCCGATTACGCCTTTGATGCGCCGGGCCAGGACGTTGTCGATGTTGGAACTGATTTTCAGTCCAAGGCGTTCGACCGGTCCTTCAATTCCGGCTGCAATCTTCAGGTTGTCGATCTCGTCGAAAACGCTGCGGGTGACTTTTGCAACTATGTCGTTGCCTGGCAGGCTGTCTACAAAGGCAAAGCTCACAGGACGGGCGTTAAGCTGCAGTTTGAAGTCGAGATAATCTCCGATCAGTTTGAAGTCGGCGGCAACATCGCCACGGTTGATGTCGATCTTCTCTGGCATGTAATGCTGTTGTGGCAACTCGATGGCACCAATGCGAATGCCTGAAGCCTGCACTTGCACCCTGTCCTCTGCAATGTTGGAGGTATGATCAAAGGAACCGGTCAGGGCGAAGGCCTGCGGTTGCGGCAATTGCGCTCGCAAGTCGAAGGTAAGCGGCTTGCCGTACACGTGCGGATCCGAGGTTATGCCATTGATTTCACCACTCAGAGACAAAGCTTTGCTGCTGTCGGCCTCATGGGTTGCCCCGCTAACCAGGACGTGTTCTATGAGGAAGTCGGGTTTAGAGTCGGTCACCGGGAAGTGGATGTCCTGGCCTTCCGAACGTGGTGGCTTCTCGACTTTTCCGGCGGAGGTGAATTTTTGGGCGACCGGCATGTATTTTCGGGCCAGGCCAACATATTTGAGCAGACCCAGCGTCGGCAGGGTCAGGGCCTTGCCAAACAGCATCTTGCCCACGTTCTGCGGGGTAAAATCGCCAAGCTGAGCTTTGCTTTTGAGCGCGTCAAAATCCTGCGCGATCCAATCGTCGAGCAAACGGAAGTTTCCGCGCAGGTCCTTAAAATCCCGGGTTGCACCATTCTTCTTAGCCTCGACTTCCTTTTTCAACACAGTCAAATCTTTGTAGAGCTTATTCGATTTGTCCAGCGTAGCGACCAGATCTTGCAACCCGCTAATTTTCTGAGAGGTGAGCTCTTGCACTCGTTGTTGCACCGGTTTCAGTTTCTCTTTGATGTTGAAAGCCTTGAGGTCGGCATCCCATTTCTTGTAAGTGGAGTCGGTTTGCAGCTTGAACTGGTCGATGCGGGCAATAGACTGGATGTCGGCCAGCGCGATCAAACTGTCCACGTTGATTTTTTGCTTTAAACTGCCCAGGTTCAGTACCGGTGCCGAGGCAATTTGCCTGGTCAGACTTTGCCGGGATTTTTCGACCCAGCCGGGAGACTGCCTGGTGGAAGACGCAGGCGGTTTTGGAATGCGTCCGTCGGTGGCTCGTTTTGTGCCGATGCGAATGCCAGCCACGGTGACATCGTTGATGATGATTTTTTTGCGCGCCAGCGGTGCCAACTCCATATCAAAAGACACCTTGCCGGTTTCAAACAAATTCTTCCAGGTGTCGTTGGGGTTGGTCACTTGCAGCCGATCCAAAGAAATGGACAGCCCAAGCAAGCTAAATTCGAGATTGTCGATTTCAACTTTGGCCCCCACGACTGACTGGCCAGCTTGCTCCAGCCCCCTTTCGATGAAGCGATCGCTCAACAGGTAGGCGAGGATGCCGAATAAAACAAGCACAACCGCCAATCCCATAACTCCTTTTGGTCGCATGGCTATCCTCTCAGATCTCTTATTTTAAGGTACCATTTAAACAGCGTACTGCCTTTAACGATGCGCACGATCTTCCAGTTGTCGATCTTTTCAGCCCAGGAACGGCGGTAGGCTACGATGCCCACTTTAGCCAGCAGGTACACGGGAAAAGCGAACACCAGAGCGGTCACAAAGCTGCCCAGCACCACCGTATTGTAGAATCGAGAAAAAGGGGCCAGCGGCCAGTTGTACAAAGTGGTCCAGAGACCGTGGAGCGCATCCAATTTGACCAGCAAGAAATAGCCCAGATGGTGAAACAAGGGATCGAACAAGTAGGCCACGAAGCTGAAAAAGAAAAGCGAAAAGAACACGGCTGAGAGATTTACTTTGGTCAAGATGGCGACGACCAGGAGTGCCACGCTTTGCAACGTCCAGAATGGGGGGAGACCAACCAGCAAGCCTAAAGCAACACCGCCCGCGATCAGTTCAGGTGATTCCCCTGCGCGCAGCACTTTGATGAACTTGCTAATGAATTTTAACCAGAACATGCCTTTGCTCCTCGGTGGCTCCAAGAGTTAGTTTCGCAATATTACAAAATCAGGACAAACTTGTCAAAGGGTTTTGGAGTGAAATGGAGAATTCTTAATTACAGAGACTTCTCTGGGTTTCATTGCGAATTCTGTTTTGCTATTCAAAAACACTTTTAATATATTGACTTGAGGCTATTGTGAGCAAATTATTCGGCTCTATATTGATCTGTGTGGGTAACGTGTAGCAAAAGTCACTGATGATTGCAACCTGTTACGCGGAAGGGTTCTCCATTGTGGTTATCACTAACCGAGGGTTGCGCTGCGCGCACCACCCTCGGCTTCGGTGTTTGACGCCTTCGGCGTGTGTTAAACTCATTTACTCTGTGCAACCAGCATAGAGCCCTAATAAGTCAACCCCGACCAACGTCGTTGCCAGCGTCTTATCAATGAAGCAATTGTGCGTCAGGCAAATTCTGCGCAGATCGAATCACACAGCAAAATGCCCTGTCTGGTGA
>JBHHYI010000214.1:0-7203 GCA_046757525.1 bacterium | reverse complement strand
TACTAATCGGAAATGGCCAGGGATTCTGGGGCGACAGCATCGATGCGCCCATTCAACTTATAGAAGGCGGGCCGATTCACTACATCACCCTCGATTATTTAGCCGAAGTGACCATGTCCATCATGCAGCGCCAGAAGCAGCGCGACCCCAGCCGGGGCTACGCCACCGACTTCGTGGATTTGATGGCCAAGATTTTGCCCACCATTGTGGAGAAGGACATCAAGGTAATTGCCAGCGCTGGCGGGGTCAACCCCAAGGCTTGCAGAGAGGCCGTGTTTGACGTGGCACGAAGTTTAGGATTGCACGGTTTGAGAATTGGAATCATCGAAGGGGACGACATTTTTGATCGTTTACCTCATCTGATAAAATCAGGGGTACAATTAAACCATAAGCAAACCGGTCAACCTCTCACCGAGCTACAAGACCAAATTCTTTCTGCCAATGTCTACATCAGTTCCTTTGCCCTGGTGGAGACTTTAGAGAAACGCGCACAAGTCATTATTACCGGAAGGGCCACGGACCCTGGACTCGTCTTGAGCCCCTTGATTTACGAATTTGGTTGGCAAGAAGATGAATGGGACAAATTGGCGGCAGGGACGGTGGCCGGACACATTCTCGAATGCGGCGCTCAAGCTTGCGGTGGAAATTTTACTCGATGGTGGCAGGTGCCTGATTATGCCCACATAGGGTATCCCATCATCGAGGCCTATAGCGATGGCACTTTTTACGTGACCAAACATCCGGGTACCGGCGGCCTGGTTACGGTTGATACGATTAGTGAACAAATCGTCTACGAAATGGGCGATCCCCAAAACTACATCTCTCCGGACGTGCGGGTGGATTTCACCACCATCCAATTGGAACAAGCCGGCAAGGATCGCGTGAAAGTCTTCGGCATCCAGGGCTATCCAAAAACTGACAGCTATAAAGCTTCCATTAGTTACCACAACGGTTTTAAAGCCTCTGGCAACCTGACCATCAGTGGGCCGGATGCCTACGAAAAGGCGCAAAAATGTGCAGAAATCATCTGGGAGCGCCTGCGGGAAGCGGGTTATTCGTTTGCAGAGACCAGCACGGAGTACCTGGGCCTCAATTCATGTCACGGTGAGATCACACCTATTCCCGATCAAATTAACGAGGTGGTGCTGCGGCTGGGTGCACGAGATGCCGATGAAAGCAAAATCCTCCGCTTCGGTAAGGAGTTGGCGCCACTGATTACCAACGGTCCTCCTGGTGTTACCGGCTTTGCGGGTGGCCGCCCCAAGCCTCAGGAGATCATAGCCTTCTGGCCGGCCCTCATCGACAAGAGCCTGATCAAGACCACGGCTACAGTGGAGGAGGTGTGAGTTTGAAGCGGATTCAGCTTAGACAAATCGCGCACGCCCGTTCCGGGGACAAAGGGGATAGTTCCAATGTTGGGCTGCTGGCCAACGACAGGGAAGCTTACGAAATCATCAAACGAGAAGTTACGCCAGAGCGAGTCAAGGCACATTTTAAGAGTTTAGTCAAAGGCGACGTGCAGCGGTACGAGTTGCCCAATTTGTTGGGCTTGAATTTCATTTTGCGAGATTCACTTGGCGGCGGAGGCAGCGAGAGTTTGAGGAACGATCCGCAGGGGAAAACTCACGGTCAGGCTCTTTTGCTCATGGAAATCGAAGTGCCAGATGACTTTCAAACAAAACCGCTAAAATAACTTCTCCGGGGTGCAATGAGGAAGCAGCAAACAAAAAGGTTGTCCTGCAAATCACTTCTTTTCAATATGCAATAGGAGTTTTAAAATGGTTGGAATCGTTGGATACGGTGCTTACGTGCCGTGTTATCGCATTAAGGCGGAGGAGATCGCCGTGCAGTGGGGCAATGATCCCATAGCGGTCAAGAAGGGACTTCTTCTGGAGGAAAAAACCGTGCCGGGTTTTGATGAAGACGCCATTACGATCTCAGTGGCTGCGGCGAAAAACGCGTTGCTGCGGGCCGGCATCGATCCGCGGGAAATTGGCGCTGTCTACATCGGGTCAGAATCCCATCCCTACGCGGTGAAACCCAGCGGTACGGTCCTGGTGGACGCTCTGGGCATCGGGCCGGAAGTGCACGTGGCAGATTACGAGTTCGCTTGCAAAGCTGGCACCGAGGCCATGTTTGTGGCCTATAGTCATGTCAAATCGGGTTTGATGAAGTATGCCCTGGGCATTGGCACGGACACCTCCCAGGGAGCGCCCAACGACGCTCTGGAATATACGGCTTCAGCCGGCGGAGCAGCTTTCATTTTTGGCCAGGAAAGGATACTCGCTGAGGTGGTGCACACGTATTCGTACACCTCTGACACGGCCGATTTTTGGCGCCGAGAAGGGCAATTCTATCCGCAGCATACCGGAAGATTCACCGGCGAACCGGCTTACTTTCGTCATGTTTTGAGCGCTGGAAGGGGGATGCTGGAACAAAGCGGACTCAAGCCGCAGGATTTTGCCTACGTGGTCCTGCACATGCCCAACGGCAAGTTTCCCATGAAAGCAGGGCAGGTCCTGGGATTTACCAAAGAGCAGATTGCCGAGGGCTGGCTGGTGCCTATCATGGGCAACACCTACTCCGGTTCTTCGCCCATGGGTCTGACGGCCGTTTTAGACGTGGCCAGGGCCAATGATTTGATCTTGCTGGTTTCCTTCGGCTCTGGGGCTGGCAGCGATGCCTTTGTTTTTCGTGTCACGGAGAGAATAAAGGATGCCCAGGACAAAGCCCCTCACACCCGAGCTTTGCTGGACGCCAATAAACGCTATCTCAATTACGCCCAGTATGCCAAGTACCGGGGGAAAATCCTCATGAATGAATAACCTTAACCTATTTGCAGGAGAACTAAGATGCGTGAAGTAGCCGTCATTGGAGCTGGCCTGACGAAATTTGGCGAGTTATGGCAGAAGTCATTTCGCGACTTGTTTGTCGAGGCCGGCTTGAAGGCCATCGATGATGCGGGCGTGGATCATCTGGATTCCATGTATGTGGGAACCATGTCGGGTGGACTGTTTGTGGGGCAGGAGCATATCGGTTCTTTGATGGCCGACTATTTGGGACAAACGCCTGTACCGGCCACCCATGTTGAATCCGCTTGTGCTTCCAGTGGAGCAGCCTTTCGCATGGCGTTCATTGAGGTGGCCTCAGGAATCAGTGACCTGGTCCTGGCGGGTGGCGTGGAAAAAATGAACGATGGTGCGGATGTCACCTATGCTTTATCTACTGCTGCTGATCAGGAATACGAAGTGTTCCACGGCATCACTTTTCCCGGGCTTTACGCCATGATCGCGCGCGCCCACATGCACCGCTACGGTACCACTCGGGAGCAGTTGGCCAGGGTTGCTGTTAAAAATCATGCCAACGGAAGCAAGAATCCAAATGCGCAATTTCAAATGGAGATTACCGTAGACCAGGTGCTCAACTCGAGCATGGTGGCCGACCCCTTGCGCCTGCTCGATTGCTCCCCGGTCAGCGACGGTGCGGCGGCGGTGATTCTTTGCCCACTGCAGATGGCCAGGCAGTTCACGGACACACCAGTGAAAGTCATCGGCACGGGGCAGGCTTCCGACTCCATCGCCCTGCACTCGCGTGAAGACTTGACCTATTTGGCAGCAGTGGCACAGGCAGCAGAGCGTGCCTACAAAATGGCCGGCGTGCAGCCCGGCGATATTGACGTAGCCGAGGTGCATGATTGCTTCACCATCGCTGAGATTTGTGCGATGGAAGCCCTGGGCTTTGTGGAAAAAGGCCACGGGGGCCAGGCGGTGGATGCGGGTTTGAATACGCTGGGGGGGAAACTGCCCATCAACACCAGCGGAGGTCTTAAGTCTAAAGGACATCCGGTTGGAGCAACCGGGGTCGCTCAGGTCATTGAGATTTTCGAACAACTGCGCGGCAATGCCGGGGCCAGGCAGGTGAAGAATGCCAGGATCGGATTGACCCAGAACATGGGTGGGTCCGGTGGCAGCAGCGTGGTTCATATTATGGAGGCGGTCTAATGAAATCTCCAAGATATACTCGTGAAATTCCACAGCGCTATCGTTTGGAAGCAGCCAAATGCCAGAGTTGCGGCAGAATCCATTTTCCGCCACGATTAGTATGTCCGGCGTGTCAGTCTCGTGACTTCCAAAGCGTGCGATTGCAAGAGCAGGGGAAAGTAGTAACCTACACGGTGATTCACGTGGCGCCAGAGCAATTTGCCACTCAGACGCCCTATGTGGTCGCTGTGGTCGAGCTCGACGATGGCGTGAAGATTACCAGCCAAATCGTTGATTGCGCATCCGACGAAGTTCACATCAGTGACCCGGTCAAAGTCATTTTTCGCAAAGTTCAGCGGGATGGGCCTGCCGGGATTTTGTGCTACGGGTATAAATGTGTTTTATCAAGATAATGAGTAGTTCGTGAAAATCCGGAATCACACAGCGCGGTGGAGCCGCAACCAAAATCTACTAAGTTTTGCTAAAAAAACACAATGTCCTCGGCTTGTAGGACGGAATTACTCGGAGTTATTTGATTAAATTTTTTGAATATTGTTAAGGTCCGTGCGTCCACACATTCAAAATTTAAAATTACTCAAAGTTTTGTTATTTTTATCAGACACAAACCGTCCAATAAACTACTTATTTAAATTTGTCACAATGGTATGATTTTAAATAATTGATTTGATAATCTTTAATTTATTAATGAGACCTAAACTGTCTTATTTGCAGATTTGGTTTTATAATCTTCTGTTAGCCCGCATAATGCAATATATTGATTCCAATAGTAATGAGAGATGTTGAAACAATATGATCAATCGACATCTAATAAATGACTTAAGAAACAAACGAGAGTTAACAACAAAAAACCTTCAAATCATAGCCTGTGCCGGTTCGGGAAAAACGGAATTTATTTCCCACCGAATTGCATATATTATTTCTGAAGAAATAGCAAAGCCGGAAAATATAGTCGCATTTACTTTTACAGAAAAAGCTGCTGAAGAATTAAAATTCAGAATCAGAAGTAAGATCAGAGATTTAATTGGTCACCAGCCGGATATTGGTGACATATATGTGGGGACAATCCACAGTTTCTGCTATGAACTGTTAAAGGAATTTGTACCTGAATACAGAGCCTTTGATGTGCTGGACGAGGGAAGGAGATTTTCATTTGTAAGTTCCATTCGTTATGAGCTGGGTTTGCGGGATTTGGAAGAGTGGTTGTTTACGACCGGAATGAGGAAGCCTTATGGGTCCACTAAACAGGCATGGATTATCAATACATTTATTCGCTGCGTTGACATTGTTCGGGAAGAGATGTTGAATCCGCAAGACATATCAGATTCTGAAGCATTTGTAAAGGCCTATCATTTGTACAACGAAAAATTGCATGAAAGACGGTTCTTGGATTTCAGCAGTATGATGGCACTCGCAGTCGAATTTCTTGAGAAGGACAAGAGTATTCTTGCGGAAGTTCGAAAACGATTCATCTATGTTACCGTTGATGAATACCAGGATGTAAACCCGATTCAGGAAAGACTGGTAAAGCTCATTGCTGGGACGAAAAATAATATTTGCGTAGTGGGTGATGACGATCAATCCGTTTATCAGTGGCGGGGTTCTACGGTAGACAATATTATCAACTTTAAGACGCGATACCCAAAAGTAATTACCCATCATTTACCTACTAACTTCCGCTCCACCGATGGAATCATAAACCTTGCGAATGAACTGATTCAGAACAACAATCCACGGCGTCTAAAAAAATCCATGAAGCCATCGGATAAGAAACTCCAGTCTGGTGATATTTATAAAATAGAATTTCACGAACAGACTGATGAAATCAAATTTATCATTGACCGAATTAATAAATTGATCGGGACTGAATGGACTAATAACGATGGCTCAAAACGGGGTTTGGCCTGCTCAGATATTGCTCTCTTATTCCGCTCGGTTAAGTATGGAGCTAAGCCTTACTTAGATGCATTAGACGAAGCTGAAATACCTTATGCTGTTACTAATGTCGGCGGTTTGTTTGAAGCCGATGAAGTTGATACAGTTTTTAATATTCTTTCATATCTTGGTGATTTCGAGAAAATATGGGACGGACAAACAGGAACCGGTTTTGTGCCGGATGAGGATTCCATTTACTCATCCGCAAACTCAGCTTTTTTATTATCAAATAAAAGAGCATTTAAAAGGCAGCTAAGGGAATTGAAAGAGTCCATTTCCGGGCGTATCTCTCTGCAGGGCGTCTATGGCGAAATTCTGGCAAACCTTGGCGTTGGTACGATTGATATTCACGACGATGAAAACGAAGTCGCACTTTACAATCTGGGGCGGTTAAGCCAGGCCATTTCCGATTACGAGGGGACTCGGTCGTACTGCACGCCACGTGATATCAAACGTTTCTGCTGGTTCATCAAAAATTATGCGCAAAACGCCTACGACGCGGGAACAGGCGATGACAGGACTCCTTCAATTAATGCCGTGCAAGTGATGACGCTGCACGGAACAAAGGGGTTGGGCTTTCCAGTGGTATTTATGCCCTATTGTGTAGAAAAGCCATTTCGTCAGACGCAGCCCGGATTCCTGGATACCAGCAAGTTCAATTTTGCTCGATACCAGGGATGCGTAGAAGATGAAAGGCGGTTGTTCTATGTGGGTATGACCAGGGCGAAAAAATATCTAACCATTACATCCTGTGTGGATCCCGGTTACCGAAAACGAAAACAAAAGCCCAGCCTATTCCTACAAGAATTAAACGCTAACTACTTTATTGACAAACCAATTGAGGACCCCACAAAAAGAAAGAAACTTAAAGCGCGACCGTCAAACGAAGATTACCGCTTTCCTACCAGTTATTCTGAAATGAGCGATTATTTACGTTGCGAATACGATTACAAAATGCGTTACATTTATGGATTTAATCCCATCCTTGTGCAGGCGCTTGGATATGGTCGGCAGGTGCATAACATTCTAAATATTCTCCATAAAGTTGCTCAGGAAACCGGCACTGTGCCTACGGATGAAGAGACCGCTGAAATATTGAAACAACAATTCTACCTGCGTTATGCGGCAGAAAGCCGGCAAGATACTTTAAAACGCAGCGCTCTACGAAGCGTATTGAGATATATCGGGATGTGGCGCGAAGATTTTACTCTTTCTATGAATACGGAGCGAAATTTTGAAATGGATGTGAATAATGCGCTCATTTCCGGAA
>JBHHYI010000213.1:0-7237 GCA_046757525.1 bacterium | reverse complement strand
CGTTGTAGCCCGACGCACCAAACAGCACCCAACAACCAGAGTGGGTCGTTTTATTGGTAAGAAACTAACAAGGAGCGTTTCCTAAAAGCTTCCGCAATCCGGTGCAACAGGATTGCTTTAAATGTCGGAAACGCCTGACGCAATCGAGACGATTGCGTTAGGTTCAAAAGAGCGTTTTCAAAGAGCTCCTCGCAAAAATCAGCCCGCCACGACGAATAATTCCAACGAAGTCGGGTACCAGTGAACAAAACCAAATAATGAGTTGAAAAAGTGCTTCTTTTCTTTTATATTTGTAGCACAGAATTCGGAAACTTTTTCCACTAATTGCCGTTTTTTACAAACGGCTATTCATCCCAAAAAATTTAAAGGCGAGGAGGAGATCATGGAATCAAATGAGGTTCAAGAAGCACGTCCGGCCACTCAAGAGATGAGCGCCATTGAAAAAATCATCGGGGTGTTTACTTCACCTGGCAAGACCTTCCAGAGCATCGATCAAAAGCCGTCCTGGGTTTTACCGGTCGCAGTCGCGGTGCTGGTTAGCGTTATTTTTGTTTTTACGACCCAAAGCATCATAGTCAACGAAGCTATTACCAAGCAGCAGGAAAAAATGGAAGAACGCGGCATGGATGCGGATCAGATCGATCAATCCCTGGCCATGATGGAAAAGGGTATGAAGTTCTCTGTGCCCGCGTTTAGCGTGTTGGGACCCGTGCTCGTCATTCTAATCGTAGCAGGCATTTTTTTCTTTGTCGGCAACGTGGTGTTGGGAGGGATGGCACCTTACAAGAAAGTGCTGGCCGTGACCGCCTTTTCCTGGCTAATATTTAGCCTGGGGAGTCTAATAGCCCTACCCATTGTCCTCTCCAGGGAAAGCATTGAAGTCTCCTTTTCCCTGGCCACCCTGATGTCCGAAGAAGCACAACAGACATTCCTTTACAAGTTTCTGTCAAAACTCGATGTTTTCTCGATCTGGTGGGTCGCGGTTCAATCCATTGGTCTTGCAGTTATCTACAAAATGAAAACTCAAAAAATGGCAACGGCCGTGGTGGCTGTATTTCTTATCTATGCTGTAGTCGGCTCTGCGTTAGCAAGCATGTTTTAATAATCAAAAGTTTTAGGAGTACATTATGTGCAAGCGTGTAACCTCAATCGTTGTATCCTTGCTGGCTTTTTCAAGTTTCCTGATTCAGCCAACTTACGCTCAAAACGGGCACGTACTTTCGCTGGAAGAATGCCTGAAAATTGCGAATAAGAACAATTCTACGCTCAGAAATGCTATTCACCAGGTGGATCGTGCTGGTGCCAGCGTCATGGGTTCTTATTCGAGTATTCTTCCCAGCATCAACACGAGCTTCCAATCCGGAAAATTCATCCAGGGCGCCAGAACCACGAGTTTGGACGTGCCCGTTGGTTTTGATTCCACCACCGGTCAGGCGACATTCGAACAAACGGAAATCACGCAGCCGAGCGCCTCGCGCAATACCAACAGAGCGAGCATCACCTACAGCCAAACGCTGTGGGATTTCGGCCGCAGCTACAACGGCATCAAGCAGGCGAAGGCTTCTTTTGAGGCGCAGTCGTACAATCTGACTTCAGCCAGGCAAAACGTTTACGCGTTGGTAAAACAGCGCTATTTAGAGTTGTTAAAAGCGCTGAAGTTGGAACAGGAATATGTGGAGGCCGTTGAACGAAGTAAAGAACAATTGAACCGAACGCAGAGCATGTACGAAATCGGCTCAGTGGCCCAGGTCGACGTCTACAAATCGGAAGTTACCCTTGCCACTGATGAAATCAACCAGATCAACCAAACCAACATCGTAGATATTGCTAAAGGAAATCTAAACGTGGCCATGGGAAGAGATCCGAATACGCCCATCGATATCAAGGATTTAGACGTCAAAATCAACCCGCCTGACTTCACCCTGGACAACGCCGTGGCAATCGCACAGGCAAACAATCCCGATTTGAGACGTTTTGAAAGCGACATGAAAAGCGCAGAATATGGAATGAGATTTGCCAGGGGGGCCTATTGGCCTTCTTTGGGGTTTAGCCTCACCTATTCCAGAGACAACACGGCCTTCAGCAAAGTCTATGGAGGTCTGAGCAAGAATTGGAGTGTTGCTTTCGGTGCTCAGCTTAACCTCAATCTCTTTAACGGCCTGTCCGACGCCGCTGAAGTGGGCCGGCAAAGCGCCACCTATTCCATGGCAAAAGAAAGTTGGTACGAACAGAAACGTAACATCGCGCTGAATGTGAAGCAGGCCTATTTAAACCTCCAAGCCTTTCTCAAGATTTCCAAGATCAATGAAAGAAATCTGCGTTCCGCCGAAGAAGATTTTCGCCTGGCGCAAGAGAGGTACCGCGTAGGCGCCGGAACCGTTTTGGAGGTTACCGACGCGCAGGTGGCGCTGACTCGTGCGCGGGTGGTGCTGGTGCGGACAAAATACGACGCCATGATCGCTCGGGCACAATTGGAGGCAGCCATGGGGACCGTTAGCATCGAATGATTGGCTCGCACGGGTGGAGTTTTTGGTATTCGAGAAACGCCGCCAGGCCCAGTCAAAAACAAAAGCAACAGGAGAAGTGAACATAATGTCTAAAAAAATGAAAATCTGGCTCTTTGCGGGTGCAGTGGTGGTCATCGCAGCTTTTGTTGTGATCAATTTAAAGAAAGCACGCGGGGATACCATAGAAGTGCAAACGGAGCAAGTGAGAAAGGGAGATATCACGCAGTTGGTTTCCGGCTCAGGCAAAGTACAGCCTGAGAAGGAGATCAAAATCTCGGCCTTCGTGAGCGCAAAGATTACCAGACTGCACGTAAAAGAAGGTGATCACGTGCGACAGGGGCAGTTGTTGGTCGAGCTGGACCGAACACGCTACGATGCGGCCCTGGATCGAGCGAAATCGGATTTGAAATCAGCTAAAGCGAATCTCAAAAAGGCCAAGAGTGAACACACACGCGCAAAAGAGCTGTTTGCTAAACAGCTATTCTCTGAGGCGGAATTGGAAGGCGCGGAGGCCAATTTCGAGCTGGCCGAAAGCGGCGTCGAGCAAGCGCAGGCCACGCTGAAGCAGGCCCAGGACGATCTGTCCAAGACCCGGCTCATTTCGCCCATCGCTGGCACCGTGGCCAAATTGAACAAAGAAGAGGGAGAAATTGCTCTGGGTTCCCAATTTCAAGCGGATGTTATCATGATGGTGGCCGATTTGACCAAAATGGAGATGGTCGCAGAAATCGATGAAAACGATGTGGTCCTGGTTGCCATAGGGGACAGTGCGGAGATAGAGGTAGACGCCCTCCCCGACGTAACCTTTCACGGTTACGTCTCTGAAATCGCCCATACCGCCACCACCAGAGGGCTGGGGACGCAAGAGGAAGTCACCAATTTCGATGTCAAAATCGCTATCCTCGACGATGTTAAAAAACTGCGGCCCGGGATGTCGGCCACCGTCGACATAAGAACTGAAACGCACAGCGGGGTTCTCTACGTGCCGATCCAGGCCATCACCATGCGCGCACCCAAGGACACTTCCGAGAAGACAGGCAAGTTCAACAACAAGACCTGGCGGCGCAAGAAAGGCTCCACCAGAGATGCGAACGCGGAATTCTGGGACCACAACTCTGACGGTACCGACGGCTACACTCCAAAACCGAAAGAGTCGACGAGAAATAAACTGGTGCAGGTCGTGTTTGTCGTCAAAGACGGCGTAGCCCACCTGGTGCCAGTGGATACCGGAATTAGCAGCGAAAAAAATGTTGAAGTAAGCAAGGGTTTGCAAGAAGGGGATGAGATCGTAACCGGCAGTTTTAGAGCTTTGACCAAACGACTAAAGGATGGCAGCCGAATAAAAATCAACAACAAAGTCAAGAAATTTCGCCGGAACAAAGCAACTACTTAACGCAGGTGAGCTATGCTGATAGACATTCATGAACTGATTAAAATCTACAAGATCGGCACCATTGATGTGCCCGCCCTCCGCGGCATTACCGTAAACATCGATCAAAATGAATACGTGGCTATTATGGGACCCTCGGGTTCTGGCAAGTCGACGTTAATGAATATAGTTGGCTGTCTGGATACGCCATCTGAAGGCTCTTACACATTTGCCGGCAACGATGTGGGCAAAATGGACGACGACCAATTAGCAGAAATCCGCAACAAGAAAATTGGCTTCGTGTTCCAGACTTTCAATCTATTGCCCCGGGCTACTTCATTGCACAACGTGGAGCTTCCATTGGTTTACAGCGGCGTGCCCTCTGCGAAGAGAAAAGAAATGGCACAGAATGCCCTGGAAATGGTGGGGCTTGGCGACCGCATGCATCACAAGCCCAACGAACTGTCGGGGGGGCAGCGCCAGCGCGTGGCCATTGCTCGTGCTCTGATAAACAATCCGTCGATAATTCTGGCCGACGAACCCACGGGAAATTTAGACACCAAGACCGGCGAAGAAATCATGGAGCTTTTCGACAATCTTCACCAGGAAGGCAACACCATCATACTGGTGACGCACGAAGAGTACATCGCCCGGTATGCCAATAGAATCATTCGCCTGCGCGATGGTTTGATCGAAAGCGACGAGACGAGCCAGGACAATGGAAAAAAGTGAGCCCGGCGGCGCCCGAGGTGCTGATTCATTTTTCCTCTGACTAAAGAAACCCGGAACCCATTCACTATGAAGTTGATTCGTGCATTCGTGCAGCTCTGGGAAGGCGTCGTCATGGCAGCCGCGTCTCTCAAGGCCAACAAACTGCGTTCGATTTTGACCACGCTGGGGATCATGATCGGCGTGGCTACCGTCATCACCATCCTGACGCTGATTAACGGGCTGGACGCAGCCTTTTCCGATCAGATATCCAATCTCGGTTCAGACAATCTGTACATTTCCAAGCTGCCCTGGGCTGCTGGCATGGAGTTCTTCAAGTACCGCAACCGGAAGAACATTACCACAAAAGAAGTCAAAGCCGTCCAGCAAAACGCCACCTTAGTCAAAGCTGTTGCCCCCATCGTGTCCACCAGGCGGACCGTAAAATACAAGAGCCGGACGGTAAATGGGGTCGGCATTAACGGCACGAACCAGGAATACAAGGACGCCTCCAACGCCTACCCGGAAGTTGGCCGCTTCATGACGCAATTTGAAGTGGAGCACCGCCGCAACGTCTGCGTTCTGGGCTGGGAGGTTGCCGAGAAGCTGTTCCAATACGAAGACCCCATGGGGAAAAAAGTATTTGTCGGCGGACACCCTTTTACGGTTATTGGCATCCTGGAAAAACGCGGCGACATTTTAGGACAAAATCTGGATACCAATCTCTACATTCCTTACGGCACTTTTTACAAAATCTATGGGTCGCGGCGCTCTTTGCTCATTCGGGTTAAGGTCGTGGACGCCGCCTTGCTCGAAGAGGCCAAGGCGGAGCTGCGCGGCATCTTGCGACGCGTGCGAAGGGTGCCGGCGGACCAGGAGGATGATTTTGCCATCAATCAACAGGACATTCTCACCGATCTGTACAAGAGCTTGACCGCGGGCCTTTACGCGGTCGCCGTTGGCCTCGGGGCCATTTCTTTGCTGGTTGGGGGCATCGGCATCATGAATATCATGTTGGTAGCCGTGACTGAACGGACCCGTGAAATCGGTGTGAGAAAAGCTATCGGGGCCAAAAAACGAGACTTGCTCTGGCAGTTTCTGGTAGAATCTGTGGTCCTAAGTGCCCTTGGCGGCATCATCGGGATAGGAATCGGATTCGCGTTGGGCCAACTGATAGAAAACTTGTCGCCCATTCCCGCCGGCCTTTCCCCTTTTGCTGTTGCCGTGGGTTTGGGGTTTTCTTCAGCCGTGGGTATCTTTTTTGGACTCTACCCCGCGACCAAAGCCGCCCGACTGGATCCCATCGAGGCCTTGCGATATGAATAAAGAACTCAAAAAAGAGCAGTTATGGAGATAAAGCAAGTCTTTGGAATCTCGTTGGCGTCCATTCGAGCGAATAAACTGCGCTCCGTTTTGACCACTCTGGGAATTGTGATTGGTGTTCTAACCGTTATCCTCATGCAGACTTTCATTCAGGGGTTGAACAACAACGTGGCCAAGGAACTGGATGTGATAGGCGGTAACACGTTTTACGTGCAAAAGTACCCCGCGGTCACATTCAATGTTTCCAAGTACAGAAACCGCCAAAACATCACCATGAAGGACGCCACGGCCATCGAGAACCGGGCAACTTTCGTCAATCTGGTGGCCCCTGAGGATTACAAATTTGCCACCACCATTAAGCATGGACGGAAAAAGACCAATCCAAACGTCTTTCTCCTTGGCGGCACCGACGCCTGGCAGGCCACCAACGGCTTCTTCGTGGAACGCGGCCGTTTTCTCTCACAAGTCGATTTGGAGCACAACCGTGCCGTTTGCGTGCTCGGCGTAGAAATTGCAGAAAAACTGTTTCCGTTCGAAAACGCAGTAGACCAACCGGTGCTCATTGACGGCAACCGCTTCACCGTCATCGGCGTGTTTGAGGAAAAGGGCACCTTCTTCGGTCAAAACCGGGATAACTTCACGCTCATTCCCATCTCCACGTTCGAGAAGATTTATGGCGAAAAACGTTCCTTGGGGATCGCCGTCAAAGCAGAAAATCCCGAGATACTGCCCGAGGCCATGGACGAGGTCACGGCTATTTTGCGCGTCGAGCACGGATTAGCCCCCGGCGAGCAAAACGATTTCGAAGTGGTAACCAAAGACTCCGTGATGGACACCTTGAAAAACCTGACGAACATCATCTTCTCTGCGGCTATCGGCATTTGCTTGATTTCACTGCTGGTGGGCGGCATTGGGGTTATGAACATCATGCTGGTTTCGGTTACTGAAAGAACGCGAGAGATCGGCATTAGAAAGGCCGTTGGCGCCAAACGCAAGGACATCTTACTCCAATTCCTTCTGGAAGCCGTGGTCATCTGCGAAATTGGCGGCCTCATCGGCGTGCTCCTCGGCCTGGTCATCGGTAAATTGGTCGGCGTCTTGACTTCTCTGCCCGCGGCCGTACCTGTGTGGTCCATTTTTTTGGGACTGGGATTTGTTTCAGTGGTCGGCATTTTCTTTGGCCTGTATCCGGCTGCCAAGGCTGCACGATTGCATCCCATTCATGCCTTGAGATACGAATGATGAGATCGTGCTGGCTCGAATCTCGCAGGTTGCCAGATAGCCTCTGAGATCAGAACCTTCCCGACTGTTCGAGGTGCTTCACACCTCT
>JBHHYI010000212.1:0-7257 GCA_046757525.1 bacterium | reverse complement strand
CTAAATAAAAACACTACTCTCCTTAATAACAAACTATTGGCCGACTTTGACAAAGCATCTTATCCATCCTTTATTGATGAATAATTGTTTTGTAAAACACAGTTCTCTTGTTAACGTCTTAAAAAACGAACAAAAAAGATTATATTCCCCGGATTCTCAGGATGACAGAAAACGTGCTAAAAGAGATAAGAAATAAAATAAGACAACCTTGATGTCAAGTCGTTTCTGAAATGACATTTATGTTGATAAATCGTTTGTGTGTAACAATGCGATTTTATCATCCCAATAGAATTGGTATCATAATAATTAAGTTCATTTCAAATGTCAAACAAAAAATGGCGAGCATGCACAAACGGATGCCGCGATAGGTGCAGAGTCGATATGTTTCAATTACAGGTTTACCGACGGCTGCCGGAAGATATGAATCCCTTTTTTTCTCTGCTATGCTCTTTACATGAAAGCCGTGAGCGGCGGCAAGGTCAAGAACGACAGCTAATTTCCACACTGTTTGAAAACAAGAATCTGCAACTGCTGGTAGAGTCTGAGTCGCCACTCATCAAAGCGCTGGACCCCATAATCCATCACCTGAAGCTGCAATTTCTGCGACATACCAAACACCACAACCGGGTCGAACCAAGCATATCATCGCACACAGATTTGCGGTGGCAGCCTACTTTAAGATTAAAGAACAAACAACCCTGTCGATGTGGACAGATATCGAGGTACAAATAAAACCCTGAGTAGAACTGTGATCTCAGGGCATTATTTTGTGCTTCGGTGGCGTTGTTGTTAATGTAGGAAGATGAATAGGCGAATTGGGGCACAGAGCACTTACCAGTAGATTCACCCAAGAGTGCCCATTTTACACCGTGGATTCTGTAGCCTTGTGGCTACCCTCTACAATAAGAACCAGTCCAACGAACCGGCAGCATTCCCACCATTAAAAGTTTTCCTTTCTTTATCATTTTAAAAAGACACCTTGAGCTGACCGTTTTTGTGTCATTTCTTTTCAGCCTGCAGCTTCAGTTTTCTTAACCTTTCATTGGAGTCTTTTACCTGGGCCTCAAGGTCTTCCTTCGTTTGCGGACCGGACTCTGTGTAGCGCTCTCCAAACCAAAGCTTTGTGCCGGTCCCGGACTTCGACAACACCCATCGGCAGCTACAGATATACGAGCCATTTTCAGGATCCAGGCTAAATCTCAATTCTTTGCCGGGATTGGCCCGAATCAACGTAAAGCTGCCAGCATCGCCCCAGACTTTCACCTGGGCTTCGTCGCCAACTTTAGCAAATGTCTTTGCACCGCCTCCAAATTCATAGCCCAGCAGTCCTGTTAACTGACCGGCATCCGTTAAGATTTCCCAAACCCGGGCCGGGGCAGCGTTGATTGTTATTTCAGCGCTAAAACTCTGTCCTGTAATTGGCTGATTTTGGGTTTGGGTAAAACCGGATTGGGAAGAAAAAATCAAAGCTACGCCCATAATAAAATAAGAAAAACGAAACATGAGGACCTCCTTTTTAAATAATAAGTGTGAATGGATTGACTATTTAATGATTGACTAAAACTCTTAAGCCAGTCATTCCATATTCGATACTCTGTGCCGAATTCCGGAATCTCAATTGACATTCGAACTTAGAGATTCCGGTACGCCCAAAAGTGGACGACCGGAATAACTTTTCGAGGTGACACTGATTAAATGGAAGAACTTCACAAACCTCTCACACCGAAGGTTTGATGTTTTGATTCATTTGGAAAAGATTTCGGGGGTCATATTTATTTTTTATTTGAACCAGGCGATTCCAGGCTTCTTTGCTGTAAGCGTCTTTGACGCGATCTTCACCCTCCTCGCTTAGGAAGTTTACATAAACACCGTCAGCAAACTGTTCGGTTGAACTGTGAAAGTCTCTCGCCCATGCAAGGCATTTCTCATCGTCGCTGACATTCTGCCAGCGCGTGTGGATGTTCAGCACAAAAGGTGTTTTGCGGAAGGCATACGCCGTGGCATTCTCCGGCACGCGGCTCGCCGCGCCTTCCATGTGGGGAATGAACACCTCGCACTCATCGGACGGCATCTTTCCGGCGTATTCGATGATCTTGTCGATGCAGGCGCTGGACAATTCCCGCAAGTGATGCGATTTCCAATAATTACGGGCGCCGTGCGGAACGAGTCCATCGAAACCCGCTTGCCAGGCGGTCCAGGGATTCATCCCGATCGCCTCCGCATGCGGTCTCCCGAATTCACGAACAGGTTGGATCAATTTTTCGCCTTTCTTCCGGTCGCCAAGATAGACAAACGGCACAACTACGACCAATTTCCCGTGAACACTTTGATCCAGAAATGGAAGCGGCGGCGCATGGCGGACAACCATCCAAACCGTCATGTCATCGGGGAGTGTTCGCACATACTCAGCGTGAAACTGCATGTAGGCCTTGGCATCTTCAAATCGCTGGACGATGATTCCGGAAAACACCTCTGGACCAAGCGGCGCGCATTCGAATTCGAAGGAGGTAACAATGCCAAAGTTACCACCTCCGCCTCTCAGTCCCCAGAACAAGTCCGGATTCTCTTTGCTGCTGGCCGTCACGACTTTACCGTCAGCAGTAACGACCTCCGCGGAAAGCAGGTTATCTATGGAAAGACCGTGCTTGCGGCTGATCCAGCCAAAACCGCCACCCAAAGTGAGGCCGGCCACCCCGGTGTGAGACACGATGCCGCCGGATATTGCCAGTCCAAATAACTGCGTCTCATAATCAACATCGCTCAACAAGCAACCCGCATCGGCGCGCACGGTCTTTCGTTTTGGGTCGACATGCGTTGAGCGCATCAACGATAGGTCCAGCATAACGCCGCCATCACAAACGGCGTTGCCGGCAACATTGTGACCGCCTCCTTTGATCGCCAAAAGAAGTCCCTGTTCGCGGGCGAAGTTTACCCCCTGAACCACATCACGGGTGCCCAGGCATTGGATAATAAGAGCCGGCTTGCGGTCAATCATACCATTCCAGATAGCGCGAGCGGCATCGTAACCATCATCCGCCGGCAGCAAGAGTTCTCCGCGCAGGTTCGCACGCAAACCGTCCAGGGTAGTTTCATCAAGTTGTTTTTGCATATTCTTCCCTTTCTATTTAGAGTTTGTGTAATTTTTTAATTAAAAAATCTGACTGAATATACGATATCAACCGTTCTATAAGCGTTCCGTGAAACAAGTTTTCTTGGGAAAATTGAAATTAATAGCGTTCTGTTGACCGAATCCGGAGTGAATTCAGCAAAAGTAGTGCGGTAGACGCCAGGAAAACTGGAGAATGTGGGGCAGCGTTATTTTTTATGATGCATTAGCGGGGTTTAAAATCAACCGCCTTCGGTCCATTGTTCCAGAAGAGCTGTTACCGTTTTCATCTCCTTTGCATCCAACCCATGAGTCGCCCAACAGTAAACATCCTGAAACATACTGCCGGCTTCCTCTTTCCGGCCGGAGCCAAGCCAAAACCGCTTCAGATAAAGCGCTGCGCGCAAGGCGTCTGTTTTTGCTCCCTGTTTTCGAGCGACTTCAATGGCCTCTTTAAAGGAATGTTCTGCCGGGCTGTAGTTTTCGGAGGGTGCTCGCATCAAAACCGCGCCCTTCATTCTAAGGATATCTGCCTCCGACCAACTCTCGCCGGTGTTTTGCACGCTTTTCACCGCTTCTTCCAGGAGAGGGAGGCTTTGCGCAAACGAACCGCTTGCGGCTAATGCCTCGGCAATTAAGGCGCGGTAATAGGGGCAGCCGATTTCGGAGCCGGTAGAGCGAAAGCAACTGAGTCCTTCGCGCATTTTCTGAATACCGTCCTCTACATCCCCCATTTTGAACAATGCCCAGCCATGGAGAATCCCGCTTTGGGTTGCGAAATAGGGGAAGCGGTATTCACTCGAAAAAGCAATCGATATTTTGGCGTATTTTAGAGTGGCAGCAGGATCATCCCGTAGGTTCTGCAGCCATGTGTACCAATGCAGGGCATAAGCGCGGCTGAAAGGATGCTCTAATTTTTCAGCGAGAGCCAGTGATTCTATTCCCGTAGCCTGCGACGCAACCGGATAACCGAGATGCCAGAGCACCAGCGCCAGCCGGATACGGCAAACCACAGCCGGGTCCTGAGCGTAAGCGGTGATGTGCTTATTGTGATTTTGCGGATCATAGAGGGCGATTGCCTTTTCGAGATGCTTCCGCGCGCTCACAAAGCGACCCTGCCAGTGATAGGTGACGCCAAGAACGTAGTGAGCTTCTACTCCTGCCACGTCATCATTGTCGTTTTTCGCCTGTTCCAACAGTTGAATGCCGAATTGTTCGGCATTTGAGATGTCGCTGCCAACCAGTTTGCTGATGGCCAGCATTCTGAGAAGTGGCGAACCGGGCTGCTGATTTAGTTGTTTGGAAAGCTCCCAGACGCGAGCACCGACGTGCTGAACCTGGGAGGCTCCATAGCCGCGACCCTGAACCAGGCAGAGCGAGAGAAGGCGCAGGATGTCCAGTTCCCGCCGGTCTCTCTCTTGACCTGTGAGATGCTCCCGGACAAGGCGCAGTCCGCGCTGCAAATGTTCTTCAGCATCGCCGTTGGCGAATATGCGCTGCGCTGTCTTCCCGCCCTGTTCACAATAAGAAATGGCATGCAAGGGAAATCCTGCGTTTTCCCAATGGGTTGCCAACTGGCCGTTGAACTGGTCCAATTCTCCGGCGTGCGTTTGTTCGAGAGCCTCTGCCACACGGCGGTGAAGCAAGCAGCGTCGCGTCCCGCTAATACCGGCGGTAGTAACTTCCCGTATTTTGTCATGACTAAAATCGTAGACCATTCGTTCCTGCTCCCGGATAAGCCGGTGCTCCAACAGTTCCTCCAGGCTTTGAATCAAAGTTTCCTCATTTTCATGGTAAGCGTGGGAGAGGATATCGAAAGTAAAAACGCGTCCAATAATTGCCGCCAACTCCAGCAGCTTTTTTGAGGAGGGGGAAAGGTTGAATAGTCGGGTTTGTATGACCGCTTGAACTTTTTGTGGTAAGGTAAGATTCCCCGGTATCTTTTTAGTCCTACTGGCACCGGTATTACGTTCTTCCATGCGGGCACGAGTCATTTCCACGACAAACAACGGATTGCCTTCTGTACTGGCAAATAAGGAAGCCACTGCCTTATCATCCAAATTTCCGCAGGAAACATGGCGCGCAAGCAGAGCCGTCTGCACGGCATCAATGGCGCCCAACTCAATTTCAGTCAAAACACTGCTCCGACGCAATTCCAGAGTTAGTGAGAGAAGCGGTCCATTGGCGCTCAAAGCTCCCGCACGCGCGGCGGCTACGATGAGTATCTTTGCGCAAGGTTCAAAACGCAGCAGGTAGTGCAGCCATTCCACTGTTCCCGGGTCGGCCCACTGGATATCGTCAATAAATAAAAGCAGCGGTTGCCGGGACGCAAGGACGGCGCGGGCGAGGGCGGAAAAGAGTCTTTGCCGCTCCCAGCTCTCTGTAAGCGCCGCGGGAGGAGATAGATCAGGGCGTTCCGCCAACAGCTCCGGCAGCAAACGCGCTATCTCCCTTTGCCATACGTTGTCCAGGTCAAGCACGGCTTCATGAATCGGGTCTGCTTTCAACCATTCGGTTACCGGCCCATAGGCCAATCGTCCCTCTGCTGCGTAGCAACAGGCGGTAGCGACAGCGAACCCTTGCCTGTTTATAGTCTGGATCAACTCCTGAGCCAATCGGGTTTTTCCGATGCCGGCCTCGCCGTGCAACAGAACCACATGTGCGTTTCCAGCCTCAGTCCTTTGCCACGCCTGAAGCAGGGCGCTTCGTTCTCTTTCCCGGCCCACAAGGGGTATTTCCGGTTCCTTCGACGTGAGGGGCTCCGGTCCCAGGGCTGCCCGGGTTATGCGATGGTGAGCTTCCTGTGTTTCGGCAGCCGGCTCAATGTCGAGTTCGTTGCTCAGTACTTCGACGCAACGGTTATAGACGCGCAGAGAGCTTGCGCGATCTTTATTCAGAGCGTGGAGCCGTATCAGCAGGCGGTAAGTAGACTCATCGAATTCGTCGATCGTTAGAAGGCGTTCCGCATAGCTGAGCGCTTCCTGATACTGGCCTTGCTGTTCGCATATCTCAGTTAACCGTTCTAACGCCCCGGTGAGAAGCTGCCGCAAACGATCGCGATCGGGCTCAATCCAGTCATCATAGCATTCCGGCATGAGGTCGGCGCTATAAAGTCGGGCTGCATTTTCGAGCGCCGTCCGCTCAGATAGCAGGTCAGCCGTCTTCGCGGCCTCCTCCGCTTCCGAGATGCGCTTTATAAATTCGGCGACATCAATAC
Source organism: bacterium (assembly GCA_046757525.1). Classification (GTDB taxonomy): domain Bacteria; phylum Zhuqueibacterota; class Zhuqueibacteria; order Oceanimicrobiales; family Oceanimicrobiaceae; genus JBHHYI01. The sequence goes on along the minus strand of JBHHYI010000212.1, from coordinate 934 downwards.
AGACAGGCGAACTGGAACGCCATTTTACCGTCCGGGCGTCAATATCCAAATAGTGCTCGAGATCCGGGAAAGACTGGCGCAAATGATGCAAAAGCTGTCGCAAGTTGGTTCTGGCCTGTCCTTCTTCTGAATTTGGCCAGAACAGGAAGGCAATGCGCTGCCTGGTGATTTCCGCATCGCGGTGCAGCGCCAGGTAAGCGAGGAGTGAACGCATACGGCCGGTATCGACACCTTGCACAGGCTGATTTTGAGAGGATAGTCGAAAATCCCCAAACAGTGAAAGACTAAGCGTCGGAATCATTTCCTCCATTTCTACTTATTGTAAGCTATCCCAATTTTCTCTTTCTGGTGTTTAAAAAACGAGGGGGCTGCGGGCTCAATCGGGATAGGACGAGGCCTCGCGACGACGCCCTTGCCCTTCTCCTAATCCGGCGGCTGCCGGACTCCGCGAACACCTGGTACGGGGACTCTCACCCTATTAGTTACGTGCCATGCCCGGCACACACGCCAATTTGCTCACCTGCTCTGCCGAGTAGTGCAGGTTAGCTGATAAAAATAAATGACTTAATTCAATCCACAAAATTTGTTAATCACGCCGCTTCGGCAGAATCAGGTGAAGCAAAGTGTTAGCAGTTTTTCTTTATTGAGAAATACGTTCTTTCAAAAAAAAATTTATAAAGGGATTGATAGGGAATGTCTTTTTTATTTGTAATCATTTTGATTTCTTCCCAAATGAATTCAGGAAGTCTTCAGGAGACGGTTTTTGTGAAATGTTTTTCTGAGGTGCTAAGAGTCAGTTCCTTCAATCTGAAGCTGCTTGGTTGGAAGAGAAACTGTTTGAATACCGCTTTTCTTTTCCTGCTCTTTCAAATCATCATAAATGGATTTCAAATCAAAATTAAACTTTTGTGCGTGCTCCTCTCGAATTTTATGA
>JBHHYI010000211.1:0-7268 GCA_046757525.1 bacterium | reverse complement strand
ATGTTTAATCCAAATACATGGTCTGTGACCGTGTCTGATCGTTACTATTAATTAAATGATACGCCAATTTTTGCAACGTAGTACTGGCAGTTTTTAAGCAAAAGGTGGCAGTTGGGATAAGCCTGCCTCGCCCGGCGGGGCTTCGTTCAACAAGCGCATGGACAGGACAATGAAGGAGAAAATCATCGTAGAAGTCGCCTCTGTAAAAGCTCTCCGAGTTCTCTCCTTCCGTCGAGTACACAGTGAATAAACACGCGGCGGGAAATGACCTGGTAGATGATTCGGTAAGGCTTGTAATGAATCTCCAGATAATCATACACGGCTACTCTCTCCAGCTCTGGTGGAACATGACCTCGATTTGGCAACTCAGACAGACTAAGACAAGTCTCCTCGAGCTTGTCGAGAAGCTTCTCCGCACGCGAAATTGAATCATTTTTTGCGACGAATTGATAAATTTCGAATAGATCATCTTCTGCTTCCTTGATAATCTGAACTTGGTATTTCATTGCTTCTGATGCTCTTTAACGCGCTCTCGCAAATCGGAAAACGCACTCTTTGCAGACTTGAACTGGCCGACTTTTAGGCTTTTGCTGCTTTGAGCGAGAATCTTGAGAAGAGCAAGGCTCTCTTGAGTTTGTTCATAAACTCGTACATCTTGCAAAATAACCTTGGCTTCTCCGTTCTGCGTAATGACCAAGGTTTTCTGATTTGCTGACACATCCCGGATTAATTCAGATGCATGAGCCTTTAAGTAACTAATTGGTTTTATTGATTCACTGGGTTTCATAATATTGCTCCATTTTTGTTTTGACCTAAATATAGACATAATATTGGTCTTTATCAAGCAAAATAATAGGCTGTCAATTCTACCTTCTAATGGTGAATGCATTGGTTTCTTTTACTGTTGTGTCCGAACGTCTTATTCGCAGTTGTATCGTCAATAAGAGTAAACAACGAGGTGGCAAGTTGAATAACAGTCAGCCGGATAAACATTTCACAGCGACCCTGAGGCTACCCAGGCTTCCAGCATTTTATCTAGACAGAGGACTTGTAGAAATTAACAGTGTCTGCTTCAGTAGCGGTAATTTCGGTATTTTCTGCTGCGAACGACCTTTGCTTTTGTTGAAGTTGGCCTTAGAGAAGGTGCCGGTGAAAACAGCGTGAGACCCCGAAGGAATTCAATATGAGCATCCAAAATACACTCTTCCCCACCGCCATAATTACATTGTTTACGATTTCATTGGTCTATTGCCAACCTTCGCAAAAGGGGACTGTTGACTCGACACGCAGTTCCATCAAAGGAGTTGTAGACAAACTCGTCGCTCCTCTGTTCAGTGGCCCGAAACGGGTGAACGGCCTCGTTGTGGGGGTGATTCGCGGGGACACGAAGGAAGTGTTTGGATACGGTGACATTGGACAGTCTCGCGGCAACACGCCAAATGGTGAGACAGAATTTAAAATTGCATCGGTGACCAAACCGCTTACAGCACTCTTACTGGCAAAATTTGTTGTGCAAGGAAAGTTGGCGCTGGAGGATCCGGTCAATCAATGCTCATCGACATTCTCATCTAGCCTATGTTTTAACGGCAAACCGGTCACTTTCTTTCAACTTGCCACCCATACCTCTGGCCTTCCGGTAGTTCCACCAAATATGGATCAGGAAGCAACTGAATACTCAATGGCAGATTTTCGGCGTTTCTTAGCAAATTATTCTATCAATCGCGAGCCCGGAAGTCGCTTCGAGTATTCCACAGTTGGCTACGCGGTTCTGGGTATGTTTCTTGCTGAAAAATGTGGGGTTGAAAACTTCGAATCTTGCCTTGCAAAAGAGGTTTTGGAGCCGCTTCAAATGACATCAACAACCTTTGATGTTAGGGGAGCGGTTGGTCACTCCAAGGGTTCAATTACACGGCATCGAAAAGGTCGGGTTGCCTTTCGTGCTTCGGGCGGGCTTTGGTCAACAACGAACGATCTTCTAAAACTTGTATCTGCGAATCTGCAACCGAAATCGCACCCAAACCTTAGCGACGCGATAGCTTTGACGCATCAAACGTATGCTGACATACCCACTTTTCAGGGTTCTATTTCCGCTCTCGGTTGGCAATTTCTTGTTGCTTTTCACGCATATTGGCACAGTGGTGTGACCTCAGATTCCAGAGCCTTTGTGACATTCAATCTCCAAAAGAACTGCGGTGTAGTCATGCTGGCTAATACTGGACTACAAGCGACAGACACCAGGATAGAACTTGCCGGTTTTAGCATTATGGCAGCATTAGGGTCTTTGAGATGAACATATGAATTATGGTCTGCCACGCGGTTGCACACGGACGCTGCCGCTCTGGGGTAATTCCCGGGTTTTGGTGAACATAAATAGGAGATTACCAATTTTAAAGTTTCGTGGCTTCGACTGGCAGCGCCGACGAGCCGCAGACCGTTAGCGAGTACTCAGGTACCTCCCAACTAAGCTGCCAACGTTCGGTCAAGAGAGACAAAAAAGCAAACAGAAAGAGGATTTACCAAAGGGGACTGGTACTTGCCAAAAAAGGACTGGAAAAAATATAAAATAAAACCTACCTTATTGGGTGGGAGTGAGAGGACGCATAAGTTCGACCGCAACACGTAGAGAGACAGTCCGGCCTGGAAACAAGTGGCCAGCGTTGCCTGGCTCAAGCTTGGGTATAGACGATTATGAATATTTCTAAAAAAAGGAGTAGAAAAGTGTCAAAAGTAGACGAACTCAAATCGGCAATTGAGGCTCTTCCAGAAGAAGAGTATGTAGAATTAAGACAATGGTTTTCTGAAAAGGACTGGCAGACTTGGGATGAACAAATCGAAGCAGATTCAAACTCAGGAAAATTGGACTTCCTCATTAGAGAAGCTAACGACCAAAAAAAGAGTGGAAAACTCAAGGACCTCTAAAAATGCACCGGACTACCGGCCGCTTCTGGGAATGCTTTGATAACCTTCCCAGTACTATTCAAGATGTAGCGAGACAGAATTTTGAACTTCTCAAATCTAATCCACTGCACCCATCGCTTCGTTTTAAAAGAGTCGGTAAGTTTTGGTCGGCAAGAGTTGGACTCAACCATAGGGCACTTGCCGTTGAAGATGGTAACGATTTTATATGGGTTTGGATCGGTACTCACGACCAGTACGAGCGGATGCTCAAAGGGCGCTAAAACGAGCTACCGTGTTTAGTAACCACAGCCGCTTTTGTTGCGCTGGGCTGTCGCTAAAAACAACTTAAGAATTAGCAGCGGACGCGTTTTTTGCCTCTGTCTGCAATCCGGCAACTCCCTTTTGGCGTCAACTTAAGGGGCGTCTAACCACCTTATTGTCACCCCGAGCGGAGTCCGGCAGTTGCCGGACGTAGTCGAGGGGTCTGATTTAGGCACAAACCAGATTTCTCCCCGGCGGCTGCCGGGTCGAAATGACAGTCTGGGGCTTAAGTTGACGCCTATGGGCAACTGCCGGACTTTCAGTTTGGTGTTTCTATCAGAGTTTTTTGGAATAAATCAACTGGAAAGAATTCAAGTCATCATGGAATCCATCAAAAACTACATTAACGGTGAGCTGGTAGCGCCTGTTTCCAGGCAATACCTCGACAACTACGACCCGGCCATTGGTGAGGTCTACGCACAGATGCCGGACTCCGACGAACGGGACGTCGCTGCTGCGGTGGAGGTTGCCGAACAGGCCTTCCCGGGCTGGTCGACCACGCCGGCCGGGGAACGATCCGCCATTTTGCTGCGCATTTCCGACTTGATCCAGCAGCGTCTGGAGACCCTGGCGCTGGCAGAATCCGTGGACACTGGCAAACCGGTCAGTCTGGCGCAGAGCGTGGACATCCCGCGGGCAGCGAGCAACTTTCGCTTTTTCGGCAGCGCGATTATTCACTTCGCCAGCGAGTCCCACGCCATGGAGGACCAGGCGATCAACTACACGCTGCGCAGTCCCATCGGCGTGGCCGGCTGCATTTCACCCTGGAACCTGCCGTTGTACCTGTTCACCTGGAAAGTGGCGCCGGCCCTATCTGCGGGCAATTGCGTGGTGGGCAAACCTTCGGAAATCACCCCGATGACCGCTTACCTGCTCTCGGAAATCTGCACCGAGGCCGGTTTGCCGCCAGGCGTGCTCAACATCGTTCACGGATACGGACACAAGGTCGGCGCTGCCATCAGTGCCCATCCGGCAATCAAGGTCGTTTCATTCACAGGAGGCACCAAAACCGGCGCAGAGATTGCGCGCACCACCGCACCCCTGTTCAAGAAAGTCTCCCTTGAAATGGGCGGCAAGAACCCCGACATCATCTTTGCCGATTGCAACTACGAAGAAATGCTGCAAACGACGCTGCGTTCCTCCTTTGCCAATCAGGGTCAAATCTGTTTGTGCGGCTCCAGAATTTTCATCGAGCGTCCGCTTTACCAGCAATTTCGCGACGACTTTGTTGCCCGCGCCGAGAAAATGAAAGTAGGCGACCCCAGCTTAAAAGAGAGTCAACTCGGCGCTGTGGTGTCCAAAGCCCACATGGAAAAGATTCTATCTTACATCGAATTGGCACGAAGGGAAGGTGGCTCCATTCTGTGCGGCGGCAACCGCGTGCAGGTGCCAGGGCGCTGCAAAAACGGCTGGTTTGTCGCACCCACCGTCATCGAAGGCCTGTCCTACGATTGCAGAACCAACCAGGAAGAGATCTTTGGACCTGTGGTCACCTTGACGCCATTCGACACGGAAGAAGAAGTTCTTACCTACGCCAACAGCACGCAATACGGCCTGGCGGCCTCCCTGTGGACCCAGGACCTGACGCGTGCCCACCGCGTCGCCAATCGATTGCAGTCCGGCATCATTTGGATCAACTGCTGGATGCTGCGCGATTTGCGCACCCCGTTTGGCGGCATGAAAAACTCCGGCCTGGGCCGCGAAGGCGGGCTGGAGGCTTTGCGCTTTTTTACCGAACCCAAGAATGTTTGCGTGAAACTCTAATTTACCGTTGACAATTTCGAAACAAATATTTAGATTAAGAGTGGCGAGACGATGAGCACCAGTCCAAATACCGGTTTACAGATCATAGTCCGGGGCGTCAGGACGAGCCTGAAAAAGGCCACAATCCTGTTCTCAGGAGCGCCAATCTGATTGTGACATCGTCTCGCTTTATTAAATGGAACAACGAAACGTGAAAACACAATCTGTCGATACTCAGCCGCAAGCAGAAAAACTTCAAATATCTTTGATTCGGCAAGCAAGCCTCGCTAAGAGGATTTCACTGGTGCGCTCACTCTCCAATACTACCTTGCAACTTTCACGTCGCGCTCTTGCTGCAGCCAATCCAGACTTGAATCAAAAAGAGTTGCAAATACTTTTTGTCGAGCTAAATTATGGCGTAGAATTAGCCAATAGGTTTCGCAAAAGGATAAGAGAAAAGCCGCCCATGATTACACAAGAGATTTTAGAAGCCATGAGAACCATGGTAGAGGTGTTGGAGCAGCTCGGCATCGACTATTATTTTGGTGGCTCCATTGCCAGCTCTGCTTTAGGAATTCCGCGCTCAACCCTCGACTTAGATGTGGTGGCAGACCTGCACCCTAAAGATGCAAAGGCTTTCGTGCAACTGCTCAAATCCGAATACTACGTCGACGAAGAAATGCTTCTGCAAGCGATCGAACAGCGCTCCACGTTCAATCTTGTGCACCTGGAGACCCTGTTCAAAGTAGACCTGTTTGTGCTAAAAAATCGCGCTTTTGACCGACAAGCATTTACAAGGCGGGTCAAGGAAACCCTTGATGAACAGGAGACCCGGCGCCAATATTATCTCTGCACCGCCGAAGATATCATTTTAAACAAGTTAGAACGGTATCGCCAGGAAGGCGAGGTGTCTGAGCGCCAGTGGCTGGACGTCCTGGGCGTGATGAAAGTACAACAGAGTCGGCTGGACCGCGATTATCTTGCACGCTGGGCGGCAAATCTGCGCGTTGGCGATTTGCTGAGTCAAGCGCTCCAGGAGGCGGGACTCTCGTGACTGCACAAGAGGGTTTGATTCATTCAACGAAAGCGCCCAAACCCGTCGGTTGCTACCCACATGCCCGCAAGGTGGGGAATTTTCTCTTCCTTTCAGGTGTTGGCCCAAGAGAAAGAGGCAGCGACCAAATCCCGGGCGTGGAATTAGACGCGCACGGCAACATCATTGCTTATGACATCGAAACGCAGTGTCGCGCCGTCTTTGGCAATGTAAAGCACATACTGGAAGATGCGGGATCCAGTTGGGAGAAACTGGTGGATGTCACCGTTTTCTTGACCAACATGAAAGCGGATTTTGCTGCCTTCAACCGCATTTATGCCGAATATTTTCGAGATAACCAGCCGTGCAGAACGACGGTGGAGGTCAACAGATTGCCGACCCCCATCGCCATCGAGCTTAAGTGTATTGCGACTATCTGAACCTTAATAGACGCCTGCCAAACAGTCAGTGCGAACAAGAGATTTCTCGTCGCTGCGTGCCTCGAAACGACGGAATATTTTTTGTGTTCGCAAGTCTACAATATTTAAAAAGCTAGGAGGACAAGTTATGAGTCATTTTGCCGCACTTAATTTCAAACAATGGATTGACGACCATCGCGATTTGCTCAAGCCGCCGGTGGGCAACAAATGCGTTTACGATGATGCTGACGATTTCATCGTCATGGTGGTCGGTGGGCCTAACAAGCGCAAAGATTACCACTACAATGAAGGCGAAGAATTCTTCTACCAGCTCGAAGGGGACATCGTGTTAAAGGTCATCGACAACGGCAAACCGGTGGACATTCCAATCAAAGAAGGCGAAATTTTTCTGTTACCGCCAAAAGTGCCGCACTCGCCGCAAAGACCTGCAAACACCGTGGGGCTGGTGATCGAACGCACACGCAGCGCCAGTGAAAATGACGGCTGCATCTGGTTTTGTGAAAATTGCGGCGAAAAAATCTACGATGAATATTTTCATCTCGATAAACCGTCAGATATCGTAAACAAGCTGCGTGGCGTGATGGAAAAATATCACGGTTCAGAGGAATTGCGCACCTGTAAGCATTGTGGCACCGTGATGGCACCGCCCGCTAAAGCAAACTGAGCGGCATAACGTTGCCGGAAGATCGTGCGATTGCCGCATTAGCAGTAGAAAGCAAAGTTCTCATAATCAAGAACATGTTGAAGGGCTGAAAAGAATTAGACCACGAAGTACACGGCGCGGCGGAGCCCGCAACCAAATCAAATAAGTATAAAAACTGATAAGACAAAAT
>JBHHYI010000210.1:0-7313 GCA_046757525.1 bacterium | reverse complement strand
TCTTTACAAGTGCTGTATAATCGAATAGTTGTACCAAGACTCCAAACACACACTCGTTGAACGGGAGTGCAAAAAACAGCGAAAAGAAAGTCACCGTTTGATCGGTTTAGAAGAAAGCTTTTAGCCAATGCTTGCCGTCATAATATCGCAGACGTTCTTTAGCAGCCTTGTTCTTTAGCGGACTATGAAGCAGTTGCTGGTGACGTGTTCTTTGCTACGGGAATTCTTTGGGGTGAGAGTGACCACCATTTTCCATAAACCGGCGACTTTCGCAGAAACATCTCCCTGAAACTCGATGGAATTCTGGCGAACGATGCTTGAAATGGTTGCCTGCGCAAGCAAGTGCTTTACCCGGCCGCGATGTCCGGTTAGAATAAGGTCGTAGCCGTGCAGGAGCTCCCAGTCACCCCCTCGCCTGGGCTTTCTCAGAAACTCCAGGGATATCGACTTAAAAGCTTTAAGCGTATCGCCAAGTTGTGGATCAATGAACACCTGGAACGTTTGCCTACCTTGAAACACTCCAGAATAGCTATCGTTGCCCAGGGTGATGGTGACAATATGACCTGACTTTGTTTGCGCCTTTGTTGTCTTCACTTTTGCACCGACTGTGCCGACGCCGCTAATAATAACGGAAAAAATGAACAAACCGCGGCAAAATCCCCTGAGAACTTTGGGTAGGGTCTTGATCATCATAGACTTTCTCTACATAAAATTGTGGTTTGTGGGCGTGCTCTTATTCAGCAGCGGTAACTAACAGGTCATATCGGCATGTATTCAGCCAGACTTTAGTCCGTGAATATGGGCTCCAAAGCCTGGCACTCTTTCCAAATCAGCATCGGATAGAAAAGCAGGGAGCGGTACGGCTGAGGGTTCATCAAGGCTTGATTGTTGTGCCTGAAGTGTGGTAGCTCGATTGCGGATCAGGCGAGCTCGGTTCAAAGGTGATTGGAAAAAAAGGCAGACACCGAAAGTTGCCGACAAGTCAAGTCAGCGACTTTCGGTGTCATTCCGCATTCAACTATCGTCGCAAAATCGATTTGCCGAGATAGACTGCCGATTCCCCCAACATCTCTTCAATGCGCAGAAGCTGGTTGTATTTGCAGATGCGATCTGTTCGCGACACGGAACCCGTTTTAATCTGTCCCGCATTGGTCGCTACTGCGATGTCCGCAATAGTGGTGTCCTCGGTCTCTCCGGATCGGTGGGAGATGACAGAAGTAAAACCAGCGCGTTTGGCCATTTCGATGGCATCCAGCGTTTCCGTGAGCGTCCCGATCTGGTTGACCTTGATCAAGACGGAGTTGGCAACGCCGCGGTCTATGCCGCGCTTGAGGCGCTCGGTGTTGGTCACGAAGATGTCGTCGCCCACCAGTTGCACGCGCGATCCTAACTCTCTGGTCAAGATTTCCCAGCCGTCCCAGTCGTCTTCGGCCAGGCCGTCTTCCAGGGAAACGATGGGATATTTGTTGAGCAGTCCCTCGTAATATTGCACCATCTCTTCAGCAGACAACTCTTTATTCTCCGATTTCAACAGGTATTTCTGTTTTTGGGCATCGTAGAACTCGCTGGCGGCCGGATCCAGAGCGATGAACACGTCAGGCCCTGCTTTGTAGCCCGCTTGTTCGATGGCCTCCAGGATGACCTGCAACGCCTCTTCGTTGGATTTCAAATCGGGCGCGAATCCGCCTTCATCGCCAACGGCTGTGTTGTAGCCTTTGTTTTTTAACACTGACTTTAGAGCGTGAAAGACCTCGGCCCCGGTGCGCAAGGCCTGGCCAAAAGTTTCAGCGCCAGCCGGCAGGATCATAAACTCCTGCAAATCGACGTTGTTGTCCGCGTGGGCACCGCCGTTGAGGATGTTCATCATGGGCACCGGCAGCGTCTTTGCATTCACACCGCCCAAATACTGGTACAGGGGCAAGTCGTTGGCGTTCGCCGCGGCTTTGGCCACAGCCAGAGAGACCCCAAGAATAGCGTTGGCGCCCAACTTGGATTTGTTCTTCGTTCCGTCCAATTCAATGAGCAAGCCATCGATGTAGGTTTGTTCTGTGGCGTCCTCACCCACGACTTCCGGCGCAATGGTTTCGTTTACATTATTCACGGCATTCAGAACCCCCTTGCCGCTAAAGCGACTTTCATCGTTGTCGCGCAGCTCGATGGCTTCGTGCTCACCGGTGGACGCACCCGAAGGCACGGCTGCTCGACCCCAGGCGCCGCTTTCCAACAACACATCGACTTCGACGGTGGGGTTGCCGCGGGAGTCCAAAATCTCGCGGCCAAATACTTCCACAATAGTTGTCATGGACATCTCCTGTGTTTTAGATCCGTAGTGTCAAACATGTCAAGCTAATTGAAGCTTTACCATAATACGTAATCCCTCTTATTTTGTCAATAAAATTTGACTTGCTGAAATAGAAAGTCTTAAAGCGATTGCTATTGTGGAAAGCCCAGTCTACTTTCGCATTCGCAAAATTTTCGTGCTGGAAAACTTCCTCAGTAAGATTTGATCGATTGAGAAGACTACGGGACGTTGCGTCAACTCTTTCTTTGACGCTGTCGACGAATGGGAATGCCCTGCCCGATTCACAGTACATCCACCTTGATTAGATTCGTCCTGCCCGGCTGTCCCACCGGAAGGCCGGCGGTGATTACCACCCTCTGGCCCTTTTTGACCAGCCCCGAATTTAAGGCGGCCTGTTTGGCTTGTTCGAGCATCTCATCGGAATTATAGTATTGCTTGGCCAGAAGTGGGTAGATTCCCCAAACCAGATTGAGGCAGCGCATCACCTGAGGCCGATGGCACCATGCGATAATGGGTTGCGCCGGCCGGTACGTGCTGACCAGGCGGGCGGTGCTGCCGGAATCGGTGGGGGTGATAATAGCGGACGCATTGATGTCCAGGGCGATTTCGTAGGCGCCACGGCTGACGGCACGCTCGATGGAAGCGGGTGTGTCGTCTCTTCTTCTGCGCCGCGCTGGCGTGGCCGGACCTTCCTTTTCCGTAACCGCGATGATCCTGTTCATGATTTTCACCGCTGCAACCGGGTGCTGGCCTACCGCGGTCTCTTCAGAAAGCATGACCGCGTCGGTGCCATCGATCACTGCGTTGGCGACGTCGTTGGCTTCGGCGCGCGTGGGTCTGGGATTTTCCACCATAGACTTCAGCATCTGGGTGGCGGTGATGACCGGTTTACCCACCTGGTTGCACTTTTTGATTAGCATTTTCTGCACCAGCGGTACCTTTTCCAGAGCGGTCTCCACCGCCAAATCGCCGCGCGCCACCATGATGCCGTCGACTTCCTCGATGATTTCGTCCAGGTTGTCCAGGGCTTCGTGTTTCTCGATCTTGGCGATTATCGGGGCGTGCGTTTTCCGTTGCTGCATGATTGCTTTGATTGGCAGGATATCTTGCCTGCGGCGCACGAACGACATGGCCACGTAATCGACGCCCTGCTCCAGCCCGAAGTGCAGATCCGCTCGATCTTTCTCGGTCAAGGCCTTGACAGATAAGATGCTTCCGGGTAAGTTGATGCCTTTGTGCGACGAAAGTTCACCACCAACCAGCACCTCGCAGGTGACCCGTTTGGCCTCGGTTTTCTTCACCAAGAGTTCGATGCTGCCATCGGCAAGGAGGATGCGGTCCCTGGCCTTGACCTCTTGCGGCAGTTTTGGGTAGGTTACTGAGACTTGTTGTTCGTCGCCGGGAACCTGGGTGGTGGTCAACACAAACGATTGCCCGGCTTTCAATTCAATGGGGCCATTCTCAAACTGACCCACGCGGATTTTGGGGCCGGCCAGGTCCTGCAAGATGGCCACGGGCAGCCCTTTCTTTTCTGCAATCGAGCGGATGCTTTGAATGACTTTGCGATGCTTCTCGTGCGTACCGTGGGAGAAATTCAAGCGCGCCACGTTCATGCCGGCGTCCATGAGTTGCGCCAGAACTTTTTCAGAAGCGCTGGCTGGCCCAATGGTGCAGACGATTTTGGTTTTTCGCATGTTAGCCTTTCCCAACCAGAATCAGTCTTAAATCCATCACGTTGGTGTTGGTTGGCCCGGTGACCAACAGATCGCCCAAGTCTTGAAAGAACGGGTAGGCATTGTTTTCTAACAGATGCGCCAGCGGATTCAGCTTTAATGCTTGAGCGCGTGGCACGGTCTGGCCGTCGCAAATAGCCCCGGCCGCGTCGGTAGGGCCATCGGTGCCGTCGGTGCCTGCGCTTAGAATCGCGACCGAATCGAGGCTAGCGATGTCCAGGGCTGCGGCCAGGACGAATTCCTGGTTGCGGCCGCCCTTGCCGGTGCCGCGAATGGTCACCGTGGTTTCGCCGCCGGAGATGACGCAGGCAGGGCGGGGGACAGGCTTGCCGGTTTGCACGATCTCTTTGGCAATGGCCGCGTGCACTTTGGCTACCTCTCTGGTTTCGCCTTCGATGAACGAAGACAACACCAATGCGTTGTAACCCAGGGCTTTGGCCTGTTCCTCGGCAGCCAGGACCGCTTGAATGTTGCTGCCGATCACCACATTTTGCGTTCTGGAAAAAATCTCATCGCCCTCTTTGGGTGTGTCGGGGATTTCCCCATTTACGCCTTTCAGAAGGTGGTTTTTTACCGCGGCAGGAATGTCACCCCAGACCTGGTAGCGTTCGAGAATCTCCTTGACGTCGGCAAAAGTTGAATCGTCTGGCACAGTCGGCCCCGAGGCAATCACGTCCAGCGGGTTGCCGATGACATCCGAAAGCATCAGGCTCACCAGAGTTGAAGGGGAAGCCACACGGGCCAATTGCCCGCCTTTTATTCTGGAGATGTGCTTGCGCACGGCGTTCATTTCGTTGATGGTGGCGCCGCAAGCCAACAGCTTCTTAGTCACCTGCTGCTTCTCACTAAGCGAGATGCCGTCCACGGGCAGCGGCAGCAGCGCCGACCCGCCGCCGGAGATTAGACAGATCACCAGATCGCGTTCGCCGGTTTCTGCCAAAAGTTGAACCATCGCCTGCGCACCCGCCATGCCGGCTTCGTCCGGCACAGGATGGTCGGCTTCCTGGATTTGCACTTTTTGCAACGGTTCGGTGTGCCCGTATTTGACATTGACCAACCCCTCGGAAATGCGTTCGCCCAATATTTCCTCAAGGGCTGCAGACATGCTCGCACCAGCCTTGCCCCCGCCTACGACGAAGATTCTTTCGAATTGGCCGAGATCGTAGGGGCGGCCGTCGACTACCAAGTTTTGGTTCTGGATCTTAACAAATTTGTGGACAGCTAATTTGGGGTCGGCGGCTTGCAAGCCGGCTTTGAAGATTGCGTAAGCGTCGTCCCTGAGTTTTATTGAGGTCATGATCTTGCCTTATTTGGTAAGTTTTCTCCGTTGACCTTTGTAACGCGCACGAATGTGCAAAAAGGTTTCATTGTAGATATTCGACTTGAAGTCGGGGAAGCTGTAAGGATAGGGTAGAAACTTGCCTTTTTCGTACCACAGCGTGGGATCGGCGTAAATGCCACCGTTGAGGTAGATTTTTTGCGAATTGAATTTGGCCGAAGCCAAAATCACTTTGTTGTGATCCATATACCCGGGGTCTAAATTCACTTTGCGCCGGCCCGCCACAGCCAATTGCTCCTCGATAGCGTTGGTGGCGATTTTAATGGGAACGATTTCCTTGGGATTGATCAAATCAAAAAAAGAGACGAATTTTCTGAAAATCGGCGTCCCCATCTCTTCAGCGTAATAATCGGTGACATTGAATTCAAAACTCGGACTCCTGTAATCGATGGCGCCAAACCTTTCCTGAAGCCATTGCACGGCTGTTTGCAGCAGAGATTTATCGCTGTACAAGATGCCCACAAAGAGCTTGACCGGGTCGGGTTCACTGGGTTTCATTGTGCACTGATCTTATCTCTTTGTTTGAAAAACATCGTCAGGGGAAGTATCTGTAGATCTCTTTCCGATGTAATTCTGATTTCAATTTTCGCCATTCAGTATTTTGAATATCTCTTTTCGGCTGACAGAGGATGTGTTTTCCCCTTGTTTAATGGCATTTATTAGGGCAATATCCTCAATAGCTTCCACGATGAAATCGTAGATTAACTCTTTTCTCTCTTCGAAAACTTCTGCAATGGCTTCTTTCAGCAAGACCTTTAGTTTTTGTTCGCTTAGTTCACTTTTCACGGATGCTCCGCCAGTGAATGAAGAATGTTAGAATAAGGTCGATTTTCTTGGACGCCAGAACCTATGAAAGTCTTTCAGGCACCCAAAGTCCCAATGCTCTTTCCATGGCAAGATTGGCTGCCAAAGCTTCCTGCGCCTGCTCGACAAGCTGCTTGTCGATACCGAAGACCTCGTGGATGGTGGCGTGGTAGTTTCGTTTAATGTTAAGATTTCGCTTGCCGCTAAACGTGGTTTCGCGCATAAATGTCTTGTGCACAAAAATAAGACCTTGCCGGGTGAGTTTGGTCAGACAGATGCCGTGCATGGAATTCCAGCCAAACGAGGCCAGCCAGTGCTGCAAAAATTCATCCGAAGGCGTAGGCCGGTCCTGAAAGCGGTAGCGCCATTTCATTTCATTGTTGTTGAAGGTCAGCAAATCGTAGCGCTGAGTCTGGGAGTCAAATCGCAGCTCCACGCCGGCGAATTCGGTGCGATACAGTCTGGGCTTTTGTGGGTTCAGTTCCATGGGTTGTGTCAACAGGTAGCCCGGGTCGACCAGGTACTTAACCGAATCCACGATCACGATCAAACAGCAGTGGATGTTACGACCCGCGCGCATGTCGGCCATGACCGGGTAGCAAACAAAGCCGCATTGTGTTAGAATGCTTTGCAGGAAGAAGGTTAGCGAGAAGCAGGTGCCGCCCAGTTTGTTCTCAACGTGTCCGGCGATGACCTCTTCCGGCAGACGAATCTTGTTGACATCCGATTGCCAGTTTTCTCGGAGTTTTATTATTTTGCTGAGGTTCTCATACGGCAGCTTAGCAAAATGTGTCAGAATTTCCCCCAGGAAACTCCGCTCGGGTTTTTGGGCCCGCAGACGGAAATAGTCCATGAAGCAATGGACAGCGTCGTAATGAACGGTGGGGTCTGCTGCAATTGTTTTCTCTTCCATAACCATAATTTTAATATAAAGAAAAATGGCAAGAAATCAAATGAAAATGGGGGTGGCTACTCAAATCGAAATTTTGAAGAATATGGCTAAACTAATTGGGTGAAAACTGGATTTTAAGAAGAAACCGCATGAGCGATAATAGATGGGGGAAATAGCGAAGTCTGCGAATTATTAGGAGGTTTAATTTGAAGACCATCTATTTGAGATCTAACGCGATCTTTA
>JBHHYI010000209.1:0-7335 GCA_046757525.1 bacterium | reverse complement strand
GTTAGCGCGCAATAAAATTAAGAAGAAAGCTTGATTTGTGCAAAAATTATCGGTAACTTAGTCATAAATTAGACTAATACGGAGATTGATATGCGACAAGTCAATATACATGAAGCAAAAACACATTTCTCCAAACTGATTAAACAAGTTCTAAATGGAGATGAAATCATAATTGCCAAGGGCAATAAACCCATTGCAAAACTTGTTTCTCTTGAGCAATCCAGGCCAAAAAGAAAATTAGGTACCGCAAAAGGAAAATTCAAAATTGCGTCTGATTTCGATTTGCCGTTGAATGATTTCAAAGACTACATGTAAATGAAATATTTACTCGACACACATACTTTTCTTTGGATTATCGAAGATAATAAAATCCTAACACAAAAAGTTAGACAAATATATCTCGATAATTCAAATGAAATATATTTGAGTGTGGCAAGCATTTGGGAAATGGCAATCAAAATCAGTTTGAACAAATTATCTGTTCGGGGAAAACTTGCAAAATTTATTGATAAACACGCTACTGAGAATAACATTAGACTCCTCACTATTCAGCCTCACCATGTCTTTCCAATAGAAAATTTACCATTTTATCATAGAGACCCTTTTGATAGACTTTTACTTTCACAATGTGTTCAAGAAAAAATGTATCTACTGAGTAAAGACCCCCAATTTGACCAATATGGCGTTAATAGAATCTGGTAACCAATCCTAAAATGTTGAGCTAACAAACTGGTGCACCGGATGCCTATGCAGCGACGTGATTTTCAAAGTTTTGTGACTTTTTGAACGTTTGGTGCGACTCTATTTGTAGAAGCAACTAAACCGGCACCGGTGAGCAGATGTGTTCTATATAGGGCCAGTATTTTTTTAGAAAGAAACTGTGAAAAACAGCATTTGAACACAATTATTGGATGGAGAAAATGAAACAAAGAATCGGCTTGATTATTTTGGTACTATTTGGCATGACGAATCTGCGCGCGCAAGACGCGGTTGACAAAAGGACCTTGATCGACGTTCCTACTGCAGCCACTTTGGACCGCGGTAGCTTCGACATCAATTTGCGCATGTTCGCCAACGGCGGTCTCTTGGGCGCCGTGGCGGTTGGGATCACACCGCGGTTCATGTTTGGACTGTCTTACGGCGGCGAAAACGTCATCGGAGCAGGCGACGTGAACTGGAATCCGGCGCCGGGCATTCAAGCGCGTGTGCGCCTTCTGGATGAGAGTTTTGCGACCCCGGCTGTGACGATTGGGTTCGATTCTCAGGGCTACGGCGCTTATGACGATGCCCTGAACCGGTACCGGATCAAGTCGAAGGGATTCTTTGTTGCGCTCAGCAAGAACTACCCCTTCTTGTTCAATCTGGGACTGCATGGCGGCTTGAATCTCAGCCTGGAAAACGACGACAACGACAAGGACTTGAACCTCTTCCTGGGTGCGGACCTGAGTTTCAGCCGGGAATTCCGGTTCATGCTGGAATACGATTTGGCCCGCAACGACGACAGTACACAAGCATTTGGTTCAGGCGACGGTTATTTGAACGCCGGCGTGCAGTGGATTTTTTCAGATCGACTCTTTCTGGAGTTTTATTTGAAGAACATTTTGGAGAATGGTCAAAGACTGTCGGACGTGAGTCGAGTCTTCAAGATTGGTTACCTGGAGTATTTCTAAGACAGGGGGAGAAGTAGCGTTGATGGTAAAAGGTTGGCGAAGATTTTTTTCCGTGGCTGGCTTCGTCGCTGTTGTAGCTGTTACTATTCTGGTTCTTTGCTACCGTCTGCTTACCAAGTCTTTGCCCGAGAATTCGGGCCGCTTGTCGCTGACCATGTTAAGCGACTCTGTTGAGGTTTATCGCGACGCGTTCGGGGTGCCGCACATCTTTGCAGCGAACGAACAGGATTTGTTTCGGGCGCAGGGTTACATTACGGCTCAGGATCGTCTCTGGCAGATGGATTTCAACCGCAGAATAGCTTGCGGCCGTTTGGCCGAAATATTCGGTGAGAAGGCTGTAGCAAACGATCGCCATCTCCGAACCTGGGGTTTTGCCAGAATGGCTAAGGAAATCTTGCCGATACTCTCCCCAGAATCGCGCCAGGCCCTGGAAGCGTATGCCGAAGGCGTCAATGCGTTTATTGACAGCCACCAGGACCAGCTCCCCATTGAATTTGCCTTGTTGAATTATAAGCCAGACAAATGGAGGGTTGAAGACAGCCTGGCCTTCACGCGCTTCATGGCCTGGAAGCTCTCCTTCAGTTGGTACATCGAGCCGGTTTTGGGACAATTGGTCGAAAAACTGGGAACTCGAAAGGTAAGAGAGATCATCCCTGGTTTTCCCAAATCAGGCCCATTTATTATTCCACAGGAAGCAAAACCATTTTGGAGTACTGTTCAGCCGTTTTTGGACTCCGGATTTGCTCTCCGAGATCTTCTCGGAATGCAAAGCGCCCAATTGGGTAGCAACTCCTGGGTCGTTTCTGGAACGAAGTCGGTTTCTGGCAAACCTTTGCTGGCCAATGATCCGCATCTGGAGCTGACGACCCCCTCTGTTTGGTATGAGGTGCATTTGTCAGGAGGGGAGATCGATGTAGCAGGCGTGTCTTTGCCCGGAGTGCCCGGCGTTGTGATCGGTCACAATGAGAACATCGCCTGGGGCCTGACCAATGGCATGGTCGACGATGTTGATTTTTATGTGGAGAAAATCAATCCCAGGGATTCCTTGCAATATCGCAGCGAAAATGGCTGGCGGCAATTGAAAATCGTTGAAGAAAAAATAGCTGTCAAAGACCGGGGAGCCGTGCCTTTGCAGATTGTTTTCACGCAACATGGCCCGATCATAAGCCAGCATCATCCGCTGCTAAAGGAGGCCAGGACCGCCGTAGCCATGCGTTGGACCGGGCAGCAGCCAAGCGATGAGATGGCAGCAATTCTGAAAATCATGAAGGCTGGAAACTGGCACGAGTTTACAGGCGCGCTTCGGGAATACAAAGTGCCGGCGCAGAATTTTGTTTTCGCCTCTGCTTCCGGCGACATCGGCTACTACTTGGGTGGAGCCATTCCGGTCAGGAAAAACGCCACCGGAATGTTCCCCCACAACGGGTGGCTTGGCCGCGGAGAATGGCTCGGCGAAGTTCCCTTTGAGAAGCTGCCCCATGTGCTGAATCCACCAGAGGGTTTTATCGTAACCGCGAACAACAAAATCGTAGACGACCGCTACCCTTATTACATTACCTACCTCTGGGAGCCGCCCAGTCGTGCGACCCGGATTCGCCAACGTCTCGCGGAAAAAGAAAAATTCTCTCTGGATGATTTCAAAGTCATTCAGTCCGATCTGTTCTCTACCCATGCTCAGCGGATCATGCCTTTGCTCTTGCAGGCCGTGCGCCAGCAGTTAGAGAGCCATCCGGACGAGAAATTGGAGCTTATCTACAACCTGATCCGCGATTGGGATTACGTCGAATCCGCAGAAAGCATCCCCACGTCCATTTTTCACGCTTTCTTTCTGAAGCTGACGGAAAATACCCTGAAAGATGAAATGGGCGAGACCCTGTTTCACAACTACATTCGTTTGGGCAACGTGCCCTTCCGGGTTGTGACCGCGTTGTTGGAAAGGGGCCGATCCGACTGGTTCGACAATGTGAACACTCGAGAGGTTGAAACCAAGCCAGTCAAAGGCCCGGCTCCTGACGGGCGAGAAATTCTCGTCAAGAGTCTGGTGGATGCCTACCAGTGGCTAAGAACGCTGGCCGGCGAAAACATCAGCAACTGGCGTTGGGGAGAGATTCACACGTTGACCATGAGGCACCCACTTGGAGTCCGCAGGCCTTTAGACGCTCTCTTCAATTTGGGGCCTTTCTCGCGCGGCGGCTCTACCATGACGATCAACAACTCCGAATATCGCTTCGGTGCGCCTTTTGACGCCCTGCTGGGCGCGTCCACCCGCCAACTGGTGGATCTTGCCAACCCCGAAGCCACCTGGTCGGTGATCACCACCGGGGAGTCCGGGCAACGTATGAGCAGGCATTACAAAGATCAAACCCATCTCTGGCTGCAAGGCGAATACCACGCCATGGACATGAACGAAGAGAGAATCGCGCGCTCTGCTGAGGAGCATTTGCTGTTAATTCCAGAGTAGGTTGGACGGGTCTGCTTGTCGAAAAGATATTGCACAACTGCAGTTCAACACCTTTAAACTGGGTAAAATCATGATAAGAGATTTTGAAACCGGACAAAAATTTTTAGATTTTTTTGTCTTGCGCAAGAAAGAAATCAAAACTAAACGGGACTCCGATGAAATCTACTTGTCGTTGGAGTTGGGAGACGCTTCGGGCCGCATTTCCGCAACGGTCTGGGATGACGTGCAAAAAACCTTCGATTCCCTGGTCGTCGCTGAAGTAGTGAAAGTGAAAGGCAAGGTCATCAATTTCAAGGGCCAGCATCACCTTACCGTGGAAAAAATCCGCATAGTCAGCGACGCAGACGACTACGATTTGACCAGGCTGGTTCCTGCCACAGAAAAAGACCGCGATGCTCTATTCTTGCATCTGGATGAATTGGTCGAGAGCGTGAAAAATCCGTTCTACAACCGGCTGCTGCATTTGGTGTTCGAGGATGAGGAGATCAGACAGGCCTTTGGCCAGGCCCCGGCCGGCAAACTCTGGCACCACAACTACCTGGGAGGATTGTTGGAGCACACGCTTTCGGTGACCGATATTGCCGACAAAGCAGGGCAAGTGTACCCCAACACCAATCGAGACCTGCTCATCACCGGTGGGCTGCTCCACGACATCGGCAAGATTCACTCGTACACCTACAAGACGTTTTTTGATTACACCGACGCCGGACGCCTGGTCGGTCACATCGTCATCGGGGCTCAACTTGTGGCTGAGAAGATCAAAACGATTGCAGACTTCCCTAAAGAGTTGGAGACAGAAGTGATTCACCTAATCCTGAGCCACCAGGGAAAATTGGAGCAAGCGTCGCCCGTGGTGCCGATGATGTTCGAGGCTGTGATCCTTTATTATGCCGACGAGTTAGACTCCAAAGCAAACGCGCTGTTGCGAATTATGAAGAGGGAAAAGCAACCGGAGGTGAAATGGAGCTCTTTTGTGCGAATGCTGGACCGGTATATTTATTTTGGTCATGCCTTGGAGTGAAGCTATGCAAATCAACCACGGAGTGTCGCACAATTCGGACGAAAACAGAACCTAACAAAAGAGTATTGTAATGAGCTTTTTGAATCACTTAGTTTGTAGCCGCTGTGAAAAGACGTTTGACCATCATCAACTGCAAACCTTTTGCCCTGATTGCAACAAGCCTCTCCTGGTCGTTTACGATCTTGAAAAGGCAAAGTCTGCCCTGAGCAAGAGAGACCTTGCTGCGAGAAATCCCGACATGTGGCGGTATCGAGAACTCCTACCCGTTCTGGATGAGAAGAATATTGTTTCGTTGGGAGAAGGGTTCACACCGCTCATTCCCATTGCCACCCTGGCTGCAAAATACGGGTTCTCCTACGTCTGGGTAAAAGACGAGGCCCAAATCCCTACGGGCAGCTTCAAAGCGCGGGGGCTTTCGGCGGCCGTGTCTAAAGCGCTGGAGCTGGGTGTCAAGCGCGTCGCTATTCCTTCAGCAGGTAATGCCGCCGGTGCCCTGGCGGCCTATGCAGCTCGTGCCAAGCTGGAGTGCTTCATCTTCATGCCCCGCGACGTGCCGCAGATCAACGCGATCGAGTCGAAAGTCACAGGGGCGAAGGTGACTCTGGTCGATGGGCTCATCAGCGATTGCGGCAAGAAGGTGGCGGAAGGCAAAGACGAGATGGGCTGGTTCGATTTGTCCACACTCAAAGAGCCGTACCGAATCGAAGGCAAGAAGACCATGGGGCTTGAGCTTGCTGAGCAATTCAACTGGCAGCTTCCCGACGTGGTCATTTACCCCACGGGCGGGGGCACGGGTCTCATCGGCATGTGGAAAGCTTTTGCCGAACTGCAGGCATTGGGCTGGATTTCGGAGCAAAGGCCGCGCATGGTTTCCGTGCAGTCCACCGGTTGCGATCCCATTACGCGGGCGTTTGCAGCAGGCCGTGACGACTCCGATTTTTTCGAAAACGCCGAAACCATTGCTGCGGGCCTGCGCGTACCCAAAGCTTTCGGCGACACCTTGATTCTGCAAGCGCTCAAGGAAAGCAACGGCCTGGCCGTTTCTGTCTCCGACGAGGAGATTTTGCAGGGCGTGAAAGAGCTGGCTTGCGAGGAGGGGCTTTTTGTCTGTCCCGAGGGGGCTGCCACCTGGGCGGCCTTGAAACAGATGCGTGAATCGGGTGCCGTGCAGGCGTCCGACAGAATCGTCTTATTCAACACAGGTTCCGGATTGAAATATCCCCACATCCTCAACGACCTGATGTAGGCGGCTGGTAAAACAGTTTGCTTGCATTTTGGGTCTTAACAAATTACGGGGTCTAACACTCTTCATGGAAGAGAAAGTACAAAGGCGAGTTTCTTATCCAAGATTTTGCTTGCTTATTTTGCCGTCGTCCGGAAATAAGAGATAATCGTTGTAGGTGAATCTAAGATTTGCAGGGGTTAGTTTTTGGACTGTCTGTGCCATAACGTCACCTCAATGGGATTGGCTTCACTATTGTTGCTGCTGTTGCGCTAATAAAGAAAGATACAAGAAAAAACCATAAAATCAATTTATTTAGCTATCCCAGAGTTCCCAATCTCACGAACAGAACATACACCGCTGGAATCACCCCTAAAACCAACAAGGTCGAGCTGAGCAAACCGCCAATGGTTACCAGGGAGAGTGCATACCAGATGCTTTCCTCAGCGTGGCTAAACAGAACCAAGGGGAACAGGCCCAAAATCGTCGTGGCAGAGGTCATGAGGATTGGGCGCGCACGGTCCTGGGCTCCCTGGACAACGGCATCCAGAACGGCAAAATCGTCCCGGCGCAGCTCATTGATGTGGTGCACCAGGATGATCGTGTTGTTTACCACAATGCCGGCCAGCAAGATCACGCCGATGTAAGCGGAGCGGTCAAAGCTGGTGTCAGTGAGATAAAAGATCACAAAGGTGCCGATCAGGGCCAGGGGTACCGTGAGCATGACGGTAAACGGCTGCACCAGAGACTCAAACAGACCGGCGGTCACCATGAAAACCAACAGCAAGGCGAAAGCCAGCACCCAGTAAATTTGCTGTTTTTCTTCCTTGGTAAGAAAAAAGAAGCTGGTGCGCCGCAACGTGTAGCCAGGGGGAAGGTGGGTATTCTTGAGCAGGCTCTCAACCAGACGGTCGCCGAACTTCCACGGGCCGCGGTATTCAAAGGAGATCCCGCGCAGATA
>JBHHYI010000208.1:0-7364 GCA_046757525.1 bacterium | reverse complement strand
GTCATCACCTACCACGGTAAGCCCTACGCAAAACTGGTCCCCATCGATAATAAGGATTTAGAAAATACTCCTGAAATAGAGCTGTTTGGAATTTGGAAAGATTATTCTGAGACGGAGTCGGTTGAAGAATATGTAAAGGAACTGCGAAAGGGGCGCTTTTGATATTGATTGATACCGACGTGTTGATATGGTACATGAGGGGCAATCTAAAAGCTCAAAAAACAATCGACACGCAGAGGGGATTCAATATGTCAGTGATCAGCTATATAGAATTAGTACAGGGAATGAGAAATAAAAGAGAATTCATTGCTCTGAAAAGAGCCCTCAGGAACTGGCAGACAAGAATTGTTTATGTGAATGAAGAGATCTCCGCGAAGGCCATGTTCTATGTAGAACAGCATTATTTAAGTCACTCAATTCAGCTTGCAGATGCCTTAATTGGCGCCACATCAGTTGTAATAGGAACGCCATTGCTCACTGCAAATGATAAGCATTACAGGGCGATCAAAGAGGTAGACATCAGGAGATTCAGGCCTTAAGTTGTTTGCTTGAATTGTCCGTGTACCGTCCCCTCGCCACTCACACTGCATGCTCGTAGGGAATTTGAGCCCCAGTGCTCAGTCCAGCGAGAAATCCCACGAGGAAGAGTTCAACGCAGCACCGCATCCGCGAAGAACCGGCGACAGACATAAAAAGTGATCAGGATAGTTTTGGGGGTGGCGTTTATTGTTGCGGGCTTCGTGCTCAAAAGCTGGTGGGGTGCCATCGGTGTGGTGCCGCTTTTCACGGCAGCTATCGGTTGGTGTCCGCTGTACGCACCTTTTGGCCTTTCTTCTTGCAAGTCGGAATCGTAGAATCGGAAGTCCGAAGTAACGAGCAACGAGCCAAGAATCTTCGGAGATTCTAAGCCCGCAGGACAAGTTGGAGTTTAATAGAGCGATTCCCTATTATCATTGCAGTTATTGCGAGGAGTTCGGCAACTGACGGACTCGCAATGATCCGCTTTAGGCACACATTTTCGACCTGCATCTGAGTCCGATTAGCGTCTCTTTCTGCCTCTCTGAATGCAAGGACACAGCAGCACCCACTTCGACTATGACTTTCCGAGGACTATTCATCCGGCGGCTCCCGCTCGTCGGATGAATAGCAAGACCCCCAAAATTTCCTTGACTATGACGCTTATTTTGTTAAATTGGAAACTTAGAAAACTAAATAAGTTTCTATGGTGGAAAAGTGACGGCCAAGGAAATCACAAAAAGAATCTTAGACCAGTCCAAAGAAGAGTTCTCGAATTTCGGTTTCTCCAAGGTCACCATGGATGAAATCGCCGCAGCGCTGGGCATGAGCAAGAAAACGCTTTACAAGTATTTCCCCAGCAAGCAAGTGCTGCTGCAAAGAGTCATGGAAGCGAGCATGAACGAGATCAGAGTCGGCGCAGAACAAATTTTGCTGGACCCCGAACTGGACTTCATGGCAAAACTGCAGCAGCTCCTGGCGTTTCTCGGCGAGCACATTTCACAGACATTCAAACAACCTTTCCTCAAGGACATCCGGAAAAGCGCTCCCGATGCCTGGGACAAGATCGAACGGTTTCGCGAGGAACAGATTCACACCAAATTCAGCGCTCTCATCGAAGAAGGCATTCAAAAAGGCATGTTTCGCGGTGACCTCATTCGGCAAGTGGTGGTTCTGGTTTATTTTAACGCCATCCAGAACATCATCAATCCAGAGACCTTGTCGCAACTCCCGTTTACGGCTTCGGAAGTGTTTGAGGCCATCATTCGGATTATCTTTGAAGGCATCCTGACCGACACCGCGCGGTCTAAATTGCAAGAAACTTATCCAAACAAGGAGCACAAGTCCCGATGAAAATGCGTTCGAAAACAGGACTTCTCTTTTTCCTGCTGCAACTCTGCTGCGGACTTCTCTTTTTCGGGCAGGGTTCATCGCAGGTTCCTCTCGATCTGCAAGAGGCCTTGCGGTTAGCCAAACAAAACAATCTGAAATTAAAGCAGCAGCAGGCGGGTGAGCAGGTGGCGCGCCTGCAGGAACTGGTGCAAAAAGCTCAGCGACTTCCCAGCCTGGATTTCTCGGCCACGTCCAGCTATGTCTCCGAAATCAACGAAATCGATTTGAGTAAGACCATCGGCATTCAGAATCGAAGAGTAGCTTTGGGTGGACACGATCGTTCGGAACTCATGCTTGGCCTTCAGCAGCCCATCTTCACCGGCTTTCGTCTCGAGTCCCAGGTCGATTTAGCCAAAAACGCCTCGATGAGCGAAGAGCTGAAATTCGACATCCTTGCCAACGAAATTTACCACCAGGTCTATCTCGTTTTTTATCAGGCGCAAGATTTGTACAATAGCCAAAGGATCCTGGAAACCAGCCTGAAGCGCTTGCAGATTCAACTGCAGCAGGTGCGCAATCTGTTTGACGCGGCGCAAGTCATGGCGTTCGACACCTTGCAGGTTTACAACCAGGCTTTGAGCGTGAAAATCGAGTTAGCGGACAACCGCCTGGCCACCAAGCTCACCAATCTGCAGATGGCCCGACTTCTGGATTTGCCGCGAGTCAGACCCATTGCCGAGGTGCACTTGGCACGCCCTGCTGGCGTTGTTACACCTTTGCAAGATTTGGAAGCACAGGCGTTAAGCATGCGGCCTGAGTTGAAGAGCGTGCGCCTGGCTCAACAAGCCGCGTTAATTCAGCAAAAGCTGGTTCGCTCCAGCTATTTTCCCAACATTTTCGCCAGCGCAAATTTTCATTACGCCAAGCCGGGACTGGATCCCGTCGCAAACTCCTGGATGGATTACTACTCTGTGGGTGTCAAATTGCAATGGAATTTGTGGCGCTGGAAAGGCGACCAGAAAAAAGTGCAGACCTTTCAGGTTCATTACAACCGTCTCACTCTGGAAGAAAGAGAGCTTTTGCGCACCGTTGAGTACGAGGTCGAGGAGAGTTTTGAGAAGTTGCAGTTCAGTTTGCAGGAACTCGAGCTCGCAGAAGAACTGCAGGCACAACAAGAAGAACGCTACCGCATCGTTTCGGTGCAGCACCGCAACGGCATCGCCTCCACCAACGATCTGGTGACGGCGGAAACCGACTTGACCCGGGCCGCCTTGCAAACCCACCGGGCCACGATCAAGTATTACATTTTCCTGGCCAACCTGAAAAAGGCGGTGGGAACAATAGCTCAATTGCAACAATAAGGAGGAAGAATGCGACAACGCAGGAGGTCATCGGTTTCATTCTTACTGGTTCCGCTAATTTTCTTGGCGTGTGGCAATGGCGAGGCAAACCGGTTCACGGCCAGCGGCATTGTGGAAGGCACCTCTGTTAAAGTGGCTGCTCAGACGGGTGGTCTCATTCTGGAACTTTATTTCGACGAAGGACAAGATATTGCCCGGGACCAGGTGATCGCCGTCATCGACACTGAAAAGCTGGTCTACCAGTGGCAGCAAATCCAGGCCGCCCTCGAAGAGGTGAGCGTTCAACAAAAAATAAACGTGAACATACAAGCAAAAGCCCAGGCCGATTTTGACCACATCGACAAGAAATACCAGCGATACCAGGAGCTGTACAGAAAGAAGTCTGTCTCTGAGCAGCTCTTGGACGATTTAAAGCAGGCATACCACGCCGCAAAAACGCAGTTGGAGAACAGCCAACAGAACTTGCGGCTGGTCGAGAGCAAGCAAAAGGGGCTGCAAGCCCAGAGCAAACTGCTCAGGCGGCAGATCCGTGACGCCACCATTACTGCCCCGCTTTCGGGCACGGTGACCACGAAATATTACGAAGCCGGCGAGACCGTTCCCACGGGGGCCCCGGTGGTGGAAATCATCGACCTGGAGAAAATGTGGACCAAGGTCTACGTTTCCGAAACGCTTCTGGCAAAAATCAAAGTGGGCCAGCAAGTCGAGATCAGGATTGACGGCACTGCCAAAACTTTGGCTGGCCGGGTGAGCTGGATCAGTCCCAAAGCAGAATTTACGCCCAAAAATATCTTGACCGATGAGAATCGCACCTCCCTGGTGTACGCCGTCAAGGTCGACATCGACAACCCAGACAAATTGTTAAAGCATGGCATGCCAGTGGAGGTAGCGTTGACCTTCTAAGCTGGCGTCTAAATTAAACACCGAAGGACGCCGAAAAACACTGAATTTTGCTTACAGCACAGAGAGAACGTAACGCCACTTTGGTTTACTTTCGGTGTTTAATTCATTTTTTGGGTAATTGAACACTGAAGCACACCGAAGAGCACCGAATTGAGGCTTGGCAGCGCGAAGAGAGCGTAGTGTCACAGTTGGTTTCTTTCGGTGTTTTCAGTGGCCTTCGGTGTTTAATTCTTTTTTTGAAACTAAAATACTGAAGCACACCGAGGATTACCGAATTCAGGCTTGGCAGCACAAAGAGAACGCAGGGCCACCGTGGGTTTCTTGCGGTGTTTTCAGTGGCCTTCGGTGTTTGATTCTTTTAGGTTGAGGTACACTCAGTGGCCCTATTAGCCATCGAAATAAGAAATTTCAGCAAAAACTACGGTTCCGTTGCAGCCGTAAAGAATCTTTCGTTACAAATCAAATCCGGCGAACTGTTCGGCCTTATTGGGCCGGACGGCGCCGGCAAGACGACAACCATGCGCACGCTCACCACCCTGTTGACATGCGAGCAAGGGGAAATGTACGTGGCCGGCAAGGATGTGCGCACGGAAGTCCCTTACATCCGCTCGATTCTCGGCTACATGCCGCAGCGCTTTTCTCTCTACCCCGATCTCACTGTGATCCAAAACCTGAACTTTTTCGCCGATCTGTTTGGTGTCTCTGGTGAGGAGAGGAAGCAACGGCTGGAGCGGCTTTTTCAATTCAGCAGACTGGACGCCTTCAAGAAACGCCTGGCCAAGGACCTTTCCGGGGGCATGAAACAGAAACTGGCTTTGTCGTGCATCCTGATTCATGCCCCCAGGATTCTCATTTTGGACGAGCCGACCACTGGCGTGGACCCGGTTTCCCGCCAGGAATTCTGGCAGATTCTGAACCAACTGCGTCAGGAAGGGGCGACGATCCTGGTCTCGACCCCCTATATGGACGAGGCCAGTTTGTGTGACCGGGTAGCTTTTATGCACAAAGGATCGCTGTTGGCTTTAGACAAGCCGGACAATTTGCACAAAGAGTTTCCTTATGTTCTGTACGAGGTGACCGGACCGGACACGCGCTTGCTGGTTCCCTATCTACAAAAGGAAACCGGAGCAGTTGCGGTGCGAAAATTTGGGGATCGCTTGCACGTCAGTTTTGGACGGAAATTGAATGAAACGCAGATGCAGCACCTTCGGGAAAAGGCGCCTGCTCAAATTGCAAATTTCGAGTCCATTCGGCCCAGCATCGAAGATGTGTTTTTGGAGTTGATGAAAAAACAGGAGGCTTTGAGCTGAATTCTCACGCGGTTTACACCGAGAACCTGGAGAAACGATTCGGTCATTTTTGCGCCGTCAAGCGCCTGAATCTAACGGTCGATTACGGCGAGATTTTTGGATTCCTGGGCGCCAATGGGGCTGGCAAAACCACCGCCATCCGCATGCTGTGCGGACTGCTCCTGCCCTCTGCAGGCAGCGGCCAGGTAGGCGGTTTCGACATCTGGAAAGAAACTGAAAAGATAAAGCAGAACATTGGCTATATGAGCCAGAAATTTTCGTTGTACGAAGACTTGACCGTGGCGGAAAACATCGAATTCTACGCCGGTGTTTACGGTCTCGACCGGGCCACTCTCAAGCGTAAACGGGAACAATTACTGGGAGAATTAGAGCTAAGAGAATGGGCCAGTCGGTTGACGCGCGCGCTGCCGCTGGGCTACAAGCAAAGGTTAGCCCTGGGCTGTGCCCTTTTGCATGACCCCAAGATCATTTTTCTGGACGAACCCACCGGCGGCGTCGACCCCGAGGCGCGGCGTAATTTTTGGAACCTTATCTACCGGCTGGCCGAGGCTGGCAAGGCCGTGTTCGTCACCACCCACTATATGGACGAGGCCGAGTACTGCAACCGCGTTTCGATCATGTACCAGGGGGAGATCATCGCCATGGACAGTCCGCGGGCGTTGAAACAAGCTTACGAGAAACAGACGATGCAGGAAGTATTTATTCATCTGGCACTCCGTTAACCAAGAGGGTTTTTCTTGAAGTCACGAATCAGACCCATTGTCCGAAAAGAATTCATCCACATTTCGCGGGATTTTCGCACCCTGGTGATCGTCATTCTCATGCCTGTGGTCATGCTGTTTTTGTACGGCTTCGCGCTGAATATGGAGATTCAAAACATCGACCTCATCGTTCTGGATCACAGCAAAACGCCGGACAGCCGGGCACTCATCCAAAGATTCGAGGGGAGCGATTATTTTACCGTAAAACATTTCGCTGGTCCTGAATCGCAATTGGAGCCGTTTTTTGACCGGCGCGACGCCCGCATGATCCTGATCGTTCCGGAGGATTTTTCCAAAGCGCTGTACCGGCAGCCACGGACGAGCATCCAGGTGCTGATCGATGCCAGCGACCCCAACGCAGCCCAGGCCATCCGCAATTACGCCAACGCGGTCATCAGTTCAGTGAACACCGAACAGGCCATAATGCCTGCTTTCAAGGTCGAACCCACCATCTGGTACAATCCCGCTTTAAAGAGCTCTTATTTTTTCGTGCCGGGTCTGGCTGCCTTGATCCTGATCATGATCTCGGCGCTCCTGACCAGCATCGCCATCGTGCGTGAGAAGGAAACCGGCACCCTGGAACAAATCCTGGTCTCTCCCATCCGGCCCATAGAAATCATCGTGGGCAAGGTGGTTCCGTACATTGTGTTAGCTTTTATCGATTTAATCATCATCCTTGCCATCGCCCATTTCGTTTTTGCGGTTCCGTTTATTGGCCGCCTGAGTCTGCTCGTATTTTCTTCTCTGGTCTTCATCTTTGCGGCTCTGAGTTTGGGTTTGATGATCTCTACCAAAGCTCGAACGCAACAGGTGGCGATGATGATGGCCCTGGTCGCGACCTTGCTGCCCACGGTCATGCTCTCGGGCTTTATTTTCCCATTGACCAGTTTGCCAAAACCGTTGCAATTGCTGTCCTATTTGGTTCCCGCCAGATATTTTCTCGTGGTGATTCGAGGGATCATGCTCAAGGGTAACAGTTTGCTGCAACTTTGGCCAGAGGTTTCGGTGCTGGGGGCCCTGGGTGTGGTTCTACTCATCGTCAGCACAAGGAGATTCAAGACGACAGTTGAAACTTAGCCGCTGTGCAATAATAACTTGGTCAATCTCAACGAAGAAGGCAAAACGTTTTTGGGCAAAACTATTAAAAAAATCCGCCCACAGAAATAGAAATCCCGCAGAAA
>JBHHYI010000207.1:0-7393 GCA_046757525.1 bacterium | reverse complement strand
TTGCACCGGATTGTGATAGCTTTTGGGAAACGTTACCGGCTTTTTTACAGGCGCGGGGTTTTACCCATTCCTCAGGTGTTTAGGGTTGACTTTTACGGGATTTTAAACTATATTATTTCGTTTTGTTTTAGAATTCGCTCATCATTATCTATTCTTTTGCCTTTGTCCGCGAAATAGGTAGGAGGCGGTATGAACGAAGAGAAGATCCGTAAATTAGTCAAGATTGTTGAAGAAAGCGATATTGCGGAATTGGAGATCTCCCGTTGGGGCGTAACCATTCGAATTGCCAAGGCAACGGCAAACTCGCAGGCGCATTCTGATCAGGTCTCCAATGTTGCCCAGGCCGCCGCACCTCCCGGCCCTGCCCCCATTTCGGCTGCGGGGGTAGAACCTGCGGCAAGCGTGCCGGGGGCTGGGTCCCAAAAAGAAGCGACCAGCAAGAGTAGCCACGAGGGCAATGGTTATGTGGAAATAAAATCTCCAATGGTGGGCACATTCTATCGCGCGCCTGCTCCCGATGCCGATCCCTACGTAGAAGTCAACGATGTCATCAAAGAGGGTCAGGTGTTGTGTATTATTGAAGCGATGAAGCTGATGAACGAAATCGAATCCGAGTTTAATGGACGTATCGTCGAAACTCTGGTTGAAAACGGTCAACCGGTTGAATACAATCAGCCGCTTTTCCGCATTGAACTGAGCTGACATTGCAGGAGTCATAGTATACTCACGCCTTACGCTTGAGATTCTCATTTGTTTAAGAAAATACTAATTGCCAATCGCGGAGAAATAGCCCTGCGCATCATCCGGGCTTGCAAGGAATTGGATATTTCCACGGTGGCCGTCTATTCGCAAGCCGACGTGGATTCATTGCATGTACGTTTTGCCGACGAGGTGGTTTGTATCGGGCCCGGTCCAAGCAACCAGAGCTACCTCAACATTCCTCAGATCATAAGCGCCGCAGAAGTTACCAACGCAGAAGCCATTCACCCCGGTTACGGCTTCCTGGCTGAAAATTCAAATTTTGCTGAAATTTGTGCTTCTTGCAACATTCAATTCATCGGCCCCTCTCCCAGAATGATCGACAAGATGGGCAACAAATCGACCGCAAAAGAGACCATGCGCAACGCGGGGCTGCCGGTCATTCCGGGCAGCGATGGCGTAGTCAAGGACAAATATGAGGCGCATGCCATCGCCAAAGAGATTGGCTTACCGGTGATGCTTAAAGCCTCCGCAGGTGGGGGCGGTCGCGGCATGCGAATCGTGCGTGATTCCACGGGGTTAGCTGACGCCTTTGATATGGCTGGAGCCGAGGCTGAAACCGCTTTCGGCAATCCCGATCTTTACATGGAAAAATACTTCGAAAATCCCCGGCACATTGAGGTTCAAATTCTTGGGGATTCTCACGGCAACGTCATCGCTTTGGGAGAAAGAGATTGT
This sequence comes from bacterium, assembly GCA_046757525.1. Classification (GTDB taxonomy): domain Bacteria; phylum Zhuqueibacterota; class Zhuqueibacteria; order Oceanimicrobiales; family Oceanimicrobiaceae; genus JBHHYI01. Next base: position 5,956 of record JBHHYI010000207.1, on the reverse strand, counting down.
TCCATTCAAAGAAAGCATCAAAAGCTGATCGAAGAATCCCCTTCGCCTGCTATCACGCCCGAGATTAGAAAAAAGATGATAGAGGTCGCCATCAAAGGTGCCGAAGCTGTCAATTATCAAAGCGCTGGGACCATAGAGTTTTTGTTCGATGGAGACAAGTTTTACTTCATGGAAATGAACACCAGAATTCAGGTTGAACATCCAGTAACCGAAGCGGTATTCGGAGTTGATTTGATCAAGAAACAGATTGAAGTAGCCGGCGGTGGCAGGATCGATTGGGACAAGGGCTTTCAAATGCGCGGCCATGCCATCGAGTGCCGCATCAACGCAGAGAATCCTGCCAAAAACTTTCGTCCTTCTCCAGGTAAAATCACCAGCTTCCATGTTCCCGGAGGGCCGGGAGTCAGGGTAGATACGCATGCTTATGCCCACTATGTCATCCCGCCCTATTACGATTCGCTCATAGCAAAGATCATCACCCACGGTAAGAATCGGGATGAGGCGCTGGTCAGGATGAGCCGTTGTTTGGAGGAATTTGTCATCGAAGGCATCGACACCACCATCCCGTTTCACCAGATGGTGCTGGAAGACCGGGATTTTATCGAGGGTAATTTTGACACGAAGTTTGTTGAGCATTTTCAGCAGAAAATATTTGCCAATGCTGCCTGAATCTTCTTAATACGGAGGAAAAGCTTTATGAACGTACCTGACAAACTGCTTTACACAGCAGAACACGAATGGGTTGCGCTTAACGGCGACGTTGCTACGGTTGGAATCACAGACTATGCTCAAAGTGAACTGGGAGACATCGTTTTCGTAGAGCTACCGGAGGTCGACGCTGAAACCAACCAAATGGAGCCCTTCGGCACCATCGAAGCTGTGAAGGCCGTTTCCGATCTCTTCGCACCTCTAAGCGGCAAGGTGACCGAAATCAACACGGCGTTAGAAGAACAGCCCGAATTGATCAACAGCGATCCTTATGGCGAAGGCTGGATGATCAAGCTCCAAATCAGCGACAAGTCTGAGATTGATTCGCTTTTGTCTCCAGAAGCTTACAGTGCACAGATTGACTAACACACATTGACATCGAGGGTAAAAAATGCCGTTTATTCAAAACACCAAGGAAGATCGCAAAAAGATGCTTGCCACTATTGGGGTGGAAAGCTTCCAGGACTTGTTAGCCGACATACCAGAAGATTTGATGCTCAACCGAGACCTGAATCTGCCGGCGCCTTTATCTGAATATGAAATCGTCAAAGAGCTCAAGGAACTTGCGCAGCAAAACAAACATTCCGGGGAATTCGTCTCTTTCCTGGGCGGCGGTGCCTATGATCATTATATCCCCGCAGCCGTGGATCACATCCTGTTGCGTCCTGAATTCTTTACTGCCTACACCCCTTATCAAGCCGAGGTCAGCCAGGGAACGCTGCAGACTATCTATGAATACCAGTCCATGATCTGTCAGTTGACGGGCATGGATGCGGCGAATGCATCCATGTACGATGGGGGTTCCGCACTGGCTGAAGCCACCTTGCTTGCCATATCGGCCACGGGTCGGCGGGAAGTGCTGGTCTCTAAGGGCGTGCATCCGAACTATATCAGGATCGTCGAGTCCTATTGCAAGGGGCAGGGGTTCCAGATTCGGGAAATCGCCCTGGACCAGGGGGCCACGGACCTTAACCTGCTCGAAGAAGCCATCTCCCCATCCACCGCGGCGGTGATCGTGCAGAGTCCCAACTTCCTGGGCTGTTTGGAAGAAGTGCAGCAGGTGAGCGACTTTGCTCATCGTTATGAGGCGCTGTTCATCTCGGTGAACGATCCGATTTCACTGGGGATTCTGGCTCCGCCCGGCGAATACGGAGCAGATATTGCCGTGGGGGAAGGGCAAAGCCTGGGCAATGCTCTCAACTTCGGGGGGCCCTATTTGGGGTTATTTGCTGTCAGGGAACCGTTGATCCGGCGAATGCCGGGTCGCATTGCCGGCGTGACCGTGGACAGCCAGGGACGACGAGGTTTTGTGCTAACTCTGCAAACGCGGGAACAGCACATTCGTCGCGAGAAAGCCACTTCGAATATCTGTACCAACCAGGCATTAAATGCTTTGGCCGCCACGGTTTATCTGGCCCTCATGGGTAAAGAAGGCCTTAAAGAAGTCGCAACCCAGTGTCTGGAGAAATGCCACTATTTGGCTCAACGAATCGACCAAATTGAGAGCTTCAAACTCAGGTTTGCCCGGCCATTTTTCAAGGAGTTTGTGGTGGAGACCCCCTTGCCCCCAGAACAAATCATTGAGCGACTTCTTCAAAAGAGAATTTTTGCGGGTATAGATTTGGGAAAATACAATTTGGGCTTGGATTCCTGCTTGTTGATCGCCGTAACCGAAAAGCGAACCAAAGAAGAGTTGGATCTGTTGGTTCACGCCCTGATGGAATTGTAGTGATCTGATACAGAATTGAATTACTGAAACGTATTTGGTTGCAATGCGATTAGCTTTCTGTGCTGAAACAAGTGTATTAAGCCAATACAAACTCGTTGGTTAGGGGTGGTGACGCGATGCCCCCTGAAAGTGGCATAAATATTGCTGTAATATTTTACTTGATGGGTACGATTCAAAGCCACCGGAAGGTATAAGATTAAGTTGTAGATTTGTGTGTCGATAATAAAATAAATTGGTCAAAATTTACAAAAAGGACTTGACAATTTAACTTCTAATTTCTATATTGATTGCGCCACAGAATTAGAGAGGATTGCCTATAATTTGTTCGTTAAAGGTTTAAGGGTTTTTTAATACTCGTTATTAAAAAATTAGTTGTTTTAGTCTCATTGTCAATTTCAATCCTTTCGCCTTTAACGATTAGAAAAAGATGGGCAAGTCAGCCGAATGGTTAAAGGCGAAACTGTCAATCCAGCGATTGACGGCTTTAACATTCGGTTTTTTTGTTTTTAGACCGAATGTTTTCAATCTATGAAATCAAATCTATTTTCATGAAGAACTTTTGTAAGGAGGTCGTACTATTATGAAAAGGCTTACCATAATTGTAACGGTTATTTTGCTTTTTGCCGTTGCGGTAACCAACGTGTTCGCAGTCAGTGAAGCTGCGTTGCTGTTCTTGTTGATTTCACCGCATGCACGCGTCGCGGGTATGGGTGAAGCGTTTGTTGGATTAGCAGACGATGTTTCTGCCATCTACTACAATCCCGCCGGCCTGGCTTTTCAGCAAGGAAAACAATTCACTTCCATGTATGTGAAATGGCTGCCTCAATTCAACTTGTCGGATCTTTATTATGTGTTTGGGGCCTATCGTCAATCCATCGAAGGTCTGGGTACCGTGGCCGGTGATATCACATTTCTGAATCTCGGCCAGCAAACCCGAACCAATGCCGACGGTTTTGAGGAAGGCACCTTCAATAGTTCAGAATGGGCCATTACGCTTTCCTACGCCACGCTTTTGTCGAAAACCTTTGGCCTGGGCATCAATTTCAGGTTCATTCGTAGCAATCTGTCCGACCGCGGTGCCGGAGCTGAGTTGGGATCAGGGAAAGCCAGCGCTTTCGCCTTTGACGTAGGCATTCTCAAAAAGAATTTGATTGTCAACAGGTTGAATTTTGGCCTCGACATATCTAATGTCGGCCCCAAAATATCTTACATTGATGACGCACAAGCTGATCCGATCCCGACTAATTTTCGTGCCGGGTTTGCCTACCGTGCTGTGGATCAGGAGTTCAATAAACTCACGTTCGTATTTGATGTCAACAAACTGTTGGTCAATCGCAAAGATGACGGCACGCCGGATTCCGTATTCAAAGCTTTTTTCAGTTCCTGGGGTAACAACGATATCATCCTGAACCTTGGCGGTGAGTATTGGTATGCCGATTTGATCGCCTTGCGGGCCGGCTATAATCACGACCCAGATGGGAATCTTAAGTATTTGACCTTTGGTGCGGGCCTGAGATACTCCATCTACCAGTTTGATTTTAGCTATATTACCGACAAAGATAGCGCCGTTTCCAATACCATCCGTTTTTCTCTAAGTGTAGGGAAGTAGGCCAAGTACTAACAAATATGATAAAACTCATCGATAAAGGCAGAGATTGGTGTGTGTAATCGATTCTTTGCCTTGTTAATATACATGCGTCCTGCGATCTTTTTTACGTTTCTTTCAATATTGTTGCTGGTTAACAGCCATGGTGTCTATGGCCAAAAAGTAAGTCTCAAGCTTCACCCGGGTGGCGTCTCAGACCGTGACTTGCTCCATCTTCGAGACGCCTCCCAAACCAGGCTTGTTTCGAATCTTGGTTCGGGCGGCCCCGATACCTTGAGAATATTGGCCATCCGAGTTGAGTTTCAGGAAGACAATAACCGGCTTACAACCGGCAATGGCAAATTCGATCTGTCTAACAGCGCGGACCCGGTACTCGATCCGCCGCCGCACGATGCAAACTATTTTTCGGATCAGCTCCTGGCGCTGCGAAACTACTACAAAGCCGTTTCCAGAGGCAAGCTTTTTCTTGACTTTGAGGTTTTTCCAGAGGACGTCGACGGGAGTTACACCGTGTCGCAGCCGATGAGTTTTTATACGCCGGTTGGCTCGGAAGAAGAGTTGGATCGCAAGTTGAGCGAGCTTTTCCAGGAGAGTTTTCAACTGGCGGATGCCGTCGATGTTATTGATTTCTCACAATTCGACAGCTTTGTGATCTTTCACGCGGGTGTTGGCTCGGACTTCGCTCTCGATTTTGATCCAACGCCACAGGATGTGCCGTCGGTCTTTTTGGACTTCCAGACCCTGAACGACAATTTAGGAAACGGCGATCCCAGCTATGCCGGCATACCGGTGCAAAACAACAGTTTTTTTATTCGAGATGGCATACTCTTGCCCGAAACTCAGAGTCAGGAAGATTTTGAAATCGGTCTGCTCGGCACCATGGCCGTTATGTTTGGTCATCAATTGGGGTTGCCAAATCTATTCAACACCGACACAGGTTTGCCTGGCATAGGCGTCTTTGGTTTGATGGACCAGGGTTCCGGTAACTTTTCAGGATTGTTGCCCGCCGAACCTTGTGCCTGGTCCAAGGTGTTCCTGGGTTGGGAAGTGCCCATTGAAATAACCCGGGGTGAAGATTTCCCGGTGGCGGCTTCCACAGCGGCGAATCCGAGCAAAATCTACAAAATTCCTGTTAGCAACAAGGAGTACTTCTTGATCGAGAATCGGCAACAGGATTTCGCCAACGACAATGTGGCCATCGGCCGCGATGCCCGGGGTACACGGGTGGAGTTCAGATCGGATGGTCAGGGCCAGCGCATCTTAGCCGACGGCGTTGTGGGTGTGATCACCCAGGCCAATGAGTACGACTTTGGCCTGCCGGGTTCTGGAATTCTGATCTGGCATATCAACGAAAACGTCATCGAAGCCAACCTGCAAAACAATCGTGTCAACGCCGATCCCCAAAATCGTGGGGTTGACTTAGAAGAAGCGGACGGGGCTCAGGATATCGGGCAGGTTTACGGCCTCCTGCATCCCGCTGCCGGTCAAGAAAACGGGACCGTATTCGATATGTTCTGGGGCTCCAACGATATCAACATGTTGGTGAACGATTCTTCCGACGTGGTGGCTTTCACGCCCACTTCAAGACCGAGCAGCTTGTCCAGCTCGGGCGCCAATACTCACATCGTGGTCACCAATTTTAGCGAACCCGATTCGGTTATGACCTTCAGTTTGCGCAACGATTTCCAACAGGGCGGATTCCCGCAGTTCACCGACTCATTCCAGGGATTGGGCAACTCACCGATCGTCGCAGATTTGGACAACGATGGGCTAAAAAAGGAGGTCGTATTGACTTCCAGTCAAGGGACCACGGTTTACGTTTGGAACTCAGACGGCTCCAAATTCATTGCGAACCAGGATTCCGTCAATAGACCCAGGCCTTACGGTACAGAGGAGAAATTGCCCCTGGCCGT
>JBHHYI010000206.1:0-7423 GCA_046757525.1 bacterium | reverse complement strand
GCGTTTCCTGAAGTGTCGGGTTAGAAGATGCGCATGGTCTTGAACAGCCCCAATTTTGAACGCAATACAACCAGGATTCTTGCAAACGCCGGACATGTAGCTTCTATCCGTCAAATGAGAGCGTCGGTGTTTGGTAGAGAAAACGATGTGCAAATAGCTCTGCACTAACGAGTGCAACATGGTTGCCCCCATTCTGGTCGAACCCCTTCAGGGTTCTCTATTGTGATTATCGCTAACCGAGGGTTGCGCTGCGCGCACTACCCTCGGCTTTGGTGTTTTATTTAGAACAAGAATTTAGTCTCAGACTCAGCGTCTCGAACAGGTAATAAATTCGTAACTATTCAGCCTGTCATTCCCGAGTGCTTTTATCGGGAATCCATAAGTCATGCGACCTCCAGACTATTCTGAACATCAGCAAAACATGGATTCCTGCCTAAAACATGCAGGAATGACGACAGGCTGAATAGTTACATAAATTCCTTGCTTTATGGCAAAATTTTGATTATTTTGGTTGCACGTATTTCTGAGATCATTCAAGTAAACAGAGTGATTGCCCGTCCGATTCTACTGCTGCACCACTAATCCAATCGCGTTAGAGTTAGAACTACAACAGACGCTTCTTCCGGTTCTAATAGCCCACTTTTGGTCGTTTGCAGGTAAATATCTTTTTTGAGAGGCAACCATGGAACATGCGAAAAAAAACAAGGCTCAGCTCATAGAAGAATTGAAAGCCCTGCGTAAGCGTGTAACCGAATTAGAAAAGCGCAATGCCGGGCAACGTCACGTAGCTGAAGCATTGCCTGAAAGCGAAGAGGGGTTCCGCCTGATTTTCGAAGAAGGGCCCATCGGCATGTACCTGCTCAGTCCTTCCTTTCATTTCATCAAAGTCAACAATGCTTTTTGCGCCATGCTGGGATACCCAGCAAGAGAACTCATCGGACGCAGTCTGACGGACGTCATTCATGCCGAAGACGCCAAAACCGGTCTGGAACTTGCCCGCAAGATGCGCGATGGCGAAATCCCCAACTACCAGATTGAGCGACGTTATGTCAAGAAGACTGGAGAGACCATCTGGACGAACATAAAAGCTTCTATTATCAGAGATTCCAGCGGTAATGTGTTGTACGATCTGGGCATCGTTGAAAACATTACCGAAAGCCGGCGAGCCGAGCTGGCGTTGGGCGAGAGTGAGACCAAGTACCGCCGACTGGTCGAAAGTTTAAACGAGGGCGTCTGGGTCATCGACCAGGACGCCAACACCAGCTTTGTAAATCATCGCATGGCCGAATTGCTGGGCTACACGGTGGATGAAATGCTGGGGCGGCATTTGTTCACGTTCATGGACGAAAGAAGCATCAAGCTCTGCAAGCGGGGCATCAAGGAACAACACGAATTTGAGCTTCTCACGAAGGACGGCCAACGCATCTCAACTCTGATGGAGACATCGCCCATCACCGATTCAGAAGGTAATTACGTGGGAGCCATTGCCGGGGTCGTCGATATCACTGAGCGCAAACGGGCGGAGGAAGAAATACACGCCCGCGTGCAGCAGCAAGCGGCGGTGGCCGACCTCGGTCAGCGGGCCCTGGTCGGCACCGACATTGGCACCCTGCTGGACGAAGCCGCCTCTCAACTGACGAAAACCCTCAACCTGGAGTACTGTAAGATCCTCGAGATCCTTCCGGGCGGCGGGGAGCTAATGTTGCGAGCCGGTTTCGGTTGGAAAGAGGGTTATGTGGGCCAGACCAGGGTAAGCGCTGGAAAAAACTCCCAGGCCGGCTACACCTTGCTTGCCAATCAGCCGGTCATCGTCGAGAATCTTGCCACCGAATCGAGATTTCGCAAACCGATACTGCTCCTCGAGCACGGCGTGGTCAGCGGCATGAGCGTCATCATCGCGGGCAAGGAACGACCCTTTGGGGTCCTGGGCGTGGCCACAACCCATCGCCGAACCTTCTCGAAAGATGACATCTATTTCCTTCAGGCGATAGCCAATGTGCTGGCCGAAGCCATGCAAAGGCTGGAGGCCGAGAAAGCTCTGAAAATGGCGCAATTCTGTATCGACCATGCGGCCGATCCGGTCTTCTGGGTCAAGTCTGATGCAAGCTTTGTTTACGTCAATGACGCGGCCTGCAATCATCTGGAATACACCCGGAAGGAACTTCTCTCGATGAAAGTTTACGATGTCGATTCTAACTATCCGAAGAAAGATTGGAAAAAGGCCTGGAATCAATTCCGGCGTTGGGGCGCCACCACCGTTGAATCGACCAATCGAGCCAAGAACGGCAAAGCCTATCAGGTGGAAGTTTCAGTCAATTCCCTGGAATTTGGCAGTGAAGGGTACTTATTTGCTTTTGTGCGCGACATAACCGAACGCAAGAAATCAGAAAAAGCGCTACGCGCCAGCGAGGAAAAGTTTCGCACTTTAGTAGAAACCGTGGACGCCGCCATATTCATCTACCAGGAGGGCCAAAACGTCTATGTCAACCGGTCCTCGGAAAAGATCACCGGTTACTCACAAGAGGAACTGCTCCGCATGAGCTTTTGGGACGTCCTGCACCCGGACTTTCGCAGCCTGGTCAAGGCCAGGGGGTTCAAGCGGCTGCAAAACAAAAAAGTCCCCTCGAGATATGAGGTTAAGATTCTCACAAAGAGTGGGGAGACCCGGTGGTTGGATTTCGCCGCAAAACAAATCGAGTATGAAGGAAAGCCGGCTGTCCTGGGTGTTGCCAGCGACATCACCGAACGCAAGCAGGCTGAAGAGGCCTTGCACGAAAGCGAACAGAAATACCGCTCATTGACTGACGATGTACTCGATAGTTCGACTGGCGCCATCATTATCCTCGACGTAAACTTTCGGGTTGTGTGGGTCAACCAGATGCTGCAACAGTTCTTCGGCTTACGGAGGGAAGAAATCGTTGGGAAGGATAACCGACAGCTCCTGCACAACCGAATCAAAGATATCTTCGAAGATCCTGCAACGTTTTGCAAGAGGGTGTTAGCGACCTATGACAATAACACCTGCATGGAACAGTTCGAGTGCCATGTGCTGGCCGACGGCAAACGCGAAGAACGTTGGCTTGAACACCGAAGTTTACCTATTCAAACCGGACTCTATGCTGGGGGGCGAATCGAACACTACTACGACATCACCGAACGCAAGCGTGCCGAACAAGCGCTGCAAAAAACCAGCGATCAGTTGCGCGCACTGGCCGCCCACCTGCAATCGGTCAGAGAAGAAGAAAGAACGGCCATCGCCAGGGAAATGCACGACGAATTAGGACAGGTCCTGACCGCTCTTAGAATAGATGTGTCTCTTATGGGAAGGGAAGTCCGGCAAGAGCAAGCTAAGATCAACGCAGCCAAACTCTCCAATGAATTAGACGCCATGCAAGCACTCATCGATGGGACTATAAAAAAACTGAGGGTCCTGATCACAGAACTGCGGCCCGAGGTTTTGGACAGTCTCGGCCTGATTCCTGCTCTGGAATGGCAGGCGCAAGAATTCAAAAACCGGACGGGTATTGACCTTGAATTTAAATCCGACATCGACAAGATTGTGTTAAAAAAGCAGCCCGCTATCGCTATTTTTAGGATTTTTCAAGAAGCCCTTACCAACATTGCAAGACACGCCAGGGCCACTCGATCCGAAGTCAGAATCTCAAAGTCAGACGGGCACTTGCTGGTGGAGATTTCAGACAACGGGATTGGCATCCCTAAACAACGACTGGAAAATTCGAACACATTTGGACTGCTGGGCATGCGGGAGCGCGCTTGGATACTGGGCGGAGCGGTTGAAATAAGACGCAAGAAAAGTCGAGGCACCACGGTAAAAGTTAGAATACCCATTTAATGTTAAGGTTGTTGGACCACAAAACACAAAGGGTAAAGACATGATTGAGATTCTCATTGCAGACGATCATGTTCTAATCAGAGAGGGTTTTCAAAAACTCATCGAGCAAGAAATTGGGATGTCCGTGGTGGCCAAAGCTGAAAACGCCGCAGAAGTGCTGGATTTTACCCGGGAGAACCAATGCGACGTCATCGTGCTGGATATCAGCATGCCAGGCAAAAGTGGGTTCGATTTGCTCAAGGAATTGAAACAGCAGCACCCTCGAATCAAAGTGCTAATTCTAAGCATGCATCCGGAAGACCGTTTTGCCATTCGAGCTCTGAAGTCGGGCGCTGCAGGCTACATCACCAAAGAGAGCGCGTCTGAGGAACTGATCAAAGCCATCCGAAAGGTTTACGACGGCGGTAAATATATTAGTCAGACGCTGGCCGAAAAGTTAGCATTTGAGCTGGACATAGCCACCGATAAAGCCCTCCACGAACAATTGTCCGACCGTGAATTCCAGGTCTTTCAGTTGATCGGCGCTGGAAAGACAACCAACGAAATAGCCAGCAAACTTTCATTAAGCTCCAGTACCGTCAATACCTACCGAAAACGCATTTTAGAAAAGACCAACCTCCAGTCTAACGCCGAAATCATTCATTACGCCATAAGAAATAAACTGGTGGATTAGACCTGGGACTAAATTATCCGCATTTTTTACTTGACATTAACATTTAGTTTTTTTATCATATTGGGTCTTTTCATACTACCCTATCTATAAGCTCAAGTTTCTTTGCTTCTTAACGGAAAGGAGGTGAGAGGAGAAAAATTGCTAAAATCTCTTTTTCTGTTGTTCCTATTGTGAACGCTCACCAATTCTAACTACTTACTTAAACCTGAATCGACTCAAGGAGGGCACAATGAAAAAGTCTGTCACTATTCTAACGTTTATCACTTCTTTTATCCTGTTTTCGTTTTCCTTAAAAGCTCAAGATCGTTTTGACCGTGCTGCGGTTATTCCCGCACAGCCCGATGACATCGGCGGTTTTGGCAATGTGGTAGCCGGGGTGGATTTTGACGGCGACGGCTTGCTGGAAATGTACACCGTCAATAACGACTGGCATGATGTATTGGGCAAAGATTTGACGCCTCGTATTTACAAATACGAAAAGAATTCTAACGGCGCCTGGCAGATTGTCTGGTGGACTCGACTGCCCTTTGATTTCCAGAATACCTGGCCTGGCTTTGCGGCAGCGGATCTCGACAAAGATGGCAGGCAGGAAATCGTCTGGGGCCCGGTGAATAATTTTGGCGGCGGCCTGAATCCAAATCCACCCCGAATCGTGGTGTTTGAATCTGCCGGCGATGGCAGCGACATCATGGGAGTAGACAACGGCGACGGCACCTTTCGTCCCAATGCGCAATTCACCATTACCGACACCGATAACAACAATATTCGACCGTTCCGCTGGTTCATCAACGACATCGACAGCGACGGTACCGACGAGATCGTGGCCAGCGCCCGGGTTGGCGACGGCGTGCAAATATTCTCGGTAGATGACATTCCTGATGCCGCCGATAGTTCTGAGACCTGGACCATTGAGTTCAGCGGTGTCTCGGGCGTCTACTACGACTTAGCCATCATCGGGCCAACGGTTTACGCCATCAGAAGCAATGGCGATGTCACCTCGGTTACCTGGGATGCAGCCGGCGACTCTTTCAGAGTTGGCGCGACACAGTTGGGCATTGTTGGTAAAGGCTCCTGGAAATCCGCTGCCGTGGTCGATGTCGACAAGGATGGCCAGGAAGAGATTATGGTTGCCTCCTGGAACTCAGCCACGAGCAATGTCTATCTGTTGCAGCCCGATGCCGATACCCTGAAGTCCACCGTAATAAAGGATGTTCCGGATGCGTCCTTCCGCCTTTACGGAGGTGCGGCCGGTGATTTAGACAACGATGGCAACCTCGATTTCGTCTTCGGTACCCGCAGCGCCACGCCAAATGCTCTAATCCACCGTCTGGAATATCAAGGGGGACCCATTGATGACCCCAACAGTTATGAATTGACCAACATCGATCACGACATTTCCAAGGCTATTCAGTACGACGTTATTTTCACCGCCAACATGGATGATGATCCGGAAGATGAGGTGGTCTATTCCGGTACGCCCAGAGGCTTGAGCGCCGCTGAGCCACCCCAGCCCCTGGTGATTCTCGACATGATCGATCCCAATCAGCCGGTTATCAACAGAATAGTCGATGTTCCCAACGACCAGGGACGTCAGGTGCGCGTCGACTGGTTGGCGGCTGCCGACGATATTCAGGGAACCGAGGGCTTCGTGATTACCGAGTACACGGTCTGGCGCAAGGTGGGCCCCGCAGGCGCTAACACCAACGCACCGGCGGCTGCCGGCAGTGGCAAGATCATCACCATCAATCAGGCCGAATTTGAGCAGGTCGGCTCCACCAACGCCATCCAGAGCAGCGAATACTCGTTGACCGTGCCCACGCTGGTCGATAAGGTAGAGGGCAGCACAGAACCGGCGCTGAGTACTTTTGTGGTATTTGCTCACACGGCCGATCCCCTAATTAACTGGGGTTCGTTGCCGAAGAGCGGCTTCAGCGTGGACAATTTGATCCCCACCGCGCCAACCAGTGTCCTTGCCAGCGAAACCGCCAACGGCGTGCAGCTAACATGGGACGAATCTCCGGACGAGGACTTCAACTATTTCGCCGTGGTCAGAGGCGCCGCTGCAGGATTCGATCCCGCTACGGCTGAAGTCCTGGGTACCACTACCGACACACAATTCCTCGATCCTGACGTTGCGGTAGGCCAGACCTGGTATTACAGAGTCGTAGCTTTCGACTTCAACAAAAATCAGGGCGAGTTTTCTGAAGAAGTCTCGCTACAAGTTACCAGTGTGGCAGGCGATCGAAGCTCATCTGTGCCAACGGTGTTTTCCTTGCACCAAAACTTTCCTAATCCGTTCAACCCGGACACCAAAATATCCTACGATTTGCCCAAGGCCGTGAATGTGAGTCTGAAAATCTACAACATCATGGGCCAGGAGGTAATGACTCTGGTGGACAAAGCACAGGCACCTGGTAAGTACACGGTTCGTTGGAACGGACTGAACAATGCGGGCAACAAGGTAGCTGGCGGCATGTACGTATTCGTGATTAAGGCTGGCGATTTCGTCCAGTCCAAGCGGATGACTTTGCTAAAATAAGGAGAGAATTGCGCCACGCACTCTTGCAGTGCGTGGCGGGTCATCGCGATGCACAAACCGCCAATCAAAACGACAAGAAAAAGGCCTTCTCGCAATGAGAAGGCCTTTTTTGTTGCCAGCTTCCGACAGCATCAGAACCCTGTCGCGATTGGCGGTTGCAGCCTGCGGCAGTAGAGCTTCCGTAGACGAGCGATTCTCAATTAACATAGCAACCCTGACAGGGTTCTTAACGGCAAAACTAACGCTGTGATCGTCCAATGAAACCCTGTCAGGGCTTGCAACGGTAATTAGGAATCACAACACTAGAATAAATTCAGGACATGACGTTTTTGATCACGTCAACGACTCTTTCGAATTC
>JBHHYI010000205.1:0-7425 GCA_046757525.1 bacterium | reverse complement strand
TTCAGAACATTCTCCTGAACCGCCCTTAAGGAAGAATTTCATCCTCTATGCCAATTATCCCAACCCGTTTAATCCCGAGACCAGAATCCGCTTCGATATTCTTAAGTCCAGAGCAACCATCCGGTTGATGATTTTTGGTGTCCTGGGCCGGGAGGTCACCCTCCTTTTTGATGGCGAACGCGCTGCCGGGACTTACGAGTTTGTGTGGGACGGCACCGATAAACATGGCCGTCAGGTTGCCAGTGGTATTTACTTCTACCGTTTGGAAATAGACAATAATGCCATAGAAACAAAGAAAATGTTGCTCTTGCGATAGAGTTTTAAATCTAAAATTCTTAGAAGGCACCGATACGACATTGAACTCTTAGACGGTCCATGGATTTCTGCAAAACAGCTCAATTTGTCATTTCGACTGAAAGGAGAAATCTGGTTTTGTACACGTTTAGATTTCTCCCCCGAAGTATCGGGGTCGAAATGACACAAAAACTACGTTTTGCAGAAGTCTAAGATGCTACAAAGGAAAGGAGGTGAAAGCCTGCCATAAAGTAACATAAAAAGCCTTCAAGGGTGTTTCCCAATAAGAATCGCTGGCTACGAATTCTTCGCTTATCTTAGAAAGTGCAATGAGGTTGAATGACATGAAGACAAGAAAAATACTAATTTTAATCTACGTGCTCCTTTGTGTTGCTTCTTTGGATTCAATATATGCACAAATTCGTTCCGATTTTGTCCTTGTCGAAAAGGGGGCGGCTCCAAGCTTAAAAGTTGACAAGAATGGAAATATTCAAGTGATATGGCTGCACGAGGGTATCTATCATGGGGTCTTTGACTCACTGCTTAATGAAATCAAGGCTTCAAAGCGAATCTCAAGTAGTGGGCAGGCTTACTCTCCACGACTTGATGTCAAGAAGGAGTACGCTATGGTGGTCTGGGAGGTGTCCCAACCTACAATATTCAATTCCTTAATTGGGGGCCAGTTGTTAACTGTTTCTGGTGATACTGTTTCTGGGAACGTCGAATTCAACGATAGTTTTGGTGATGCTGACCGTTTCGCACCTGATGTTGCCTTTCTTACTGACACAACTTTTATCGTGGTCTGGTCTGGAAATGGACCGGGGACCGGCTCCTCTACTGGTATTTATGGTCAGATTGCCACAGTCTCGCATAAAAAGATAGGCTCCAACATACTTTTGAGCGATGTTTTTGGCTCAGAAATTCTACACGGAGCCTCGCTTGTTGTCAGTGATTCATCCAGTGGTGACTTTATTGTAGTTTGGCGAGATGATCGTTTCGGCAGCAATAAGGCTTTTGGGAGATTATTTTTCTCAGATGGAAGACCAAAGGACGCTAGTTTTCTAATGAGTGAAGATCCAGAACTCACTGATCTTTGGTTTCTAAGTGGAGCTATGGCTCCAGCAGGAAATTTTGCTGTGGTTTGGGGCAGCAAAAAAGACAACCGATGGCATATTCAGTTGCGTTGGTTTCTTGATGATGGAATGCCATTGGGTCCAAGTTTGCAAGTTAATTCGGGTTTAGACACCATAGTAGCTTTCCCATCAGTGGATTTATCTTTTGATTTCGATGGAACATTTGTTGTGGTTTGGGAACAGGAGGAAGGCGGACACTCGAAAATTTTCGCACAACGATTTCTCCCTGATGGAACACTTCTTGGCGGAAATTTCAGAGTGTCATTGATTGAGAATACCTCTGATCAGTTTTTTCCTAACGTTTTACTTTACAACGGAAAAATATATACTGCATGGGTATCACAGGGCATTTGGGCAAACATCCTTGATTTTAATAATCTTCCGACCAGTGTGGAGACCCAGGCCACTGATTTCCCCAAAAACTTTCAGCTACATCAAAATTATCCTAATCCTTTCAATCCCACCACGACGATAAAATATGAAGTTTCACAAAGATCGCGAGTAAGTTTGGTAATCTATAATGTTCTGGGGGAAGAAATTACCACATTAGTGAACAAGGAGGTGATGCCGGGCATCCATGAAGTGCAATGGAATGGGAAAGATTTAAAAGGAGGTGAAGTGTCTACGGGCATTTACTTTTATCGATTAAGCGCAGACGGCAGATTCACGAAGATAAGAAAGATGCTGTTGGTTCGGTAAAAGCAATGAAAACTGTTTTAGTCTCGTAAAAAAACATTTTTTATTGCACGCAATTAGGAATCATTAAGGAGGACAACGTGATGAGAACAAAAAATATAAGATTTACGATTTTAGTTAGCTGCATTTTAGTTCTTCTTTTATCTGCAGCAAATCTCTTTTCCCAAATGGTAAAGATTTCCCGTGCGGATATCCATTCCGAGGGGAATTTTTATGTAGAAGATGGCACCCTTTATGTTGATGCCATCGTGGTGAAATTTAAAGACCGTGTCATTGACTTGCCTCAAGGGGTTCGCTATGCTGCGAAGAGTAATATCCACGCAAATTTTCCGGCAGTGACTGCAATTATAAACAGCTTTGAGCAAAAAATCGGATCAGTGAGTCTCATAAAACAGATTCCTGAGGCCCGGTGGGGGGATGTCATGCGCAGACACAAAATAACCGGGGAATTGGTTCAAATTCAGGATCTTTCTCAACTCTTGACCTTCAGGTTTTCCAAACCCGTGCCATTGGATTCTACCCTCAGTGAATTTCTCAAGTTACCAGAAGTTGAATATGCTCATGAACCGGTATCTGTTGTCTACTATGGCTCACCTAATGACCCAAAATTTGTAGATGGCTCCCAATGGAACCTGGATGTTGTTGAAGCAATTGCAGCCTGGGATATTACACATGGAAGTAACACGATTAAAATTGGCGTCGTGGACACAGGCACTCAGCAAGATCATGAAGACTTACAGAGTAAGGTTTCCGGTGGCGATGGTGTCAAAGGCAGGCATGGTACACAGGTAGCAGGTGTGGCTGGCGCCGCAACTAATAACTCAAAAGGTGTGGCAGGCCTTGGTTGGAATCTTTCATTGTTTACTTACGGAGAAGGACGAGTTGCAATCGGCAACGAAACATTTACAGCACAAAATATAACCGAGGCGGCAAACAATGTCGGTATAATTAACATGAGTTTCGGAACGTTGAGACTTGCCACTTGAGAGGATATGACCCAAACTTGTTCAAATCCTGAAAAATGGATATTTCCAAACTCAGCAAAGCCGGCTGTCGTTCTAGAAAACTTTAGTGAAATCGGATCGGCTGTTTCTAATGCTATTGCACAAGGAGTAATTTGCATTGCAGCGGCTGGGAACAGTTCAGAGAATCGGGGTAAGTTGCCTTCTGAATGTGATCCAAGTACAATTCCTTTTCCTTCGTATCCAGCTCAATACCCAAATGTAATTGCAGTAAGTGGAACGAGGCTCGTGAATGGAGTAGAGGAATTTCGGGATGGTTGGAATTACGGTAGTTTTATAACTGCCTCAGCTCCCGGTGTTGATATTTGGACGTCAGATAGTTTAGGAGGCTATATCAAAGAGAATGGAACCTCATTTTCTTCCCCTCTTGTCAGTGCACTTGCTGGCTTAATCAAGTCTATAAACCCTCGTTTCAGTATTCAACAAGTTACAGACATAATAACCAGTACGGCTGATAAAATCGATGCTTCAAATTTCGACGCCAGCCCGAAATGGTTGGAACCCCTGTTTAGGCTACGGTCGCATCAACGCTTACGCCGCACTACTGGAAGCCGCCAAGAAATCCCTCGACTCCGACGCCACCTCTGCTAACGGCGGTCGGCGTATCGTCCGCGATAGCAACGGCGATTATCACATGGTCTTCAGCTCCAGCGGCGATGTCCTATATCGCAGGTATTCGACAGACTGGGAAGCCGCGTCTGTGTTGAGCCCGGGAGACGACAACAACTTTCCTACAACCACCCCGCGAAGCAGCAATATCTACGTTGCCTGGCAAAAAAAGAATGGCAGCAACCACGACATTTATTTTCACAAAAGCACCAATAACGGCACGGACTGGCCCACCAGCAACCTTCGTACGTTTGGAAAACTATCCCAATCCGTTTAATCCCGAAACGACGATCAAATACTCGATTCCTGAGGAAAGTCGGGTCGTTGTCAAAATCTACAACCTGCGCGGGCAAGAAATCCGGACGCTGTTTGACGGCCGCCAGCAGGCCGGGGGACACAGCGTGCTGTGGGACGGTCGGAACGAGTTTGACGAAGCCTTGGCCAGCGGAATCTATGTGGCACGGTTGGTGGCTGGAGCCGCTTCCGCCGGGCGAGCAGAGAGGGTAGTTCAGAGCCGTAAAATAGTATTGGTGAAGTAGGCACCAGGCAAAACCTTGCGAAGGTTCCCAACCTTCGCAAGGTTCGACTTCCACAAATGAGGATTCACTGCGTACGATCTGATTAAGAAAACGGGAGGCTAATCCTGGCCCGGGTTTAGCCTCCTGGTTTTCAGCGAGTTTTCGCACAAGACATTGGTTGCTCAAACCGAATACCTGCGCCAGCAAATGCAGCAAATATTTTCTACTTATTGCTCTGAATATTTTCTGCAATTCAACATTTATTAAGTACTAATTATTTAAAAGTTAATTGTTTCTAACAAATCTTCTTTTCATTCAAATCAAAGCTGGGGGATTCTTTTGGCTGTTTTGTTAGAATGCCCCTGAAGACGTGGCCGAAAACTCGGTTTTCAAAAAGGCTCGAACCAAAAACAAAACGATTGCGCCACTTGCTCAACAAAACCTGAAAGAAATTCATCTTGAACGAAGTCGAAAAGTGGATTTCTTTCTATGAGGACACGATCGTTAAAAAAAAATAACTTGGGACTGCAAAATTCCCCAAAGTACGGGTTTCGGCTACGCCTCCAAATGATTTTGAGGAGATGTCAGCACTGCTTTAAACCGTCGGGGAAAAAATGCTACGAGGGAAGTTTTTTGTTGGTTATAGTGCCGTTCTCATTTTTTGCTTTTCTTGCCTGCCTCTTTACGCTCAGCTTAGCGTCACCAAACACACCATTGACGGCAATTTTAACAGCGCCCATTGGGTTTATGCGACCGACATTGACCGCGATGGGGACATCGACATCGCTGCCGCGTCAACGGCGCAAGGTCTGAAGTGGTACAAAAACAACGGCAGCGGCAGCTTTACCAAACAATCTGTAGGCAGCTTTTCAGGGGCCTGGAGTGTCTATGCCAAGGATGTAGATGAGGATGGCGATGTGGACATGCTGGGGGCTTCCGCCCGCCTGCACGAAATTGGCTGGTGGAAGAACAGCGGGAGCGAAAGTTTCACCAAGAAAGTCGTGGGTAGCGACTTCAAATCGGCGGAGTCTGTTTTTGCTGCGGACTTAGACAACGATGGTGATAACGATATCTTAGGCGCGGCCTGGGAGGACGGCGAGTTGGCCTGGTGGGAAAAGAAAGGCGGGGACAATTTCACCAAGCATATTCTGGACGGCAACTACACCAACGCGCATTCCATCCATGCTGCCGACTTGGATGGTGACGGGGATTTCGACATCATTAGCTGTTCAGCTACCAAGACCAATTGGTGGCGCAATGACGGCAATGGCAGTTTTACGAAGAAAAACCTGGGTTCCACCGGTGGGCTCGGCGTTTTTGCTGCGGACCTCGACAGCGATGGCGACATGGATATTCTCAGAACCGAACGGAGCAATGATGACATCGATTGGTTCGAAAACAATGGCTCCGGTGGCTTCACCTTGCACACGATTCAAGCCGCATTTGGGAATTCCTGGTCGGTCGTTGCCGGAGATGTGGACGGAGACGGCGATCGGGACGTAGTAGCGGCAGCATTTATCGACAATAAGATCAGCGTGTGGCTGAACGATGGTAAGGAGAATTTCAGCGAAGTCGTAATCGATGACAACCTCTCCGGGCCACGTGGCGTCTTTGCCGCTGATTTTGACGCAGACGGCGACGAAGACATTGCCGCCGCGGTCAACAGCGATGGCGACGTGGTTTGGTACGAGGTTACAGGCTCACCGGCACCACCGCCTGCCGTCACCGTCCTGGATCCCAACGGCGGCGAAATGCTGGAGGTGAATGCAACCCACACCATTCAGTGGACTTCTACTGGCAGCGTAAGTGATGTAGACATCGAGTTCTCCACCGATGGGGGAAGTAGCTGGAATGTGATCGTCAGCAGTGCTCAGAATACCGGCAGTTTCGACTGGCTGGTTCCTGACCAACCTTCCGACAATGCCCTGGTTCGGGTTTCCGATGCCACCGACGCAAACATCTCCGACGTCAGCGACGGCGTTTTCTCCATAGTCAATCCGGCTCCTGCCATTACCGTAACCCAACCCAATGGGGGAGAACTTTGGTCCATTGGCACCGACCAGGTCATCACCTGGACATCTGCCGGCGTCATAGATTCCGTGCAATTGGAGTTTTCCATCGATGGCGGTTTGAGCTGGACGATCATCGCCGCGAGTGTCGCCAATGACGGGAATTACACCTGGACCATCCCGGATGCGGCATCGGACAATTGCCTGGTAAGGATTTCGGATGCCACAGACGGGGACCCGGTGGATACCAGCGACGCTGTGTTTACCATCACCTCGGAGCTGGTTTACGTACAGCGGGTGAATGCTGGTGGCAGCGAGTTCACCGGTGGTGATGGCCGGGTGTGGGATGCGGATCAGGCGTTTGTGGATGGCGCCTGGGGTTATGTGGGCGGCAACACGTTCAGCACTACCGATGCGATTGCCAACACGACAGACGATGTGCTGTACCAGAGTGAGCGTCACACACTGACGGGCTACAGCTTCACGGTGCCATCGAGTGGGAGCTATCACGTTGAGCTTCACTTTGCGGAGATTTTTTTAAACGAAGCGGGGGGCCGCATTTTTGACGTGTCCATCGAGAATGCTCTGGTGTTGGACAACCTGGACATTTACGCTGAGGTGGGGCACGATGCGGCTTTGGTCAAGAGCTTCGATGTTGAGGTAACCGACGGGGTGCTGGATGTGACCTTTGCGGCAGTGGTTGAAGAGCCTAAGATTTCAGCGATAGAGGTTTCGATTACCACGACGACGACCGACAGCACGGCGCCGGTGATTTCCAACGTTGTGGCGAGCAGCATTACTTCTACCAGCGCGGCGATCAGTTGGGACACGGATGAGGCCTCTGACAGTCAGGTGGAGTACGGCCTGGACAGCAGTTACGGCAGCACGACCGGTTTGGATGCTGCGTTGGTGACGTCGCATTCAGTAACGCTGACCGGTTTGTCGGCGAGCACGACGTACCATTATCGGGTGTTGTCGGCGGACGGCAACGGCAACCTGGCGGCCAGCGGCGACTTTACCTTTACCACCACCGTGGCGGCCTCCTACGTTCAGCGAGTGAATGCCGGTGGCAGCGCGTACACGGGCGGCGATGGCCGGGTGTGGGATGCGGATCAGGCGTTTGTGGATGGCGCCTGGGGTTATG
>JBHHYI010000204.1:0-7458 GCA_046757525.1 bacterium | reverse complement strand
GCTCTTGGAGGATATTATATGTAAATACTTCTATTTATGCAACTAAGTACTAGTAAAAACAGTTTGCAATAAATTTATGATAAATTAAACTTTATATTATTTTATCTATGCATAAATGTTTTGTAGGGGTATGATTTCTATAAACCTGACGTTGGAGAGGAAAATATGCCTGCCCATGTAAATTTTAACCAACTGTATTATTTTTGGATCATAGCCAAAGAGGGTTCGATTAAAAAGGCTAGCGAAAAATTAAGATTGACCCCGCCAGGACTTAGTGGTCAGTTGAGGTATCTCGAAGAATTTTTGGGAAAAAAATTATTTGATCGGGAAATTCGCAAGCTGGTATTGAACGACACTGGAAGAATCGCTTTTGATTATGCAGGAAACATCTTTAAACAAAGCGAAGAGATGGTTCGTGCCATTCAACAACCGAAACCCAAAAAACAAACTTTATTAAGAATCGGTGTTTTGCCATCCCTTTCTAAGACCCATATTCACGATTTTATATTTCCTTTATGGAAGGATAAGTATGTTTCCGTTACCGTTGTGGAAAATAAGCTTGACGAGTTGATTTTTCAATTGGGACAGGGAGAATTGGAACTGATTCTGAGCGACCGACCCAGTTTTATTAAAAGCAGAAGATTTAGAAGTTTTAAGCTAAAACCCCGCAAGATAATTGCGGTTGGTAGCCAAAGTTTTATATCGGCAAAGAAATTGTTTCCTAAATCACTTTCGGGGTTACCTTTGCTTCATTTAACACAGCATAGTCATCTTCGCTCAGAGATTGATGATTATTTTGAAATGCATAATGTAAACCCTCAAATAATAGGCGAAGCTGATGACGTGGCCCTATTACGACTGGGAGCAGAACGGGGGGTAGGTATTACGATTTTACCACAAAATACCGTGCACCAAGCTATTTCCTCCGGCCGACTGTTTAAGTTAGGAGAGTTGAAAGGTATCAACTCTGATATGTGGGCCATGGTAAAAGCCAAAACAAAATGTGAAAAAATTTTAGAAAAGACTATAGAAAAATTTCGATCTCTTGATTAAACGATTTTCCAAGAGAAACAAACCCTTAATAATGGGAGGGTGTGGTTTTTTAAAAGCTTATAAGATTAATACTTCCATAAAACTTTATGTGTAGACAAACTAATATCAAGTAGTGTTTTCCTATTTTTAATAGTAATATTTCCCTTAGTACTTCATCTCTGCGTTTTTACTAAAATAATAATATCTTGTAATGGGTGAAATAATATTTCGACCTCCCGCAATTAGCGATGGTTCTCAAATAAAAAATTTAATCGTTCAATCGGAAATTTTGGATGTGAACTCCACATACTGTTATTTGCTTTTATGTAGGGATTTTTCAGACACTTGTGTGGTTGCTGAAAAAAATGGGGAAATTGTGGGGTTTCTTTCCGCCTATTGCCCTCCTCATTCTAAGAGGACTATTTTTATTTGGCAGATTGGGGTTGCATTGGCATACAGAAAAAAGGGACTTGGGATTTCAATGTTGGAAACTCTTCTTCAAAGAAATTTCTGCAAGAAGATTTCTTTTCTTGAAACCACCATTACCCCAACAAACTTGATATCAAGAGCTTTCTTTAGAGCCTTTGCCAATAAAGTGGGCACGAAATGGGAAGAGACTAAAGGTTTTGATGAAGGTCTTTTTCAGAATGAACAGCACCAGGCTGAAAACTTGATACGAATCGGCCCCTTTAGTCCTTTGAATATAAAAGAAAAATAAAATGAGAGGATCTTATGTTGAAATTGGAATCAAACTTGACCATTTTTGAGGATTTTGAATCGGAAGTACGCAGCTATTGCCGTTCCTTTCCAGCCATGTTTTCAAATGGCCTTAACAGCCACATTTTTGACGTTGAAGGTAACCGTTACTTTGATTTTTTCAGCGGAGCGGGAGCTTTAAATTATGGACATAACAATCCGCAACTCAAGAAAAAACTTTTGGAATATATTGAGCAAGACGGTATTGCCCATAGTCTTGATATGGCAACAGAAGCAAAGGCCAAGTTTCTTGAAAAGTTTAAAGAAACAATTCTGAAACCCCGGGGTATGGAATTCAAAATTCAATTTACGGGACCTACTGGCACCAATGCAGTTGAGAGTTCCCTTAAACTTGCCAGAAAGGTGACCAAACGGGAAAAAGTTTTATTTTTTACTCAGGCGTTTCATGGAATGACACTCGGTTCTTTATCCATTTCCGGCAATGCATTTAAAAGGGATGGAGCAGGGCTTCCCCTAACCAATACCGTGTGCATGCCTTACTGCGGTTATATGGAAGACATGGATACCATTGGTTATATAGACCGTCTTCTGAAATGCAGTGGCAGTGGTATCGATCTTCCTGCGGCCGTTATCGTGGAAACAGTGCAGGCGGAGGGAGGGGTCAATGTTGCCAGTATAGAATGGCTGGAGAAACTTCAAGTACTTTGCAAAAAATATGAAATGCTGTTCATCGTCGATGATATTCAGGCGGGCTGTGGAAGAACAGGAACCTTTTTTAGTTTTGATAATATGAATCTTTCTCCCGATATTGTCTGTCTATCCAAATCAATCAGTGGCTATGGACTTCCAATGGCAATTTGCCTCATTAGACCTGAGTTAGATATATGGGAACCTGGTGAGCACAATGGAACGTTCCGTGGAAATAATCTGGCCTTTATCACAGCAACAGAAGCATTGAAGTTTTGGGAAAATTCCGATTTTTCTAAGGAAATCATTCGAAAAGGTCAAATTATTAAGAATCATTTAAATGGCTTAGAAGATTCATTCCCTGATCAAATCAGTGAAATCAGGGGAAAAGGATTTATTTTTGGAATTGCTTTCAAAGAAGAAGGAAACGGTTCTCTTTTATCAAAAACTTGCTTTGAAAATTACTTGTTGGCAGAGACCTCTGGCGCTGACAGTGATGTAGTAAAATTGTTACCCCCCCTTACTATAGGCGATGAGGACTTAAAAAAAGGTTTAAATATTATTGAGGAGTCTATGTCGATCCTTCATGGCAAAGCTTTGCATTAAAAACTGGATACTTTTGAAATTCAGGTGAATTATGATTGTCAGAAAACTGGATGATATCGCAGGAACCGAAAGTGATATTGCCGCTGAAAATTGGTCTAGCCGAAGACTTTTGTTGAAAAAAGATGGGATGGGGTTTTCCTTTCACGATACGCGAATTCATCCTGGAACGGAAACCTATATGTGGTACAAACATCATGTGGAAGCGGTTTACTGCATCGAGGGAGAAGGTGAGTTGGAGGATTTAACGGATGGCAAAACATATCCCATTGCTTCTGGAACCTTGTACGCTTTAAATGGGAACGAAAAACATATTCTTAGAACAAAAAATGGCTTACGCATGATATGCGTTTTTAATCCACCTTTGAATGGCAACGAGGTGCACGATAAAGAAGGAATTTATCCTTTGGAGAATACCTCAGAGATTTCATGATAGGAATTTAATATATGAATGAATCGAACACGATTGTAGATGTCTATCCATCGCGATTGGAAACCCCAGAAATTATCATGCGTAAAGACCCTGTTGTATATGGCAACTGTCCTCCAAAGCCTAATTCTTATTTGAAAGAGGATCAATTAAAATTTTTTGACGATAATGGTTTTCTTGTTTTTGATTCCTTCTTCTTCCGCGAGGAAATAAGAAACTTTCAAAAGGAGTTGGAACGATTACGAAATAATACAACCTCTGCGGGAAACCCAGAATATTTTCTGGAACCTGCAACCCGACAAGTAAGGTCTATTTTCAACATCCACCGGACGAATGAATTATTCCAAAAGCTTTCCCGAGATAAACTTCTTTTAAGAATCGTCACCCAATTGTTAAATAGTAACGTTTACATCCATCAATCTAGAATTAATTATAAACCGGGTTTTGACGGTAAAGAGTTTTACTGGCACTCGGATTTTGAGACCTGGCACATGGAAGATGGGATGCCTCGGATGAGGGCCATTAGTTGCTCCATAGCACTGACTATTAATAATGAATTTAATGGGCCCTTAATGCTTATTCCAAAGTCCCATAAGCAGTTCATCTCCTGTGTGGGTGAAACCCCTGAAGATCACTTCAAGCAGTCTCTTAAGAAGCAGGAGTATGGGGTTCCCGATTCAAAAAACCTAAAGAAAATGGCCAGCCAAAATGGTCTTTTTTCTTTTACAGGGGAGGCCGGTTCAGTTATTTTCTTCGATTGCAATGTTATACATGGTTCCAACGGAAATATATCCCCTTGGCCTAGGAGTAATATATTTTTTGTTTATAACAGTACTGAAAACACCCTTGTTGATCCATTCTGTGGCTTGAAGCCCCGCCCTGAATACATTGCTAGCAGGGATTTCTCCCCCTTGAAGCCCTGCTAGCAATTCAGATATGGCACGGCATACTGGCTTCTTAAGCTTGGTTTTTGCTGCGCTGATAGGGTGTCAGGATACTCTCTCAGATTCACCTCATAAATCTCATAGTACGTTGGCCCAAGCAAAAGCAAAAGGGTCGATCCTTGTCGGCTACGCCAACGAAGCTCCTTATGCCTATTATGACTCGAAACAAAACCGGTTAACGGGAGAAGCTCCAGAAATCGCCCGTCTTGTATTTAGAGAAATGGGGATTGAAAAAATTGAAGGGGTTTTGACGGAATTTGGCGCCTTGATACCTGGATTAAAAGCTAAACGGTTCGATGTTATAGCCGCAGGAATGTATATTACTCCGAAACGTTGCAAAGAAGTGGCATTTTCAAATCCCACCTACGGCATTGGCGAAGGGTTTATAGTTAAATCAAACAATCCATTGAATTTACACAGTTATGAGGACGTGGCAAATCATGATACAGCAAAGCTGGGCGTGGTTGCAGGAGCGGTTGAAGTAAGTTACGCAAAGGCTTTGAAAATACCGGATGATAGATTGATGATTTTTCCCGACGCGCTGTCGGCTTTGGCCGGGGTGCAAACGGGTCGAGCCGATGCCTTCGCGGCCACCAGTTTGACCATCCAAACCCTGATAAACAAAGCAAACGATAAAAGTATTGAACGCGCAAAACCTTTCAATGATCCCGTCATCAATGGAAAAGATGTAATCGGTTATGGAGCATTTGCCCTGAGAAGAGAAGATAGCGCTTTAATTAAGGCGTTGAATGAAGAGCTTGGGTCTTTCCTGGGGACAGAAAAGCATCTCGAAACCGTCAAGCCTTTTGGGTTTACCAGGAATGAAATGCCGGGGCAAATCACTGCAAACGAGATTTGTTCATCGGGATCCTTTCCTGATGAAAAGACGGGCTAAAAATATCCGGGAGATTCGATTTGCTTGATTTCATCAATTGGTTGCCATCATTATTTAGCGGATTAAAGATAACTCTGCTATTAACAATAGGGGCAACATGTATCGCCTGCCCCGTAGCCTTGGCCGCCGGCCTTGCCCGCTTTTCTGGTAATCCTTTTTTATATGGTCCCGCCGCTTGCTTTATTGAAATATTTCGCGGAACTTCCGCTCTGGTGCAACTATTCTGGTTTTACTACGTTCTACCTCATTTTGGCGTCCGAATGGAAGCGCTTACAGTCGGCATCCTGGCGCTGGGATTGAATATTGGAGCTTACGGAGCGGAGGTCGTTCGCGGAGCGATCCAGTCCGTTCCCAAAGAACAATATGAAGCCTCCAAGGCATTAAATTTCTCAAGGCGACAAACCTTGATGCGTATCATTTTACCCCAAGCATTTGTTGCCATTCTTCCGCCTGCGGGTAATTTGTTAATTGAGTTGCTAAAAAGTACGGCTCTCGTTTCCATGATCACATTAACGGAGCTGACTTTCCAGGGTCAGGTGCTCAGAGCTTCGACGCTTAAATCGGCTGAAGTTTTCAGCTTGATTTTGATCATTTATTTTTTAGTCGCACTTTCCATTACCTTTGGCGTGCGACAATTAGAGCGGCATTTTTCCTACGCTAAGGATTAGCGATGAACGAAAGAATCTTTGACTGGGCATTCGCTCTGAGTTTGATTCCAAAATTATTTGACGCTCTAATAGTCACTATCTCTGCAACGATTTTGGGCATGATCATGGCGATGGTTTTAGGCTTGGTTTGGGCAGTGTTGAGAAGGGCCAAAAACCCGGCGCTATACTGGTTTGCAACAACCCTTGTTGAGTTTATCCGTAGTACACCGCTTTTGATTCAGATTTATTTCTTGTTTTACGTGTTGCCCAATGCAGGAATTCGTTTGACCCCTTTTCAAACAGGAGTTCTGGCTCTAGGGTTTCACTACAGCGCATACTTGGCGGAAGTTTACCGTTCCGGAATTGACAGCGTTCCCGAGGGACAATGGGAAGCGGCCAAAGCGCTCAACTTGAGCAAAACCCACACTTTCAAATCGATTATCCTTCCACAGGCCTTACCGCCCATTATTCCTGCGATGGGTAATTATCTCATCGCCATGTTTAAAGACACTCCCATGTTATCAGCCATAACCGTTTTGGAGCTTTTGCAAACTGCCAAGATTGCCGGAGCGGAAACATTCCGATATATTGAACCTTTGACCCTGGTAGGAGCGCTTTTTTTAATACTCAGTTTAATTTCTGCCAGAATGATCCGATTCCTCGAACGACGTTATGTCTAATGAAAATAACACAAAACCAATAGTCCAGATGGAGAAAGTCCGCAAAAGTTTCGGGGATCTTCTTGTGTTGAAGGGATTGAATCTGGAGATAAAACAAAATAAGAAAGTAGCTTTGATTGGGCCTAGCGGATCGGGGAAGTCTACGGTTTTAAGAATCCTGATGACTTTAGAATCGATCGATTCCGGCAGAGTGACGATTGATGGGGATGTGCTATATGACATCAATGAAACATCCCCTTTGGTGGAAGAGCATATCACCAGAATCCGGTCCAAAATCGGAATGGTATTTCAGAGTTTCAACTTGTTTCCACACATGTCCGTTTTGCGCAATATCACCGAAGCTCCCATTCATGTTTTAAAGCTTTCTCGAGAAGATGCTAAAGATCGCGCCCTGGAATTTTTAAACTTGGTGGGTTTGAAGGACAAAGCCAATGCTTTTCCCGCTCAATTGTCGGGTGGACAAAAACAGCGTGTAGCCATCGCACGCGCTCTCGCCATGCAACCCAAAATCATGCTATTCGATGAAATCACTTCCGCATTGGATCCGGAACTAGCGGCGGAAGTTTTGAACGTATTGAGAAATCTGGCGCGAGCAACACAAATGACCATGTTAATGGTGACCCATCAAATGCATTTCGCACAGGAGTTTGCCGACCGAATCATTTTCATGGAAAACGGGACCATCGTGGAAGAGGGACCACCCGATCAGATATTCAACCAGCCTAAAGAGAAGCGAACCCGAGATTTCCTTAAAACCGTTCTGGAAGCTACTTAGTCGTCCCTGAAAAAGTCTAAACCCCGCATAGATAGAGGGTGCAACGGG
>JBHHYI010000203.1:0-7546 GCA_046757525.1 bacterium | reverse complement strand
GAGGAAATCGTAAAGAAATCGCAGCAGATATTTTACTACGCAGGAAAAGACATCAAGGCGAAGGTGCTGATGAAGCTCATCAGCAAAAGCGGCAAGAAGCGCATCCGAGAGTTGACCATGCTGCGTCTCAACCAGAGCCATGGCGGCGAACAGAAATATTACATGTATTTCCACCGGCCCGCCGATGTGCGGCAGATGACCTTCATGGTCTGGAAATATCTCGGTAAAAACGATGACCGCTGGCTTTATGTGCCCTCCATTAAACTGGTGCGCCGAATCGCCGCCAACGACAAAAACAGCAGTTTTGTGGGTTCCGATTTTACCTATGAAGATGTTTCCGGAAGAGAAGTTTCGGAAGATACGCATACATTGAATGGTGAGGAAGCGTTGAACGGCAAATCTGTTTATGTTGTCGAAAGCACACCTAAGCAGGAGAAGAGCGCTTACTACAGCCGAAAAGTTTCGTGGATCGATAAAGAGACCTTTCTGCCTGTGAAAGAGGAATACTACGACAAACGCGGTGACTTGCTGAAAACTTTCTCTGCGGACAAAACCGAGTCGGTGGAAGGAATCCCGACCATCGTGCAGCGAACCATGGCCAATGTTCAAAACGGACACCGGACGGTCGT
The DNA here is from genome assembly GCA_046757525.1 of bacterium. Classification (GTDB taxonomy): domain Bacteria; phylum Zhuqueibacterota; class Zhuqueibacteria; order Oceanimicrobiales; family Oceanimicrobiaceae; genus JBHHYI01. The sequence continues at coordinate 6,917 of JBHHYI010000203.1, read as the reverse complement.
TACTTTTGAGGCCGTAAACTACAACGTTGGCCTAAAAGACAACACTTTTTCGGAACGTTATCTCCGCAGCGCACCGCGGGAGTGGATCAAGTGAGACGTGAATTTGTCCACTCAAAAAACAAAATCAGACAGGATGATCAAGATTAAGACTATGCGCTCGATTTCAACATGAAAGCTGGTGACATTTTGTTAAAAGTAATGATAACAAATTTTTGTTGCTTCCAATCTCGGAAACGCCAAAGGCAGCCCTGTGATGCTGGAAGCCTCTTGGTACAGGTCAGAACTATGCAACCAGCGAACAGGATTCCTCCGGAATGACACTGGAGACTGTAACAAAGGACGGCCGACCGCCAGGCGTTTCCGATGAGCTTACGGTCGTTAATTCTAAGAATCCAGTACATCTTGTTAATCCTGTCAAAAAAAGGAATACGATTTTTTCTTAACTTGCAGAAACAGCTCAGATGAATAACCGGTTACTAAGTTGTGTTTATTGTTTGTCAGTTCTTCTATTATTCATCACAACAGGACCAGCAGACGCGCAAGAGTTCGAGCTTCATGGTTTTGTGCAAACGAACTTTTCCCTGCGGATTGCCGAGACAGGAGGGGCTCGCACGCCAAACGGTGACCCGCTGCCCGATTATTTACTTGGCGATGAGCGTCTTCAACTGGAGATAACGCGCTTCGAGGGAAATGCCCAGCTTTTGGGCAAAGTAGACCTATACTATGACGCGGTAGATAAACAGACGGATTTCGATGTGCGGGAGGCCTACGTCGACCTGAAGCTCGGCAAAGTTGATATTCGCGCCGGACGGCAAATCATTACCTGGGGTGTCGGTGACCTGATTTTTATCAACGATGTGTTTCCCAAGAATTGGGTGGCCTTTTTGTCCGGGCAGCCTTTGCAATACCTGAAATTTGGCTCAGATGCACTCAATATCAACTTCTTCCCTGAATTTGCCTCGATTCAACTGATTGCTATTCCCTTTTACGAACCAGACGTGTTGCCACACGGCGAGCGGCTTCTGGCATTTGACCCGTTGCCAGACATGGTCAAACGAAAAGAAATCCAACCAGGGAAGACATTGAATAATACTCAAATCGCCGCAAGACTATATCGCTACCTGGGCAATTTTGATGTTTCGCTCTATTTCTATCGCGGCTTTTGGGGCAGCCCGCCTGGGATGGTCATTGACTCTGATGAGGGTTCGCTGACCTTCACGCATCCTCGTCTCAATGTCTACGGCGGCAGCTTGCAAGGAGCCTTCCTAAACGGTGTGCTGAGCCTCGAGGATGGCTACTACGACTCCCGCGACGATCCGGAAGGTGCCAACCCCGGGCTTGAGAATTCACAGATTAGATTCTTAGCCGGGTATCAGCGCGCTTTCGGAGAGAATTTGACGCTTGGCTTGCAGTACTATGGGGAACGAATGCAGAACTACGGTAGTTATGAGCGGAATCTTCCCGCGGCATTTCCGAAACGAAAGGAGCTGCGCCACACGCTGAGTCTGCGGGTAACGCAGCTTCTGAAGTATCAAACGGTGCGGCTTTCCTTTTTTACATTTTACAGCCCGAACGAGAAGGATTATTACTTGAATCCCGAAATCAGATATGAGTTGGGAGACGGCTTATGGGCCTCTGTGGGAGGAATTTTCCTCGGCGGAGAAAAAGACTATACCTTCTTCGGTCAATTTGAGAAAAATGACAACGTGTATTTTGTGCTTCGCTATGGGTTTTGACGAGTCATGAAATTATCGTTCGCCTACACGGTGAAATCCAGAAAGGATTTCAAACAAGTCGTAGAAAATATCAGGAGTAAAGTCAAGGAGAGAGGTTTCCGGGTGATCATGGTGCATGACATGCAGGCGATTCTTCTGGTAAGACATTTCAAGATTCAGCCTTTCACGATTCTGGAAATCTGCCATGCCGCGCACGACTACGAGATCATTAAGGCACAACCGGAGCTCGGTCTGATGATGCCCTGCAAGATTCTCGTGCGCATGGAAAATGGCCAGACCTTGATTAGCGGAATGCGTTTTTCTGTGCTGGAGCCTTATCTTGACAATGCTAACATGGAATCTGTTTTTAGACATATTGAAAGGGATATTCAAACCATCATTGATGAGTCAAAATGAATCTATTTTTTCCAACTAAGATTGCATCGGCATTCTTAGCAAATTACTACCGGGTTTGGCTGTGGAGATGGCCTTTGGCCAGGCTACGCTTTGCATCGTGCAAACTGAAACAAACATAACCGGGAGAAGTTGAGTTGCCAATCTATGTGCAGTATTATTTTTGGCTCGCTGCGGTTTCATTATTTGCATTTACCCTGGAACGCCTCGCTCCGTGGCGTCGGGAGCAGAGAGTTTTGCGCAAAGGCATCTGGCAGGATCTCTTCTGGCTGGTCTTCAACGGCCACTATGTCGGCGTTATGGTGGCAATCGTGTCCGGGAAGCTGCTCGCGCTGCTCAACAGTTTTCTGTACAGCCGCGGCCTGCCGGTGCCGGAATCGCTCGCGCTGATGCAGGGCACACCCCTGTGGCTGCAATTTGCGATTTTCTTGGTCGTCAAGGACTTCATCGAGTGGAACGTGCACCGCATGCTGCACATCGTGCCCTGGTTGTGGGAGTTTCACAAGTTGCATCACAGCATTGAGGAGCTGGACTGGATCGGCAACATGCGCTTCCACTGGATGGAGGTGGTGGTGTACAAATCCATTTCGTATTTTCCTCTGGCCGTACTGGGCGTAAACACGCATGTGATTTTCATCATCGCCATTGTCAACACCGTGATCGGCCACTTGAATCATTCCAATGTGCCCATCAGTTGGGGACCCTTGCGCTACATTCTGAATTCACCCAAGATGCACATCTGGCATCACGATGTGGTGTCACGGAGTAAAGGGGGGCAGAATTTTGGCATCACGCTGAGCGTGTGGGACTGGCTCTTCGGTACCGCCTACATGCCTGAGGACGGTCAACCGGACCGTCTGGGATTCGAGGGCATGGAAAGCTATCCCAGCGGTCTCATCGCTCGACTTTTTTACCCGTTTTACAGGTGGCTCCCCATTCCGGTCAAGTTTTTCACAAGAGGGGATTTTAAAGATGCCGTATGACGTGCTTGCTGTCGTTGCACATCCGACTGCTCGAGGAGGTTGAAAAATCATGATTACCATTATTCTTAACGATGCCGCTTATGGAACAGAGAGGTCTTACAATGGGCTTCGCCTGGCTCTATCCCTGGCGAAGAACAATGAAAACGTACAGGTTTTTCTTATGGGCGACGGCGTCTTATGCGCCCTGAAAAATCAAAAGACACCCGATGGCTATTATAACATCGAGCGCATGATGAAAGGACTGCTCAGACGAGGCCTTCCTGTGTGCACCTGAGGGTCTTGCAGCGACGCCCGTGGGGTGACAGAGGAGCATTTGATCGAAGGTGTAATGAAAAGTAACTTGCAAACTTTAACAGAATGGGTCCAGAGTAGCACTAAGACCCTGGTTTTCTAACTGCATGAAGGAGGACTGTATTATGGCAGGATTAAACAATGTTGACGTTGAAAGCGTTCAGAGGGTTGCGGAAGAATTGGAACAGGATCGCAGCAAAGCCAGAAAGACGCAGGTCATCGAAGGGGAATGGCTGGTCGAGGAGGGGAAAGTGCAGTACCGCTCTACGATTCAGTATGAAAAAGGACAGACGGTCTTTGAAGCCGACAACCCCACATTCATGGGCGGTGGGGGCAATTTGCCCGGACCTATGCATTACTGTTTTTACGGCCTGGCGTCCTGTTACACCGGTACTTTTGCCACCATGGCCGCCATGCTGGGCGTTGAGCTAAAAAAGCTTACCACGCGCGTGGAAGCCGATGTGAATTTCTCCCGTGTCTTTGGACTGAGCGAGGAGCCGGTGATGGAGGAAGTGCGGGTCACGCTCCACGTGGAAAGCGATGCGCCCAAGGAGAAAATATTGGAAGCCGAAAAACTGGCCCTCGAACGCTGCCCGGTGGTGTTTACGTTGCGGAATCCGGTGAAGCTCACGGCAAAGCTGGAGCTCGGCGAGTAAGTTTCCGCGAATCTTGCGATGCGCCAATTCGAAAATCGAAAACCGCATTTCGCTTTTCTGTTTTGGATGTTGGTGAATTACTGTTTCAACGAAAATAGATCGCCGCGTTGCATGAATTACTCGGAATGTTCAGTGCACCTTCAGATTCCTCGTCCGGCTTTCGCCGGATTCGGAATGACGGTTGTGCGCTTTTTCCAAAGACCTGGGTACAACGATCATTGTAACAGTCTTGAATTAACAAACAAGGAGGCGAAAAATGGAGAACCTATATGAAGCTTTGAAGTTCCTCCACATCTTGAGTTTTGTCTTCATGTCTGTCCCCCTCTTCAACCTTATTGTGGTCAACGAACGGACGATGATGGGTGGTGGGTTCGTCTATGCCACGGACCGCTACATGGAGAACATCATCCGTCGCGGTGCGGCACGCTGCTACGTATTTCAAACCAGTGTGCTGGTGACTGGTATCTCCCTCTTGCTTTTTGGGCCGGGCGTCGAAGCGCTCTGGCAGAACTGGGTCGTTCTGGTGAAAACGCTGCTGCTGTTTCTACTGATGGGCCTGCTTTCCTACGTGCACTTCAGCTTGCAACCCAAAATCGAGGCGCACCTGGCGAAGGCGAAGCCCGACGAACCGGCGCCGGAAGGTTTTGGCGCCCAATTGAAACCGTTTCGAGTGCGCAGGAAACGGCTGGCTACTTTCTGCTTGTTCATCGTCATTACCACGATCATTTTCGGATTACAAGTTTATGGGGCGTTCAGTCCAACTCTTACGGTGGGCTTGATCGCGCTGGCAGCGCTTTTCACTTGGCGGGCCAATAAAACGCTCATCCGGTTTGGTTGGGTTTGAAGGAAGCGTCACATCATGAACAAAATAGTCTGACGCCAATTGACGAATAGGTTCAAATCATAATTCTAATTCCATTTTAACTCAATATTTCATAGGAGGTACACATGTTAAAGACAACGTTCTTGTGGGTCGTGGCGGCATTTTTTATGAGTGCAACGTTTCTGGTTGCAAATCCCGCAACAGCCCAGGAAGGGATGATGGAAGGTAAGCACGAAATGGGAATGATGCATCGGGGCATGAAGGGAGAACAGCATCAAGAGGGAATGCATTGTTGCCGGATGATGGAAGGTGAACACCATGAAGGACATGAGTTTTTCCTCGGCATGAAAGATGAACTGGAACTCTCGGATGAGCAGGTCGCCAAATTGAGGAATTTGAAAAGCGAGACTCAAAAGCAGGCCATACGAACCAAAGCGGATCTGGAGATTGTGCGAATTGAGCTTCATGACCTTCTCAGCCAGGACAAAGTGGATGTCAAAGCCGTTGATGCCAGGATCGAGAAGATGGGGGAGTTGCAAACGAAAATGCACAAGGCGCATATCCATGCCAGATTGGATGCTCAAGAGATTCTTACGCCGGAGCAACTGAAGAAATACAAAGAGATCAAGGGAAAGGGAAGGCACGGAATGCACATGCGCGAGAAGGATATGTAAGGAAAACCGCCTAAAGTCACAGACAGAAAAAGTCTACAACACAGAAACCGACTTTCTGGGAGAAAGTCGGTTTCTGCACCTTCCTACGTACATTATAGTTTACAGCCAGAAACTGAAGCTCGCATGGCTGAGATCAAACCCGATAAGCCAGCACCGGAAGGTTTTGGCGCGCAGTTGAAACCGTTTCGGGTTCGGCGCAAACGGCTGGCCACGTTTTGCTTATTCATCGTCATCACCACCATTATTTTCGGATTGCTGGTTTACGGCGTCTTTAGTCCGTTGCTGACAATGGGTCGTAACAGTTCAGGCCGTAGATGGATCGTTCAGTATGTTTATGCTGAACGCACATTAAGTCGGGATATTTATCCCCATCGAGACTGCTGCGAGAACAGATGTTCCCTATTAATTTACGTTCAGGATAAATATCCTTAACGATCGCTATCGGGTGAACTGTTACAATTGGTCTAATCGCGTTAGCCGCGCTTTTTGCCTGGCGAGCCAACAAGGCTTTGGTGCGGTTCGGGTGGATATGATGAACGCCACCGCTTTAGAAAAGAGATAAAACATTTTTACCCCTTTGAGGAACTTTCATATCAATATCAGGGTTTACACTCAAAACTTTGATTACTAAGAATATGCTCACCCAAAAGTGTTTTACAAAGATTCTAAGCGCGCTCCTAATTGCTGCAACGGTGCATTTTTTTGTGCCTTTAGTCAACGCGGCGATTTCTGAGAAATGCTGTGAATCTCGACAAATGCAGTGCTGTCAGGAAGAATTCCCTTCCCGCATGGTTTGCTGTATGGCTGAGGCAAATCAGCCTCTGGATAATTCTGCGCCGCCCCGGCGTCTGCTGCAAAAAACCCAAAAGGCGCCCGACGCAACAATTCTTTCTCGCTCAACCCGCACAATCAACTTGACCATCCCATCTTTTGAAAATTTAGACTATTTTTCTATCTTACAATTCGCCACCAAAGATAACCAACTCTACAAAAGATTCTCCACCTTTCTAATTTGATCCACGCCTTCGAGGGATAAGTGCGCCCCTCACCGTAATTCTTTTATTGCTACGAGCAGTCCGTGCATTCAAGTCAAGGTACGGAAGACTCAGGTTGAGATTCCTTTCATTGAGGAGCGGCGGCTCAATTTTGATACAATGAGAGAAGGCGACGTAGCCCGTTTCAACGCCCAGTTAGCGTGCAGACCAAATACCTCTGACGGTTTCGTAGGAGCTCTCGCAATCCGGTGCAACCGGATTGCCGGAAACGCCAAAAAGCAGCCCTGTCATGCAGGAGGCATCTTGCTCCCAGTAGCGTGATTCCTAATTACTGTTGCAAACCCTGACAGGGTTTCATTGAACGAT
>JBHHYI010000202.1:0-7556 GCA_046757525.1 bacterium | reverse complement strand
CGTCGCCCTTCGATACGTCCCGACCAAAAAGCGGTCGGGACTACTCAGGACGACTATCTTTGGGCTTAAGAAAAAGAGCTATGATTCCGCTTCAAAGGAGCGCTTCCTAAAAGGCTCGTAAGTTTGTCAATCGTTTATTTTGTTTTAAATCTCTAAAGTAGTTAGAACCAAACCTCAGGAGGTAGTAATGATTCGCAACGTCGTGTGGTCTCTCATCATCGTGCTGTCGTTTACCTTTTCGCTGCTGGCCCAGGAACGGGTGGATTTGCAAGTGGTGGCAAAAATCAAAGAGGAAGGCATTCAGCATTCTCAGGTCATGGAGACCCTGAGCTACTTGACAGATGTCTACGGTCCGCGTTTGACCAATTCACCGAACTATAAAGCCGCAAGTGAGTGGTGTGTGAACCAGCTCACCGAGTGGGGTCTGGCAAATGCCAAAAGGGAATCCTGGGGCACCTTTGGTCGCGGCTGGTCCGTTGAAAGATTTTCAATTGAAATGGTGGAACCGCAGTATATGAACATCATTGCTTATCCGGAAGCCTGGACGCCGGGGACCAATGGTAAGATCGCCGGGGAACCCATCCTTGTCGATATTGAATCTGAAGAAGATTTCGACAATTACAGAGGCAAATTGGGCGGAACGATTGTAATGACGCGACCAGTTAGAGAGGTTAAAGCCAACTTTGAGGCCGATGCCCAGCGCAAGTCGGACGAAGACCTGGCGGAACTCATGCAAGCACCAGAACCCGGCGCGCGACCGTCGTGGTGGGCAAGGCGGGCAGAGTTCATGAAAAGACGCGCCTTGAGAAAAAAGATGACCAAATTTTTTCGCGAGGAAGGCGCTGCTGTTCTCCTCGAACCCAGTCGGGGTGCGGACGGCACCATATTCGTCAGCGCCGGCGGCTCGCAAAAAATGAACGCGGAACCCGCTCTGCCTTCGTTGGTGTTAGCGGTGGAGCACTACAACCGCATAGCGCGACTTCTCGACAAAAACATTCCTGTAAAGTTGGAAATCAATATTCGAAACAAGTTTTACGAGGTGGACACGCTGGGCTACAACGTGGTGGCAGAAATCCCGGGCGCCGACAAGAAACTCGAGGACCAACTGGTCATGTTAGGAGGGCACCTGGATTCCTGGCATGCTGGCACGGGTGCCACAGACAACGCCGCCGGCTGTGCCGTGGCCATGGAAGCCGTGCGCATCCTCAAGACGATTGACGTCAAACCCCGTCGCACCATTCGCATTGCCTTATGGGGCGGCGAAGAGCAGGGTCTTCTGGGTTCACGAGGCTACGTGAAAAATCATTTTGGCGATCGCCAAACCATGCAGCTCAAACCCGAGTGGTACAAAGTGTCGGCTTACTACAATCTGGACAACGGCGCCGGCAAAATCAGAGGCATTTACTTGCAAGGAAACGACGCCGTACGTCCCATTTTTGAGGCCTACTTGAAGCCTTTCAATGATCTCGGGGCGCAAACCATTACCATCCGCAATACCGGTGGCACCGATCACCTCTCTTTCGACGCTGTGGGTCTGCCCGGATTTCAATTCATTCAGGATCCCATCGATTACAGCACGCGCACGCACCATTCTAACATGGACGTCTACGACCGCGGCCAAAAAAGCGACCTGATCCAGGCCTCGGTGATCATGGCTTCGTTTGTGTACCACACCGCCATGCGGGACCAGAAACTGCCGAAGAAGCCTCTGCCAAAACCGCGACAACCGGCACATGCGATCAGCGGCACCCATTAACGGTTCCGTATGGATCCAACGAATAGTCAGGGAATAGACCTAATGTTCAAACAAGCAATGGAACGCGGCAGTGATCTCGTCAGCAATCCTCTGCGGCACTTCTAATTGCGGGTAGTGGCCAACGTCCTCCAGTTCCAATAAGTCGGCTGCCGATAGGCGTTGGCGCAGTTGCTCGGAAATGTTGCGGCCTGAGACGGGATCCTCCAGCCCCCAGAGAAAGCGAATTGGGACTTCGGTGCTTTCCAGAGTCGTCTCCCAGCGAGCCCTGTTTTGGCGACGCTCGGCTAAATATTGGATGATTCGATGCGTGTTGCGGACCCCACCGTGGCGGTGTACCGCAAGCCAGTGTTGACCGAGTTCTGAATCAGAGATCGGATGGGCCCTGGAAAATATGGAGGCGAACCGTTTCTTGAAAACGCGTTCGTTTAAGGCATGGGAAATCAGGGGCCCCAAAAGCGGTTTGAGCAGGAGTCTTTGAATTAAAAGGGGCCGCTGAAAGTCTACGTAGACGCCTCCATTGAGCAGAACGATTTTCTCAATTTCTGTGGACATGCGCCCTTCCTTCTGACGCGTCAACAATTCCAGGGCCACGGTGTCGCCATAATCGTGAGCAACCACGCCGGTTTTTTCAACCCCGAAATGCTGCCAGAGGCGAGAGGTTAGGTCCGCTTGTTCGAAAATGCTGTAACGGTGTTTTTCGGGCTTATCCGAATCGCCGAAGCCAAGGAAGTCGAAGAACAACAAGCGGAAGCGCTGCTGCACGCGGTCTACCAACTTCGCCCAATCCCAGGAGCAGGTGGGGAACCCGTGCAGGAAGGTGAGCCAGGGTCCGTAGCCTGCAACCCGACAAAAGATGTTGTACTCTGCGGAATTCAGAGAGACTCTTACCCGTTCACCACAGCCAAACCATTCTTGTACCGTTTGCATAGCTTGATGAGATTTTTTCGGGCTAAAACCCACTCGAGGGGCCAACTAACTCACCCCTTGAGTTGTATAATCAAAAACGGGCACCTGGACTGTCCTGACAGGTTTAATTCAAGACATAGGCGAACAAAATGCCGCCAATCCATGCCCCATGTTTCTCTACAATCCCAACATCCGGAGCGAAAACATATCCGAATTCGTCGTCTACTGCATAGGGACTATCGAAAGATAAATCCACACAGTTTTCAAACTGACCTGCCAGAGTTTTCACAGCAAGATGTTTTCTAACCGTCACAACGTAACCAAAGTCTTCGTCGCCAGCAAACCCTTTGAATCGATAGGCTTCCCCATCTCCAACGGTAAAATCAAAGTAAATACGATCTTTGTCGTTAACTCTTAAGCAAATTCTTCCCTGTGAGTCCCTACGAAGTAGGAGAGAGTGCTCTGGCTGAGACCCGTAGGTGTAGTAGGTTTGCTTGCCAACCATAACCTGGTCAAAAATCTTAGTAGTGTCGCGGTACGACGTGTCGTTAACCGTAGAATAAACCCATTCATTTCCGACCGCAAGCGGGAAATAATTGAACAGGGCAGACGGAGACGATGGATTTTCATGTTGACAACTCAACACCAGTAAAGCCAGCATACAAAGAACACTTTTGTGAATCATTTTTGGTCCTCCGTATTAGTGACTGGATTCCAAATTGTGCACCCTAACCCCGACACGCTGGAAACAGGTAGGGGCTAAGCCACGCGCTACCGGGCACAAACACAAGCTTGCGCGAAATTTTTACTCTTCAAGAGTAACGCTTGGAATGTTCAAGGACTAACTAACGGCACAGCCACGTAAAGCTTACAACGCTCTGATGTAAATAGTTGCCTAAATTCTGTCTAACTCCGGTCATGTTTGATGTTCCAAATCTGGTTCAGCTACCCTTCGTAAACAGTGACCTTGGGAGAATCCTCCAGATTGGGCTCTCCCAGTTGTCCCTCCGAAGCGGCTACGGTGGTGGCGACCGTGGCATCACCGGTAATGTTGGTAACCGTCCGGCACATATCCAGGATGCGGTCCACTCCCAGGATGAGCGCAATGCCGGCGCTGGGCACGTGAATGGCTTCCAGGATGACCACCAGCATGATGATGCCGGCGCTGGGCACCGCCGCGGTGCCAATGGAGGCTAAAACGGCTGTGAGAATGATCGTCAACTGTGCGCCCAGGCTCAGACTCATGCCCAGCGCCTGTGCGATGAATACGGCGGCTACCGCCTGGTACAAAGCCGTGCCGTCCATGTTGATGGTAGCGCCCAGTGGCAGCACGAAGGAAGAAACCTCCTCGGAAACCCCGAGATTCTTTTCGCAGCGCTCCATGGTCACTGGCAAGGTGGCACCACTGGAACTGGTCGAGAAGGCAAGCAATTGGGCAGGGCCTATTCCTTTAAAGAAGGTAGCCAGCGACATCGGAGTGAACAGCTTTAATATGACAGGATAAGTGACGAACGTTTGGATGAGCAAGCCCACCAAAACCGCGAGACAATAGAATCCCAGGGCGCTCAAAAGCTCGGCTACCTGGGAAATGTTGTCCTTAGCCACGCTGTTGATGGTGTCGGCGATGAGCGCAAAGACGCCGACCGGTGCCATGAGCATGATGTTGTCCACCATTTTGATGACAACGTCGTTGAGTCCATGAAAAAAACCCAGAAATGGCTTGGCTCTTTCCGGCGAAATCTGAATCAAACCAATACCCACAAAAATGGAGAAGAACACGACCTGCAACATGTTGCGGTTGCTGGCTGCTGAATTGAAGAAGTTGGCGGGGATCATATCCACGAAGGGCTGCAACGGGCCGCGCGCTTTGGCCTCTCTGGCCTTCTCGGTTTTTGCTTGCACATCCTGCTGGTAGGTTGCTTGCAGTTTGGTGCGCATATCCTGAGGCACGCTGTGGCCAGGTTTCAACGTGTTCACGATGAACAAGCCGATGGTTACAGAGACCACCGTAGTTGCGATATAGATGGTGATGGTTTTGCCGCCGATCCTGGAGAGCTTCTTCAGATCGGAAAGAGAAGCCACACCCGACACCAGGGAACCCAGCACCAGAGGGATGGCGATGAGTTTGAGCAAGCTAATGAAGACGGTTCCGAAGGGGGTAATCCAGTTTGAGGTAAAGCTGCCCCAGCCATTAATCGCTGCAACAATACCGTAGATCAGACCCAGAATCAATCCAATAATGATTTGCCAGTGTAGTTTTATTTTCATGTGCTCCCTCCGACTTTGATTGGTTCACGTTGAAAGAGTCAATCCAAATAGACACATCTCTCTTGCACATTTTCTGGATGAAATATACGCAGCAAAATCAGCGAATTCAAGTTCTGAATTGCTAAAACGATGGTCAACAGAATAGAAAAGCAGGTCCTATCGAGCCAAACCGACAGGTACGATCTTTCCTTAAGAATGCAGGGTTGCCTACTCAGGGATGGATTACATCGTCAAGGCCATGATTGCCTTGGCGGTGTGCAGCCGGTTTTCCGCTTCCTGGTAAATCACCGATTGCGGACCGTCGATGACTTCATCGGTGACTTCGTGGCCGCGATCGGCTGGCAAGCAGTGCATGTAAACAGCGTCTTTGTTGGCCAAAAGCATTCGGCGTGCGTCACAGATCCAGTCCTGGTACTTCTTGGAAATCTCCAGGGCTTGTTCTGGTTTGTGGAACAACGATTCAATGCCCCAGCTTTTGGGGTAGACGATGTCGGCATTTTCAAACGCGGCGTCCATCGAATCCACCACTTCGAACTTGACACCGGCTTCTTTGGCGTTTTCTCTGGCCATGCGCATGGGCTCTTGCATCAGCGTGTACTCCGGGGGGTGTGCCAGCGTCACATCGAGTCCAAAACGGGTCATCAGCATGATCAAACCCTGGGGCACGGACATGGGCTTGGCGTAAGAGGGCGCATAGGCCCAGGAAACCGCGATTTTGCGTCCGCGCAAATCTTCGCCGAAAACTTCGCGAATGGTCATCAAATCGGCCAGGGTCTGGCACGGGTGGTCCACGTCGCACTGCATGTTGATGACCGGCTTGTCGGCCCAGCGCGCGATCTCGCGCATGTAGCGGTTCCCCTCGCCCGGCACCAAATCGTGACGCACGGCGATCCCGTGTCCGTAGGACGAAAGAATGATCCCGGTGTCCTTAGGACTTTCTCCGTGCGCAATTTGAGAGGTGGCAGACTCAATGAAGTGGGCGTGGCCGCCAAGCTGGGTCATGCCGGCTTCAAAGGAGTTGCGGGTGCGCGTGGACTTGTCAAAAAAGAGGAGAAAGATGGTTTTGTCCGGCAGCAGTCGGTGATGAATGCCTGCTTTGAATTTAGCTTTTAGATCGGCCGCTGTTTGTAAAGCGAGTTCAATCTCTTCTTGGCTCCAGTCTTGTGTGGAGATGTAATCCTTGCCCCTCAGTGATTCGGTCATGTGACTCCTCAGTTCTCATTATTGTTATCGAATATAAGAAAAGCTTTCAGCCGCCAGCGATCACCCTTAGAGAACGCAGGCGGATCGCACAAAGAAGCCAAACTTAACAGATTTGGTGCCAGGGTATGGCGATGATTTTTTCCCCCATGCGTTTTATTTCAGTACCTGCATGAACCAAAATTGCGGCAATGGTCTGGTCGGGGTACTCATCAAGGAATAACTTCAAGCCTTGCAAATCTTGGTAACGAATTTGCTCGCTCGCTTTAACTTCAATGGCTAATAAGCGTCGCCCGTGTTCAATGATAAAGTCCACTTCCTTGCCAGTGGTGGTCCGCCAATAATAAAGGCGAGCTTTTGGAATTTGCAAACTGCTCCACACACGCAAATGTTGAAAAACAAGTGTTTCAAAAAGCGCTCCCCACTCACGTGCTTCGGTTAATGCCGTCACATCGTAGTAGCCCGCAAGGTAGGTAGCGAGACCAGCATCAGACCAATAGATCTTGGGCGTTTTCATCAGACGCTTTGTTGGATTTGTGGCATACACTGGCAATCTGTGCAGCAAGCACATGACTTCCAACAAGTTGGTGTAGCGATGCAGCGTGGGCTGCGGAACAGCGATGTCCCGTGCAATCTCTGTCTGGTTGAGCATTCTTCCGGAGCGCAGAGCCAGCGCTGTCATGAAGCGACGAAAGTCAGGTAACGAGTCGATGCGAGAGACGGATCGCAAATCCCTTTCCAAAAAAGTCGAAACATAGCCCTCCCACCACTGTGTCACAGACGAAGCGGACGATAAGAAAAGTACGGGGGGTAAGAAACCCCGCATGACTAAAGCCGGAAGCGATGACATTTCGGCTTCAGTACGACCTTCTTCGGGCCAGGCTGCAGTCTTAATTAAGTTCTCAAGAATTCCTGTCATCGGCTGACCTACGGTTTCTCTCATCGTCATGGAATCGAGGGTCATAAAAACCGCTCGTCCTGCTAAGGTCTCGCTCACATGTTCCATCAATAGCAGATTCGCCGATCCGGATAAAACGAATCGGTTTTTTCGATGATCCTGGTCGACAGCTCGCTTGATTTCCGACAAAAGTTGGGGCGCTCTCTGAATCTCGTCCAAGATCAATTGCGATTTACCGAATAATAGCGCGGTAGGATCTCTTTGGGCCTGATCTAAAACATCCAGTTCATCCATGCTGAGAATCGGCCAATCGCAAGTTGGAGCAGCATATTGTAGCAACGTACTTTTTCCGACTTGCCGGGCACCGGTAACCACCACCACGGGATGCTCGCGAAGTGCCGATTGAAGAATAGGTGTGATGAAGCGCGGGATGTATTTCCATTCAGCTTGTGAATGATAACCATTCATTATGTGAATAAATTACAAAGACATTTTTCAAAAAACAACTTGTTTTTGGCTCTGCTGCAA
>JBHHYI010000201.1:0-7600 GCA_046757525.1 bacterium | reverse complement strand
TAGGCACAAACCAGATTTCTCGTCAGGCATTCGCCTGACTCGAAATGACGGTTTGAGGGCTTAAGTTGACGCCTATGGGCAGTTGCCGGACTGCGTCGAAATGACATTTTTGGAGTTTCGGTCAATCTCTAACTATTTTTTCCGTCGGTATTTGATGGTCAAGGACTCAACCCAGCCTTCTGCCCTGGGTTCGAGCAGGGTGAAAGCAGCAAAACCTGGACGGACCCGCACCATTCGTGACTGCCAGTCCTTGATTTGACCGTTGCCACTAAAGGAGCGCCATTCGTGGTGCAAAGTGCTCTCGTCGAGGGTGGCCACTCCTTCATTGATGTTGCCATCGTTGTCAAAAGACCAGAATACGATTTGCCTGAGCACCGGCTGCCAGCCGTAGGTGGTTTCAGCGTAGAGTTGGGATTTCTTGTTCGCGGTGATGAAATTGGTGACCTTTATGAACCTCTTGTTCAAGGTCCATTCGAATTTGAGCTCGGTCTTGAACTTGCCGCCATCAGTCGCTGTACCTTCGCCAACCCAGGTGCCGCCAAACAGATCCATGATTCGGTGCAATTGATTGGCTTCGGTAGACTGTGCCAGGGCAAAACCTGTGCTGCTTAGCAGAATCAACAAGCTCAACACCTTTCTGTTGCAACAGGGGATCAGCATGGTTACATCCTCTTAGATTTAAAGTCGGCCAGTTTTGCGGGTTAAAACCAATTGCAATACGCTGGTAGCCCTCGCCTTTCTTAGCCACACCCGGGTCCTTTGACCTCCTCTGAAGCCGTGTCCTCGGGCAGCAAGCCAGCAGCAAAACCGTCAGGGTCGGCCGCATGTTGGTCGATCAGTTCACGCATTTGCCTGAGAACCTTCTCTTTGGTCGAAAGCCCGTACATGTAAATCTTGATGGGGCCGATGAGTTTGAGATAGTAGTGGTTGCCAGCAGAATATTGGCTGGAGCAGGCACTGGGATCCTGGGCAAGCCGCAGCAACTCTCCGAAAGTTTCAGCATATTGCTCCAGCAACGGTTCGTTGTGCAGGTCGCCAGGTATTTCCGGAAATCTTGTGGTGAGTTCTTCAACAGTCATGCGGTCGCCTTCAATTTAATCACTGCAAATTGTTATTTCTAAAATAACAATTCAAATGAATAATTCCAGAATTTTATTGACAATAATGAAATAATTTCTAATTTACCTTTGTACCATTTCTTCTTCTAAATTTATTTAAAAACAACAGGGTAGTTCCTCTGGGTAGGTAATGCAAAAGCTGCAAGAGACCAAAGTAAGAAAGTCCCAATCAAGGAAGCCGACCGTCATTGAGATTGAAAACGTGCGGGTTGGTGCGGGCCACTTTACCGTGATCGCCGGGCCTTGTGCGCTGGAAAATACCGAGCAAGCCCTGGCCACGGCGCGGCTGGTGCAAAAAGCCGGCGCAAAAATCTTTCGCGGCTCGATTTTCAAACCCAGGACTTCCCCCTATTCCTTTCAAGGGGTGGGACCCGAAGGGGTCGAAATCTTGCGTGCCGTCAAGAAGGAAACCAGGCTGCTGCTGGAAACCGAAATCTTGTCTCTTGAACAATTGCAACTTTTGCACGACCACGTGGACATCTTGCGGATCGGTTCCCGCAACATGGACAATTATGTCCTCCTGCAAGAAGTGGGCAAGACGCGCAAGCCGGTTATTTTGAAACGAAACATGAGTGCGACTTTGGAAGAGTTTTTGTTGGCGGCGGAATACATTTTCTCTCAGGGCAACGATGCCGTCATTTTGTGTGAGCGGGGCATTCGCACCTTCGAGACCTACACCCGCAATACCCTGGATATTCTGGCCGTGCCAGCGCTCAAAGAACTGACCCATCTACCCGTAATCGTGGACCCTTCCCACAGCTCCGGCCGCGCCAGCCTGGTGAGTGCTGCCAGCAAAGCCGCGCTGGCCGCTGGCGCCGACGGCCTCATGATCGAAGTACACCCCAATCCCGAAAAAGCCCTCTCGGACGGCCAGCAGTCGCTCGACTTCGTCGAATTCGAAACGCTGATGGCTGAAATTAAAAAGCTGGCCACGCTGTTTGAGAAAACCCTCTAACCTGCACAGCCCGGTAATCGCAATGAGCAAAACTTTTGGCGACCTGAAAAGCGAAGCCGTCGACAGGGCTCAGCGACAAAAATATGTGGCCCACCTTTTTGACGATCTCGCGCCGCATTACGATCGCTTCAACCGCTGGGTGAGCCTGTTTCGTGATGAAAGCTGGCGCAAACAAACGGTTGCGCTGTTGGGAGAACAGGCGGCCGGCACGGTTTTAGATCTGGCCGCTGGCACCGGCGACCTCGCCCGCCAGGCTGCAAAAACGAGCCAGCGGAGGGTGCACGTTTTCGACATTTCCTTCGACATGCTGGCGCAGGCGAAGATGAAGCTGCGTGCCAACGGACAAGTTGAGCGTTTTGCCTTTGAACAGGGTTCTGGTCATCTGCTGCCATTTCGAAACGAGGCCTTTTCTGGCATTGTTTCCGGATTTGCCATGCGCAATGTGTTCCATTTCCTCGATGAAGTTCTAAGCGAAATGTTTCGCGTGCTCGAGCCGGGCGGCAAATTCGCCATCCTGGAGCTGAGTAAACCCCAAAACCGCCTGTTGCGCGCTGGATTTAGGCTGCACATGAAAACGGTCGTGCCGCTCATTGGCAGACTCACCACGGGAAAACTGGACCCGTTTGACTATCTCTACCAGACCACCATGACTTTTCTCTCCCCTGTTGAATTCAAAGCCATGCTGGAAAAAGCTGGATTTGTGGAGGTTAGCTGGAAATCTTATTTGCTGGGTGGCATTGCGATTCATTATGGCATGAAGCCCGGGTAGAGCCCACACTTATTCCCCGCCTTTTGCCCTCACAACGCTTTACAATATCCCCTTACCTTTACAAATACTTAACAGAGTAATTATTCTGCGGTTGTAAAAGATCGCTCGTATATTCATAATAACATTCTTGCCGTGGTAACAGGACAGAAATATCGAGAATCAGAAACTATTTACCCAGATCGCAACTTTCATTTGAGACATGAAGGCAATTGAAAAAAGTTACATTGTGTTGGCTCTGTTAAGCCTGGGGTTCCTGGTGCAAAGTTGTGGCAATCTCAACACAAATCCCTCAGGCACAGCGGTTATCCAGGGAAAGGTCGTGCAAAAAGGCAATCTTGCGCCCATAAAGGACGCCCTGGTGCGATCGCTGTCATTTGTTGAAACGGTGCTCACCGATAGCGAAGGCAAATTCTCTTTCTCCGTTGAATTGCCCGATACCAATGCCAGAATCATCACGCTCATCGTTTCAAAGGAAGGGTTCGTTTCTGACACCCTTTTTTCCGTCATTATTCAAAACGACAAAGTTGTTACCGCGCCGGACGCTGTGCTGACCAACCAAAGTGGCAGCACAGGCAACAGTGGTCCGGCTTCCAACATCGTTCTGGTAGACCTGGAAACCAGCAACATTTTTGTGCGAAGCTCTGGCGCCAATGAAACCTCGGATCTAACCTTTGAGGTGCGAGACGACCAGGGCCGACCCATCGATCTCGCGCATCAAGTTAAGGTGTGCTTTAGCATCACCGGCGGACCGGGCGGCGGCGAGTTCCTTGCACCTGACTCCGTGGTAACCAACCAGGTCGGACGGGTGGTCACCACGGTCAACAGCGGCACCATCGCCGGTGCCTTGCAGGTCGTGGCTGAGATACAGGGCAAGGCGATTTTCTCGGCCCCGGTTCCCATTGCCATTCACGGGTGGCTACCCGACCTAAATCACTTTTCCGTGGTACCTAATAAGTTGAATTTTGCCGGATTCAATATCTTCGGTTTGCAGAACAAAATCACCGCCTTTGTGGGAGACAAGTTTTCCAATCCTGTGCCGCCGGGAACAGCGGTTCAGTTTCAGAGCACAGGAGGGATCATCGAAGGGTCGGCGGTAACCGACGAACTCGGCCGGTCCTCGGTGGACTTGCTCTCGGCAGCGCCACAGCCACCAGGGATTCCGGGAGCTGCATCTCCCTTGGATGAGCCCGGCTTTGCCTTGATCACGGCCCAGACCGTCGACGAAAATCAGCAGAACATTTCAACGACTACGGTGGTGTTGTTTTCCGGTGTAACGCAACTGAGCGTTTCGCCGACCTCGTTTGCGCTGCAGCCCTTTGCCTCCCAATTGTTCAACTACACCGTGAGCGACCAGAATCAGAATCCGCTTGTGGAAGGCACGAACATCAGCGTCACCACCAACAACGGGGATGTTTCAGGAGCAACAAACTTCACTCTGGCAGACACCCAATCCAGAGCCTTTACCCATTTCTCATTTGTTCTTACCAACTCCACTCCGGACAGCACGCGGGCGAAATCGGCAACGGTAACCATTGCGGTGACCAGCCAAAATGGCAATGTCACAAGTCTGGTGACCGGAACCATGCTGCCGATTCAATAAATCCAGAAAGTCGGGAGGATTGTCTGCTGAGGGCCTTTTCTATCGAGGACTTTTCAGCCCCAATTTCTTTTCCAGATCGTCGAGGGGGGTGGTTGCTGTTTCTTTAGACCTTTCCTCTAAGAACTCCATAAACTTGTCGCTTTTGCCAAGCATCTTTGCTTCCCTGGCAAACTCGTCTGCTTCTTCCAGGATGTAGTGGTGGCCATCTTCGGACAAAATAAGCAAAGGTTCTACGTTGGCTAATTGTAATAAATCTTTTATGCTCGCCTTCTGCTGTGTCAGATCTATTGTTTTCATAATTCTACTCGCTTCCCTCGAACAAAAAGTTCATCATGCTCTTTAACACCTACGGCTATTATTTTTGCTAAATTGCGTTTCTCAATGCCGTAAAAAACTCTAAAGTTTCCTATCTTCAGTTCCCATGGTGCTAATTTATTCGGTCTCAATTGTTTTTTTCTTTTGGTCTCAACATTCGCATCCTCAGACAAGAATCGGCGTATCCCGGTGATGATTATTCTTTGCTCATATTTTGTAAAATACTCAGTGTCTTTTTCTGCACTTTGCGTAAACTCAATTTGGAATCTCATCTTTTTATGATGTTCTCACCCTCCTCAGCCGATCATCAGAATTAAAGTATTCTATGCCACAAAATTCGTCAAGCTGAGCAAAATGCATAACCTCACTTGCTAGCGGTCAAGATAGGAATATGATCCAATTGAAAGATACGGAAAATAAGAGGCGTAAGCAAGGGGATTCTTAGAGCCTTGGGCGGAACCAACAATTTGAAAAAAATGTTCGGAAGTCTCTCCTCCGGACACACCCGGTCTTGCTCGCTTCACGGCGGATCCCGTGATCACTCGTAATCCCGTCCGACAACACTAATGTTTAAAAGCGTAGCCCTGCGGTCGATTTTACCGTTTTCCGTGCGTAAGAATGAGTCGACGAAACAGAAGCGCCGCGGAACTTCGTACTTGCTTAGTTTGCTGGAAAGCAACGCTCGAATTCTTTTCTGCCGATCAGAAGGAAATCTGGCCCCCTCAAAAAAGGCTATTACCTCTTCTCCAAGGTTGGCATGTGGCAGCGGCCCTATGAAAAACGCTCGTTTGTAGTCCCATTCCTTGCCCAATTCGAGAAGAACTTCTTCGAGAGCCTTTTCGACTTTCTCGGCCTGCACCTTAATGCCGCCGCTGTTGATGACGTTGTCCACACGACCCAGCCAGACGAAACGGTGGTCTTGCAATATTTCCACCAGATCGTTGGTCACCACACGTTTGCCGCCGGTAATGGCGGACTCAATGGTGAGACAACCGCGGTGGTCGGTCCCGACCTTTACCCCTGGCAGCGGTCGAAAGGCATCTGAAGCTGCTGCGCCGTTCAGTGGTCGCAGGGCAATGTGGCTGACGGTTTCGGTCATGCCAAACGTGTGGTAGACAGGGGCCTTCACCGCCAGTAACTGTTGCAACAATGCCACGGAAATGGGTGCTCCGCCAATCAAAATGGCCTTCATTTGATTCAAGAGATTGCGGTACTTTTTCTTCGAGTCCAATACCTGTTGCAATTGCAACGGCACCATGGCCGTAAAGTCCAACGAAACGCGCAAATCCTGGTCGAACTCCTCCAGCCGTTCAAATGGATTGCTGCTGGGTTCGACAACGGTCAGGTGGAGGCTGAGTTCAAAACCGCGCACCAGCATCATGATGCCGCCAATGTGGGCAGGAGAAAGGCAGACCAGCGCCCGGTCCCCCCTTTTGAGATCGAGCGCCTGGCCGGTCAGGCGGGCACTCAGTGCCATTTGCGCACGCTCGATTCTGACCGGCTTTGCAGGCCCGGTAGATCCTGAAGTTTGAACCGTGAACGAAGTCTGACCCGACAACCATTGGCCACAAAAGGTCAGGGTCAGGATTTCATCTGGCGTAAATTCAGGCGAACGCAAGTTTTCGAAATGGTGCAATATCCATTGTCGCGAAAAGAACCGACCGTTGAGGGTTATGCCATCAACTGCCTTCATAATGCGTCCGCTAACTTTAAATCTGAGAATGAATTAAACCCCGGGAAACTCTGGACACTCGAATAGCACCGGTGACATTGCTTCCAGGGTGAGAGGCGTGGCAAAAGTGGCCATAAGAAGCTGTTTCGTGCCCAGGCCCTGGTGGATTGGGAGCGGCAGAGTGTTCGTCCAGTGACAGAAGAGGTTGAGACCGATATTGAAACCAGCAGAAACGCAAGTCACAGCAAGTTTCCCATTCCGAAAGTAAGACTGAAAAACAAAGTACTAACGGCCATCTGACGCAAATACGGGTCTAAATGGGCCGGATTGGTTTTCGCGGAGATCGCCAGGCCATTCAAAACCAGCAACGGCGTGACCAGCAGATACAGGAATTGCCAGGGACTGTTGAAATTGAGGAGGGTGTAAATCACAGCGGCGGCAAAACCGCCGGCCATGAGCGCCCAGTGGTAAACGCGGGCCCGGGTCGCCCCTAAGCGCACAGGGATGGTGTTTTTGCCCGCCATTTTATCCGAATGCATGTCGCGAATGTTGTTGATGTTGAGAACGGCCACGCAAAACAATCCACATGAAACGGCCGGCCAAAGAACCTGCAGATTTAGATGGTGCGTTTGCAAGAAGTAGCTACCGAAAACCCCGACAATGCCGAAAAAAACGAACACAAAGGGGTCGCCCATGCCCTTATACCCATAGGGATTGGGTCCTACCGTGTAAGCCAAAGCAGCCAGCATGGCGGCCAACCCGGCGGCGTAAAAAAAGAGGCTTTCCTGTTTGATCAACTGATAGCCAACGAACAGAGTGAGGGCCGCGAAGAAAACGATGGCGGCCTGCATGGCCCCTTTGGAGATGCGACCGGTTTGGGTGGCGCGTTTGGGTCCCTGCCGGTGTTGGCTGTCGGCACCGTGGAGGGTGTCACCGTAATCATTGGCCAGGTTCGACAGAATTTGCAGGAGTACGGCCGTAGTCAAACAAAGCAGGGCGACACGCCATTGGAAAGCGTGTTCCGTAGCCGCCAGGAAACTCCCCAGCGAAATGCTGGCCAGCGCCAGCGGCAAGGTGCGCAAACGCAACGCATCCAACCAGCTTTTTATTTTGACCCTAAGATTTCCGTTCATGAACGTTCCACCAAGTAACTCAATCGTCTCGATTGACG
>JBHHYI010000200.1:0-7613 GCA_046757525.1 bacterium | reverse complement strand
TCGCTCCGGCTCAGGGACTCTGGCTCGTTGACATTGACCGTTTGCATCTCCCCGTTGTAAAGGGTAATCTCCAGAAGGCCGCTTTTTTGGTGCATCATGATCTCGCCCCTGTCAGCTCTGATCGTCGTGTTGGCGCTGGGGTCTGATTGATCATCGATCAAGACATTTTCCACGTAGGAAATCGAATGGGCTTCCCGGATTTTTTGAACCAGAATGTTGTAGTCAGGGATGTCGGTGTAGTACACGCCGGGTTCGAGATTGATCATGGGTCTTTTCCTGGCAATGTCGATCGTCAACAGGCGGGCACGATGGTTGAAGTCTGGCAGCACATGATTGTTGAACCAAATCAAGCCACCTGCCAACAGTGCCGATACTACTAAGACCGAGGGAAGAATTTGGTAAAAACTAACGCCGCTGGCCTTGATGGCCGTGATTTCGTTGTCGGCCGATAACCGGCCGAACGCCATTAAAGTAGAGGTGAGCACCGCCATGGGAACAGCCAGCGCGACCATCCAGGCCAGGTTTAGATACAAGAATTCGAGGATGACCGTAAATGCAATGCCCTTGCTCAGAAACTTTGCCAGGTCTCTGAACAGGAGGTTCAAGATAAATAGGAGCATGATGACGCAAAGGCCAAAAAAAAATGGCCCAATATGTTCCCGCACAACGTAGCGTGTAAAAAGTCCGGACATCGGTGAATCTTGTTTGACCTGATTGGAATGCTAATTTTATCCTCTTGTGAGACAACAAAATATAACGATTGCCCTGCTTTTTATCAAGCGTTTTTAGCAGATGCCAGGGGAACCTCCTCCTTTTGTTTCAGTTTAAGAGGTATTTCCCAGAGCAAATTTTATCTTGAAAATTTCAATTTTTGCTTGCAATTTTTATTTTTAATGTTTAATTTAGCTCGATTTTTAATCCTGATCCTTGTTAATCATTCACTGGACCCCGATACACCCATCGGGGAGTATCCTGACGAACTCTTTTAAGTTGTGCATTTAAAGCCATTTCCCTGGAGGCCGTATAGGAATTTTGCTAATGATTTAGATGGTATCGTGACAGGCGTCTTTTGAGTCGTGGAATCTGGTACTTATGAGGCCGAAGTCGTTTGTTAATAATCATGGCAGACTCTCTTAAGGGAAATGTTGTTCAGCAAAAATATCTGTATTAAAAGGGTTCAGCTCTACCTCTTTTTTGCCTCCGTTCTCTTCGGTTTATTTTCAAACACTTTTGCAGTAGAAAACAAACCTTCTCCCAAGAGTAATTTTGGCATTAAGCTCACCGCTTCAAACATGCCGTTTGATCTTCGGCTAAATCACAAAAAGAAGGCCACGTTGTGCATGAGCGGGTATATCCCGGGTACGTCTCCTACGTATGTCAATAACGTCCGGCGCAGTGTGGAAATAGAGACGTTGGAGAATTATGTCGTTATCAAGGACAATATCTTGCGGAGCGACATAGGTTTGCCCGTGGTTTTGACCTTCGATCAATACCGGGCCCTTCAGCAACGTGAGGAGTTCGAAAATTTTTGGCAGGAGCAGGTCGTAAAGAACTTTACTGAGGCAGATGGCGATAGACGTGGCACCGGCGGCATAAACTTAGAAGTGCCGGTCAAGATCAAAAGTCGGGCCTTTCGTAAAATCTTTGGCGGTTCCAGCGTGGGTTTAACCGTTACGGGAGACATTAGTATTCAGACCAGTCTGCGCAGAGAAAATCGCAGCGAAGTCAGAACCGCAGTAACCCGTGGCGCCAACACCAATTTCAGGATGCAGCAAACCCAACGTTTTACCGTCACGGGAAAAATCGGCGACAAAGTGACCGTGAACGTGGACCAGGACAGCGAACGTGCCTTCGAGTTCGACAACAACGTCCGGCTAAATTATCAAGGATACGACGATGAAATCATTCAGCGAATTGAGGCCGGCAACATTGCCCTTTCCCTGCCAGGCACGCGGTACGTCACTTTTAGCGGAAAGAATTCCGGTTTGTTTGGCATCAAGACACAAATGGCCCTGGGAAATCTTAAGGTCACCGCCATTGCCAGTCAGCAAAAAGGAGAAAGCCAGAAACTCTCTTTAACCGGCGGCGCCGCCGAGAGCACCCAAAAAATTCCAGACTACCAGTATCTGTCGCAAACCTATTTTTTTCTGGACACGCTGTACCGCAAGAATTACCCCGTCTATGACAGGGAAGGCAACCATTTCTTTGATCCTGCTCTTGTGATTCAGCAAGATTCCATTGAAGTCTACAAAGCCGCCTCTGGGTATGAGAACAAATTTTCAGACAAAGCCATTCGCGGGGTGGCCATCTTCAATTATCCCACCGATCGGCCGATCATGGAATCCGACACGGCTGTTGTCAAGGGGGGGTCGGTTGAAAGAGGCTTCTTCATCCGCCTGGAAAAAAGTGAATATTATGTGGAAAATAATTTGGGGTTTATTCGCTTTAAAACCAGACTCTCAGACGATGAAATCATCGGCGTGGCCTACAAACGTGCCAACGGCCAAACGTTGGGATTTCTGAATTTTTCCCAAAACGATTCGACTACGGCCAACGAAACCATCGTTCTGAAGCTCATAAAGCCTCGCAACCCTATTCCTTCGCACGAATCCTGGGACCTTGCCTGGAAGCATGCGTACTCGTTGGGGGGGCGCAACATCGATCCGGAAGGATTGCAAATCAAAATCTTCTTTCACCCGCCCTCGGGTCCCGATCAGGAAACCGACGGCAATGGTAAGCGTTGGATCGAAGTGTTTGGGCTGGATCAAAAGGACCAGAATGGCGCAAGGCGGCCGGACGGCGAAATTGACCGGGACAACAATATCATCGACCTGGCCCGGGGCGAATTGCATTTTCCGGACTTGCAACCCTTTGATCCAGAAACCTATGTGGTAGACGACACGGTCAGGGGATTCTTGCCCGACGAGCTTCGCACCCCTGTGATTTATGACACTACCAATCAGAACGTCATCAATGCGCAGAGCAAGTTCTACATCAGTGTGAAATCCAAGAACAGGAGCACCAACTACAACTTAGGGTTTAATGTGATCGAAGGCTCCGAAGTGGTGACCCTTAATGGGGAAGTGTTGCGCAAAGACATCGACTACACCATCGACTACTTTTCTGGCAACGTGACCATACTTGACGAACGTGCCAGCAGCCCTTCTGCAAACCTGGACATTAGTTTCGAAAGAAACCAGCTCTTTCAATTGGAGAAGAAGACGATTCTGGGCAGTCGTGCAGAATACAGTCTGGGTGGCGACTCATTCATCGGCGGCACTTTCTTGTACCTGAACGAAAGCACTTTAGAACAAAAGGTGCGCGTGGGGCGGGGACCCATGCAGAATTTGGTCTGGGACATCAATTCGCGCCTAAAGTTTAAGCCGAATTTTATCGGCACTGCATTCAACGCCTTGCCGTTTGTGCGGGCAAATGGGGAAACCGCGGTCAACTTTGAGGGGGAGATAGCGCAGGTTGCACCGACCCCCAACACTTTGAACAACACCAGGACCGGAGACTCCAAGGGCGTTGCCTATATCGACGATTTTGAGGGGTCGAAGAAAACGACCAGCCTGGGCATCTTGCGCAGAAACTGGACCCAGGCTTCAGTACCCGCCGATCCGTTTCATTCGCTCGACAATATGGTCAATTATATCTGGTACAATCCATTTGGCCAGGTTCGCATCAAGGACATTTATCCTGAACGTGATTTGAACCCCAATGTGCCCAATCTCACCCACGTCTTGACTTTCGAATTGCACCCCGAAGCCGGTCCCAATATCCCCAACCCAAAACAGGACGTTTTTTCGTGGGGTGGCATCATGCGTGCCTTATCGCCAGGCTTCTTCGACCAATCCCAAACCAAGTTTCTCGAGGTCATGGTCCAGGGAGATGCCGGAAGGCTGCACATCGATTTAGGTCTCATATCCGAAGATGTGATCAACAACAACGGCAGATTGGATTCCGAGGACAAGAAGGTTAATGGAATTCGAGATGGCATCCTGGATTTGGATGAAGACGTGGGCATCGACGGCATGCAAGGGCCAGACCCACCCACTTTTAATTTCCCCAGGGATAGCGTCAATGCTGGCTTTGATTTCTGGGATCTCAACGGAAATGGGAAGAAAGACCCCAGGGAACCCTGGAGCTATGATGACTGGCTCTATTCGGAAGCCGATCCATTTCTCTATTTCCAGCAAGGCGGCTCCATTAGCGGCACCGAAAACAGTGCCAACGATGAAGGGGGTAGACGGCCTGATACCGAAGACATCAACGGCAACGGTTCTGTGGACCTCTCCAATGACTATTTCGAATATACCTTCTCCCTGGACAAGAACAGTCCTGACACCACTCTCAGGGTAGGCGGCAATCCGGCCAAAAACTGGAGACTCTTCCGCATTCCGCTTGATAACTACAGCCTCAAGGTAGGAAATCCCGAGGTCACACAAATTGAGTTCGTGCGCATCTGGGTCGACAGCGTGACTGATTTCAGCCGGCCGATTCTCTTCAGTATCGCAGATATCAGCCTGGTAGGAAACGATTGGAAAGAACTGGGCATAACGCCCTTTAATGATTTCGACATGACCAACAATCTTCTCAAAGAACAAGATTCGACCTTTGCGGTCACGGTCATCAATACTCACGAAAATCCTGGCTACAGCGAAACCTTGAGCGAGATCGGGGTGCAGGGGGAAGAAGATAGAATAACGGGCGTCCGCGCCCGCGAACAGTCGTTGGTTCTAAAAGCTACCAGGCTTCCCGGTCACTTTGCCGGCATCTCCCAAAAAAGTTTGTTCCAGGGCGAGAACTACATCCATTATGACCGAATCAAAATGTTTGTGCACGGGATTGACCACAAGGGTACCCACATGACGCCTAATTCAAGCTCCGTGGAATACTTCTTTCGTTTCGGTGCGGATGTCAACAATTATTATGAGTATCGTGCTAAGATCTACCCGGGCTGGGACCAGCGGAATCACATGAATGTGTTCTTGCAGGATTTTACCAGGCTCAAAAAGGACTCGACTTTTTTCGATGCCCGTTCTGGCGTATTTGTAAACAGTCTGGGGGACAGCGCATCTTTACGGGTCAAAGGCAATCCTTCCCTGACCAATGTCAAGACTCTGATTATCGGCATCAAGAATTTAGACGCCAACGTGCCCTTCGACGGTGAAGTGTGGTTCAATGAGCTGCGCCTGTCCAACGTGCAACAAGACAAAGGTGTGGCCATGCGTTTTCGGGCCGATATGAGGATAGCAGACTTTGCCAGTATCAATGGCGAAGTGGAACGCAAGGATGCTGACTTTCACAATGTAGCCACCCGGTTTGGCACCGGCAACAATCGGGTTAGCGGCAGTTTCAATGCAAACATCAAAGTGGAGAAAATGTTGCCCAGGTCCTGGGGTGTCAGCATGCCCCTGACTGTGAATTTTCGACGCAGCAATTCTACGCCGAAGTATTTCCCGGGTCAGGATCGCCTGGTGAGCAACGCTATTTCCGATGCAGAGCTGGAGACCGTCCGAAGCAAGACCAACCAAAATGGCTTTAATTTTTCGTTCAGACGCAAGGTCAAGTCAAAAAACTTTTTCCTAAATCACACCATCGACAAGATGTCGTTTAGTTTGGGCAAAGCCACAAGTCGCTCTGAAAATCCTACTACAAAATTTTCGAACCGGCGTTCGTGGACCGGCAACTTTGATTACGGCATTGACTTTGGCAGAAACAATTATATTTCGCCTCTAAAATGGGTGCCTGGTTTACCCCTGTTAAAGAAGGTTAAAAATACTAAATTTTACTACACCCCGCAGAACATTGCCTTCAAAGTCAACGGCACCAAAACCGATCAGCGCTCACAAAACCGAATCCAAAACTCCGATAAAGAAGCCGATATCTCAAAGACGGAGACTTTCAACATGATTCGGAGCGTCCGCTCCAGCATGAAAGTCTTCGAGAGCTTAACCTTAGATTTTAATCGCGCCCACACCGCCGACATGAGGCATTCCAGTTTTGCAGACTTTTTTAAGAGCCATCTTGAGGATATCAACATCACCCAATCCTTTTCGGCACGGTACAACCCGAGAATCTTTACCTGGTTGAATAACAGTTTTAACTACACTTCCAACTACCGATTCAATAATAACCTGCAACAACCCAAGACAGGCCGCAGCGCGGGAGTAAATACCAACAAGTCGGCGCAATTTACGCTAAGAATCAAGGAATTCACAAAATCAGTTTTTGGGTCGGGCAAGAAAGCTGCGAGACGCCGTGGCAGGCGACCACCACGGCGAAGGCCAGGCAAAGAAAGCGAAGAGCCCGGCAAGGGTAAAACTCAAAACAAGCAGAAAGAAGAAAAAGAGGGCAAAGGGTTTAATCCGCTACGGTCGTTTGGCGATTTCCTGGGAAAATTCAAGGACATTACCTTTAATTATGCTGAACGGAAGAACATCAATCAGTTTGGTTTGCAAGCAGGCGCGCCCAGCCTGGGATTTCAATTTGGTTTTTCCGACACCACCCATGTAGGCACGGTTGAGGATCTGAGCACCAATAACATTACCTTCAACAAGAACAAGACCTATTCCGTGGGTTCCGGAATAGCATTTGGTCGGGCCATTGATTTCAGCTTACGGTTTCAACATAGCGACCAACGATCCGAAACCACCAATATTACAGGCAGCAATTCAGATAGCTGGTTGAAGGTGGGGAAGTTCGACATGCCCTTTCCAGAATGGACTGTGAGCATTAATGGTTTGAGCAAGATACCTGGCCTGAGCAAGTTGTTCAACAACTTCACGTTCACACACAATTTTTCCGGACAAAAAGACGTTACCTGGAGTGGGGACCCCAACAGCAAAACCCAGGAAACCATCACGACGAATTTTCGTCCCCTGGGCAAAATCGACTTCCGCTTCAAAAACGGTTTTTCGGGAAACGTCCAGATAAATCGTGCTCGTTCTTTGAGTCAGAGTTTTGTCGGGGGGGTCGGTGCCCGCCGTACCACCAATACGGATTTTGCGGTGACCGCAAACTACTCAAAACGTTCTGGCTTTCGTCTGCCCTTTTGGCCCTTCAATAAAGCCGAACTCAAAAACAGCATCGACTTCTCCTTTACTTTTACCGCCAATACCGTGGTTACCGAGCAAAGACTTGGTATGGACCAAACTACCGCAAAATTCGACGAGCAAGACCGCACCAGCCGCTGGGCCGTCAGACCCAGCCTGACTTATTCGTTTAGCAATCAGGTGCGCGGCGGCGCCTTCGTCGAGATCGGCAGAAATCGAAGCAAAAGATTGGGCACCACCAGTGTGCAGGAGTTCGGTTTTAACGTGAATATCTCCATTCGCGGGACTTAAGAGTTTGAAGTGAGGGCCTCTGCTTGTTGCTCCGTTGCTCGGGGGCAGAGTGGTTGTCTTCGGGAGGTTAAAATCATGGGAAAGAAATCAATTCTAACCGGACTGGTTTGTGCCGTAGCATCGGCTTTTCTTTCGTGCGAGCACAACCAGGGAACGAACGTCGCCACCGAGTTAGCCCCACCGGGTAACTTAGATATTCTCAGGACCAATTGGAGCTACGCTTCGCAGCCCGGCGACGGCGTTCATGATTACAAGAGCAAGGCC
>JBHHYI010000199.1:0-7643 GCA_046757525.1 bacterium | reverse complement strand
GAGTCATCCCGAGTAGGTCACCGCTTCTCAGGTGACCATATCGAGGGGTGACGGGCTGCGACACGTCCCGACCCAAAAGCGGTCGGAACTACTCAGGACGACTACCTCTGCGCTCAAAGAAAAACAACTGTCAGTCCGCTCAAAAGGAGCGTTTCCTGAAAGAGGCTACCTTTCTTCGCCGTGGTTCAACGAAAGGTTGTACTCCTTCATTTTTCTCCAAAGGGTAGTACGTCCGATGCCTAAGATCCGGGTGACCAATTCGTAGTTCCAATTGTGCTTTCTGAGAGTATTAGCAATGTGCGTTTTTTCCAGGTCTTTCAAAGTCATGTCGTGTGCGGGCACCAGGTTTATCTTAGTGGCTCTATTTTGAACGACTTCCGGCGGCAAATCGTGCCTGGTCAGCAGCGTTGTCGAACAGAGGGCGATGGCTCTTTCGATGGCGTTCTCCAACTCGCGCACATTGCCGGGCCAGGAATATTGACAAAACAGATGTCCAGCCTCTTCTGTGACCCCGAGAACGGTCTTGTGCATCTTTGCCGCATACTTCTTAATAAAATACTCGATGAGCGGCACGATGTCTTCTTTGCGTTCCCTTAGCGGGGGAATGGTGATCTGAATCACATTCAAACGATAGTAGAGATCCCGTCTGAACGTACCCTCTTTCACCAGTTGTTCCAGATTTTTGTTCGTGGCTGCGATCAGGCGCACGTCCAGGGAAAGTGTTCGATTGCTGCCCACGGGCTTGATTTGGCCTTCCTGGAGAAACCGCAGTAGCTTGACCTGCGTGGCCAGGCTGGTCTCTCCAATTTCGTCGAGAAAAACGGTGCCGTGGTTAGCCTCTTCGAACAGTCCTTTCTTGTTGTGGACTGCGCCCGTAAACGCGCCCCGGACATAGCCAAACAGCTCGCTTTCCAGAAGGGTTTCAGGCAAGGCGCCGCAGTTCACCACCACAAAAGGATTGTGTGCCCGCCGGCTGTGTTGGTGGATCGATTGGGCGACCAGCTCTTTGCCCGTGCCGCTTTCGCCGTCGACCAAGACCGTGATGTCCGTTTGCGCGATTCGGGCAATCAACTCCAGGATTTTCTGCATTTCGAGGCTCTTACCGATGATATCGCCAAAGCGATAGTGTTCCTTGGAATGCACCCAGGCGAGAAAGTCTTTGATTTCGTTTTCGATATACCGATCTGCCAACTCAACCGTTTTCATGTGCTCCTTCATGTTAACGGCCACGATGCTTTGCAAATCGGATCTGTTGTAGTAATAGAGATTGTAGTGTTTGGTGATCTGCTGCTCCGCCAACGCTTCAGACGCCCCGTCGTCAGAATAAGCGACCAACAGGAGGGGCGCGTTGTGCCGACGACTCATGATTTGGGCTAATTGGGTGCTTTTCAGCCCTTCCCAACCGGCGTCGAAAACCAGCAACAGATCGGCAGTGGTCAGGACCTGGGTTAGCCGTTTTTCGATAATCTGGCGGCCCCCGAAGCGCTCACAAAGCTCGTGCAGACTGCCACCGCTGTTGGTGTCCAGGAAATTCAGTTGGCCAAGGTTCTTGTCGATCAGTTTTTGCACAAAGTCTTCACAAAAATCGCTGTTAGCCACGATGAGTGCCGAGTGATCGCTAAGATCGCCAAATATTTTTGCGGCAAGGTCGGAGACTACGGTTTCCGGTGTGATGGCATTTTTTTGGATATTTACTTCCAGACGAATCTTTTCAGCAAGCCACATGCCGCGCTGCAGCAATTTGTACAAATAGGGACCGGTGAGTTTGAGTTCGCGCGACAATTCAAAACTGTCGCGGAAATCCTTGACCGACTCGCTGATTTCACCTGATTTCTGCAACCCGATGGAATATTTGTAGAAAAATCGCAACGCGTCGGCTGCTTCCAACTGGTAACGGAGAGGACGAAGCGATTCAGGAGTCACGCCTAACTCGCTGCTCAGCAAGTGAAAAAACTGTTTCATTAGATCGTCGCGTCGTTTGGAGACCGCAAAAGCGGTCAGGTCGTTTTTGGACCTAAAAAGAAAAAACTCATCGGCCGTGATGGCGGCTGCCAATTTCTTCAAAAAGGGGCGATCGACCTTGATTCGGTCTCGCCACGGGCGCGTGACTTCGTGATTATTTATTTCGATTCCGAAAGCAAATACTGGCATGCCGATTTACTGAAAGTTATGCAGTTTTGAAAAAAATAGGGTGACGATGATGAACGAAAAAAGCAGCCAATTGAATCCGATGACAGAGACGATAGCAGCGCGACGGCCCTGCCAGCCGATGGACTTGCGTCCAACAAAATGGACGAAATAGATACCCCAGGAAACCAGGACAGCCAACAGCTTGGGGTCCAACTGCCAGCGGCCTTTCCAGACGCTGGTGCCCATGTAAAAACCGATGCAAATGCCCACCGAAACGAGCATCAGGCCAATATTGACGGCATGATTGCTCAATCGGTCAAAAAACTCCAGCGAAGGCAATCGTTGAAAAAAGATGCCCAGGTGTTTAGATTGCATTTCGCGTGATAGCAGAATGTACATGACGCTTGCAATAAAGGAAATGGCAAAAGCAGCGTAGGCTGAAATAATGATGACCACGTGGACTTCGAAAATCAAGTCGCCGAGGACCGCGGCCAGGGGTTTGTTTAGATCGATGAAGAGGTTGGAGATGGCTTGCAGCACGAGAATAATGGGCAAGAAAAAGACCCCCATGGTGCGTTCTTGCAGACGAATCTCCAGCACCCAATAGACCAAAATGAACAGCCAGGCGCTGGTGGTGAGCGCCTGAAACACTTCCCCTACCGGCAGATGTCCGAGCAAAAATCCAAGAGCAATGAGGTAGACGGTGTGACCCGCAATCGCCGCGGTTAGCCAGATTCGAATTTGCCGGGCGGTGTGATCCTGTTTTGTCCTGAAATAGGAATAGTAAAAGACAAACGTAACCAAATAAAACAGAAAGATCAACCAGCGTAGAATCAGAATGACAGCTTCCAATTGGTTTCCAAAATCTAAGGTAAAAATTCAAATCGAAACGAGCTTTTCATTTTGAAAAATAAGGATTATTCCAATCAAAATCAAGAAATAAGGAATCGGTTGACTTAAATATTTAATTTGTTATTTTCACAGACGGTTGGGGATTCCACGAAGGTGACCATTACCTACAGTCGTCCCGGCGTCAAGAAGCGCACCATCTTGGGTGGGCTGGTTCCTTACGGTGAAGTTTGGCGCACCGGGGCCAACGAAAACACTACCATCGCCTTCAGTGGCGATGTCCTGGTGGAAGGGCAGAAATTGGCAGCTGGAACCTACGGGCTGCACACCATTCCGACCCAAGAGCAGTGGACAATCATTTTTAGCAAGAATGCCACCGCCTGGGGCAGTTTCAGCTACAAGGAAGAAGAGGATGCTTTGCGCGTCGAGGTGCAGCCACATCTTTCGGCGGAACATCACGAGTGGCTGCTGTTCAGTTTTCCGGTGTTGACGCCTGGAGAAAACATGGTGGTGAAGTCGGCCCAGGTTTCTTTGCAGTGGGAAAAGTTAGAGGTTCCGTTTACAGTCATGGTGCTTTAATCCAAACCCCACGACGAGCCGTTTCCTCGTTCCCACGCGGTCTCCGTGGGAATGTAGGCGGGACGCTCTTGCGTCCATTGTGGCCCGATACGCCTAATAGTTGAAGGGAAGCATGGATGATCCGGCCCCCTGGCGCCACTCTAACAGCCGGTGCTATGCAACAGGGAGATGCGGATCGAAGTAACTAAACTGACGCGGAGTGTCGGGAAGCGCGTTCCCACGCCGACCTCGGGGACGGGCAAATCCCAGACCTGACGAATCTGGCCATTTTTTTTTGCCACCGGTTAGGTTTTCCTTTGCATTTTTTACAAGAATGTTATATTAGTTTGTGTTAATAAACGTGTCATCTCCGCCGGTCGGTTTACCGTTTCTACAAGATGAAAATTACAAACGAAGATATTCGCAATTTGGTCTCGACGCGCATTTTTCGGCGCGGTGTGGATTACTACCACTCGGGTTTTGTAGAGCTCCTGGATGTGGAAGAGCACGCCTTCCGGGCCATCGTTTCGGGAACCTACGATTACATGGTCGAAGTGCGACAGGACGACGAAGGCTGGTTTGACGCGAGCTGCAATTGCCCTTACTGGGACGAGTGCAAGCACATCGTTGCCGCCATGTTGGAAGCCAAGGAGTACTATGACAGCAACGTTGGTGGCACGCTAGGCAAGGCAGCAGTCTGGAAGCAGTACCTCGAGGAAATCGAGGAAGGCCAGTGGCAGCAGAGGTCCCGGGCTCCCCAGTGGCAACTTTTTTACAGCCTCGAATTCTCTTTTGGCGATTGGAAGATCTTCCCTCAAAAAGTTTATATTAAGAAAGATGGCAGTCCGGGTCGAATTCAGAAATTGGCTTACACTGATTTTTCCAATGCTGACCTCGAACGCACCAGAAATGACGATCTGGCTTTGAGTTATCTGGAAAAATGGCAGGGCTCCAACCGCAACTATTTCTTCAGCTACGAAGGTCGTGGGCCGGTTCAATTCCCGTACGCAGAACGGGTTGGCGTGCTATTTGGTTTGCTCCGCAATAGTCGTCTGTTTCTCCACCAGCGGG
Source organism: bacterium (assembly GCA_046757525.1). Taxonomy (GTDB): domain Bacteria; phylum Zhuqueibacterota; class Zhuqueibacteria; order Oceanimicrobiales; family Oceanimicrobiaceae; genus JBHHYI01. Next base: position 3,035 of record JBHHYI010000199.1, on the reverse strand, counting down.
ACGAGTTGGGCAAGAAAATAACTTTCTCAGAACACCAGGGCCAGGTCGAGTTTCGCCTCGACGACCAGGATGACGGTGCCCAACTTTGTCCCGTGCTCCTTCTAAATGGAGAGGAAATGATCATCGACGACAGCTTCCGAGTTTTGACTTCAGACCCGGTGTGGCTCTGCAAAGATGATCTGCTCATCGAAATCACGGGTTTGCACGATGCCAGGTGTCTGGTGCCTTTTACACGCAAGAATTACGATTTGACCATTCCAAAAGAAGAGCTGCCGCAATTCCTCGGCGCCATCACCTCGCAGTTGGATCTCTTTGAAAACTTTCGCATGCCAGAAGGGACCCGATTCGAAACGCGGCAGGAGATCACCGAGAAGCGGCTTTATCTGGTGGAGACCGGAAATGGCCTGGAAGTCAAGCTGCGTTTGTGCTACGACTCTGTTGAAGTAGACAGCCACGATTCACGACAAACATTGTGGGGCAGTGGGGCAGAGGGCAACACCTTCATCAAGGCCCAACGGGACAAGGCAAAGGAAGCTGAAGTGCTGGAATCCCTGTTAGACCGTGGCGTCAAGTTGAATCGCGACGGACGTCTGACGTTGCCGTCCAGGCAGATTCTGGATTGGCTCATAGAGGAAGTGCCCAAACTCACCGCTGAAGGCTTTGTAATTTTCGGCGAGGAGAATCTGAAACAATACAAGGTGAATCGCTCCGCCGCCAGGGTCAGTGTGGCGGTGGAGTCAGGGATCGATTGGTTCGATTTGAACATGGAAATCGATTTCGGTGGGGTTTTGCTTTCCCTGAAAGAATTACGCAAGTCGCTTCAAAAAAAGAGCCGCTACGTCAAATTGGCGGACGGCAGCACGGCCCAACTGCCGAAAAAATGGCTTGACCGTTTTCGCCACGTGCTCAATTTGTCTGAAGAAGCTTCTGGCAAACTCAAGCTTTCGCGGTTCCACGTGACCCTCATCGATGAATTGTTTGCAGAGGCAAGCCAGCAGAAATACGACAAACTGTACCGGGCATCGCTAAAGCGATTAAAAGATTTCAACGGCATCAAAGCAGTGGCCACGCCCAAGGCCTTGAAAGGCGAGCTGCGATCGTACCAGGAAGCCGGCTTCCACTGGCTGCACTTCTTGCAGGAATTCCAGTTCGGCGGCTGTTTGGCCGACGACATGGGGCTGGGAAAGACCATTCAGGCTCTGGCGCTTTTGCTGCTGCAAAAACAGCGACGGGTCAAAGAGCCCAGTCTCATCGTGACTCCGACGTCGGTCATCTTCAATTGGCTGGACGAGATCAAGCGCTTCGCCCCGGGGTTGCGCGTTCTCAACCAAACCGGCCTCGATCGCAAACGGACTCGGAAAAGCTTTAAGCAGCTCGATGTCGTGCTCACCAGCTACGGCACCCTGAGACGCGATATTCCGTTTCTCAGAGAGGTGCAGTTTAACTATGTCATCCTGGACGAATCTCAGTACATCAAGAATCCGATTTCGCAGACCGCTAAAGCAGCCAAATTGCTCCAGGCACGACACCGGCTGGCGCTCACTGGCACGCCGGTGGAAAACAATACCCTGGAACTCTGGTCGCTGTTTTCGTTCTTGAATCCCGGGCTGCTGGGCAATCTGCATTATTTCAAGGGCGCTTTTGCCCGGCCTATCGAGCAAAATCGGGATGTGGAGGTTGCGAGTCTGCTGAAAAAAATGGTTTACCCCTTTATCCTCAGACGAACTAAAGGGGAGGTCGCAAAAGACTTGCCGCCAAAAGTTGAAAGCGCCATTTATTGTGACATGTCGCCACAGCAGGAGCAGCTCTACCACCGCTGGCGCGATTATTATCGCGCGGCCATTCTGCACCAGATTGCGGAAAAAGGGCTGGACAAATCGCGCATGAACGTGCTCGAAGGACTCATGCGGCTCAGGCAAATCGCCTGTCATCCTATCCTGGTGGAAAAGAATTTCCCCGGCAAAGTTGGGAAATACGACACCCTCATCGACTACTTTGACGAGCTGTTGAGCGAAGGTCACAAGATTCTCGTGTTCTCTCAGTTCGTCAAAATGCTCACCATCATACGAAAATATCTCGATTCTAAGCGGGTTCCGTATGAATATCTGGACGGCAAAACCCGTGACCGAAAGAGCTGTGTGCAGCGCTTCCAGAACGACGAAGCCTGCAAGATCTTCTTGATCAGCCTGCGTGCCGGCGGCACCGGACTCAACTTGACCTCAGCGGATTATGTCATTCACTACGACCCCTGGTGGAATCCTGCGGTCGAGTCTCAGGCCACAGACCGCGCCCATCGCATCGGCCAGGACAAGCACGTTTTTGTCTACAAGATGATTACCAAAGGCACGGTCGAAGAAAAGATTGTGGAGCTGCAGGAACGCAAAAAGGAGCTGGTGTCCAACCTCATTAGTACGGAAGCTGGTTTGTTCAAGAGCTTGAACGTAGAAGATATCAAGAGTTTGTTCAGTTAGTTTCGGGTGCAAGATACCCGGTGTTTGCGTCGATTCCGTTGTCACCTCGCACCATGCCTGCCTCAAAATCAAGATAATTTGGCGAAGCCCTTGCCTCAAAAGAAAGCATCTCAGGCATTAAAGAGCCCTCTTGCCGCAGATTTTTTTCTTGACTAACTATAAATTTTTTAATATCATAAAATATTAGGTGCTGTTTGCTATCAAGGGTCTTAGGTAAAATGGGTGAGTTGATGGACTTACGAGAACGCACTTTAGAGATTTTCAAAGAAAAATTTGGGGCCGACAAAGCCTACCAGGTCCTGGAATACATTGATTCCCGTGTACGTACCGATGTGGCCACGCAGAAAGACATCTATGAACTAAAACTCGAGATCGAGAAGGTGCGGGCGGATCTACAAACGGAAATGGAACAAATGCGGGCTGACTTACAGGCAGACATACAAAGGAATCGGTTAGAGATCGAGAAAGTACGGGCCAGCTTGCTCAAATGGACCTTTGGGTTTTGGATTACTCAGATGGCGGTTCTGGTGGGCATCTTGTTCAAGTTGTTGAGTTAGAGTGGCC
>JBHHYI010000198.1:0-7765 GCA_046757525.1 bacterium | reverse complement strand
ACAATGGCCTTTATAATACTTTCTTTTAAAATTCACGACCACACTCCTTGATTCAGGGTTTGCGTCTACTAATTACCACAGATTGCCGGCTTTCCACTCCCGAACAAACATCACAAGCAAAGTGATAGAAAAGACGCCGGTCAAAATAATTGCCAGGCCCACTAACCAGAAGAAAATCTGCGACGATGCCAGTGCTGTCATGTCATTCTCCCGTAACGACTGACTCATCCAAACGATGCCAGTCATATTCATGAGGTGCAAAAAGGGTTGAAACTAACACAATCAACATGGAAACAGCTGCGCCCACTAAAGCGGCGACAAAAAAGCCGATAGCAAAATAGGACCACAACCCGACGGCACTTCCCAGAATCATCCCCCAGGTTGCCCCGGTCGGATTGGTTTTTTGCCAGTACAGGCCCGCAGCAATTGGCCAGATTGTACTGCCAACGAGGGCGCCGGAAAAGTTTATCATCCCGGCCAGGTGAGTCGGTTTTTGCCAGCAGACGAACCAGGCTGCAATGCTGAGAAGCAGAATGATCAGCGTCGACGCCTTGCGTAATTTCTGTTCATCCGCAGCAGGCGCAAAATGCTTACGGTAAATATCTTCAACGATCAGATCGGATGATGCCGCCAGCAAGGAATCTAAACTGGATGCCAGTGAAGAAAACACCACAACAAAAATGACAATAGCGCCTGTCACCCCCATGACCTCGGCAGCAACCATAGGACCGATCATATCGACAGCCGGAATATTCATCGAAAGCAGCGGAGCGGCCAGGGCGATTGAGCCGGCAACAATAGGTATAGGCGCCCAGAAGGTTCCAGCCAGCAAATAGGCTTTCATGCCCACGCCCCGGCGAAACGCAAAGGCACGTGACCACCAGACGTTGCTATGAAAGATTTCACCGAGGCCAAAAAGCAGGTTGTTGAAAAGAAACATGAGTGCTGCAGGTAACATGAGATTGAGCAGTCCCGGTCGATTGCTTTTCACCGCTTGATAAATGGTTTCGAACCCATAATTAAAATAAATCAGGCTTGCTACGACCATGATACCGATGAGGATAAGAATGCTTTGGATATAATCAGTACCGATGACCGCGTAGAGGCCTCCGAGCATGGTGTAGACCATGCAAATAAACATGATTACTGACATACCCACCCGATAATCCATGCCGGTCAGGGCATTGAGTAGAATACCGCCAGCCATGCCCATGCTGATAAGCCAGCCCAGTCCATAGAATATGGAAATCGCCAGAAAAACGTACCATCCGAATTTTCCGTAGCGAAGCCGAACGAAATCTCCACTGGTATATCCCTTTGGCATGAGCGTTCGAATGCGCTCCGCCATCGGCGCAAAGAAAATCAATCCCATAGAGCCAAGTGAATATCCGACCATACCCCAGATGCCCATTTGGTAGGCCAGTTGCGGTGCGGCCATCGTAGTATTTGAGGTCACCCAGGTGGCCATCGCCGTAGCTGTACCCAATGCCAGCCCGACATTGCGTCCGGCAAGCATATATCCTTCCAGACTCTTGGCTTTGCGCCCCCAAAACCAGCCCAGGACAATCCAGACAATGCTGATGCCGCCCAATAAATAGTAACCGGTCGTTTCCGAAAGTACGGAACTAGTCAAGACGCTACCCTATTGCATTTGAAAACATAAGACTGTGATGTGTGTCAACCTTCACATCATAACACTTTAATCGATTTTAAAAACTCCGCTGGAACGTCAGCGTTCTTTCGACCAGCGAGAGCAAAATAGTATAACGGTTCCCCTTCGACTGAAAATCGATGTCGGTAGCGTTCAAGATAATAGACGTCCAGGAATTCAGACAAAATCAGCTCTCGTACCAGCCTTGAAAACCCGGTAACGTCGCTTTTGTCGAGGAATGTCTCCTTTATATTAAAGGAAACCCACCCATGATTACGAATGATATTGAAGGCTTCCATAAAAGCTTTGGGCGGGATATCTCCGAAACCAAGTGCAGCAACCGTTGTTAAGCAGTCAAACGACCAGGCCTGAAGCTCTTCTCTGGTTTCCGCATCCAGATCACAAAAATCTGCAACGTAGTAAGCATCATATAAACCGGCATGATCCCGTTCTGTCGCCTCACAGGCCTCTTCGATAATGTCCACTCCAACAAGTCTTGAGACCCCGTATTTCCTCAACGCTTCGCCCATCATGCCATTGCCTGCGCCAAGATCCAAAACCCGCAATTCGGTGAACATCTCTTGAGACTGAGAAACAGCAGCTTCGAGAATTCTGGCAACCACAGCTGGAGACTGGCATTTGAGCCGGTCATAAACAACTTGCTCGTACAAACCGGGATTTTTGTAAATCTTGTCGTATTCATGCAAACGGATACAACGCTTCTCATTACCCTCGACTAAATAAAAAAACACTTCATCCTGGGAAAGTTGTCCGGCATTTTCAGGGGGAAATTGTACCTTATGAATTTTTGACATAGTATTTCTTCCTTTTCCTTTACCTTGCTTGAATTCGCTTAGTCTATTTGTTATCCATTTAGCTTTTGAGCGTCATTACGGTGTTTGAAATGGCCACGAATAATCAGAACGGCTGTCGCCAAAAAAACTACCGCGCCAAGGCCTAAAAAAGCAAAGGCCGTACTCAATTCATAATGCTCGACCTTAACCACGATAGCCTCACTCCATTCATGGCCGCTTGAGCGCACTCGGTAGTAATAGGTGCCGTCGGTCAGCCCGCTCATGGTCCTGGCTTTATCCGGTCCTTCATAAATTGTCCATGAATTTTTGAAATCGTCGCTATTACTTTGCTGCAACTCAAATATTCCTGTGGGCCCATCGTACTGCCAGCTCAGTTGGAAATGTCCGGTGCGGCTGACAGTATCACTGGTTTGGAGAACTAATTTTGTATTCTGTGACTGAGCGGAGCTCTCGCTCAGACTTAAAAATGAAAGACAAAGTGCAATTGCAGTGGCGTGCTTCATAGATTCAGCTCTCCGATGATTCCAGGATTTTAGAGTCCTCCCGAGCACCATTTTTTCGTTGGCTATCATCGAGATCTCCTTGACTATTTTCACCGCGATTTGCAATCTGTTCCATGAGCACAGGATAATCCCCGAACATATCGAATGTCTTACCCGGCTCGAGAAGTTCTCCAAAATTTTCACGCCAGATTTCAAAATAATAGAGCATTTCTTTACTCTGGATATTCCATGGCGCGTACTCGCGACTTTTTTGTTCAAAGGTTTCGTCGTCGATTTTATTTTCAATCAGTGGAATGAGTGAACGACCGCCGCTGCCCTGATCGAAGGGCATCTTCTCACGCCAGATCAACTCATCCGGCAAGAGCCCCTCAAAGGCATCACGAAGATGCCACTTTTCGACACGCTTGCCTTCTACAAGTTTGATTTTCTCATTTGAAGGCAGATTAAAAGCATATTCGACAAAGTCGCGATCCAGAAAGGGAACACGAGCTTCCAAGGTGGCCGCCATACTCATGCGGTCGAGCCGCCGCAATTCAGTTTTATGCAGATTTTTCAATAGCGTATTGAGTTTATCGCGCAATTCAAGAAATGATAGAGAGCGGACAGCTGAGTAACCGCCCAAAATTTCATCCGAGCCCTCGCCACAGAGGACGACTTTAATGCCTTGCTCTGTCGCAAGACGAGAGGCCATCAAGGTCACAATTGCCCCGGTGACCATGGATGGATTATAGCTCTCAATATAATAAATGGCCTCCGGTAACAACTCTAACATGTCCTCTACTTGAAAATCCACGACAATGTGTTCAATCTGCAAATGCTTGGCTACCTTCTTTGCCATTTCAACATCCGGTGTTCCTTCCATGCCAACCGTGATTGCCTTGATATTGGGATTTTCGCGCGCTGCAAGTGCTGTTACAATGCTGGAATCGATCCCGCCCGAAAGAAACGTGCCAACTTCGACGTCACTCATCATGCGTTTGCGAACCGCATGTTTGAGGAGACTTCGGCAAAGGTCAGCATCTGGTTTGGATGTTTTAAACGCCGGTTCATAATATTTTTGCACACCGCCGTCACTGCTCCAAAAGCAACCGGGCGGCAGATCGCGAATGCCTTCGCTGCCAAAACCAACGAGCGCTTTGACCTCACTGGCCACATAGGTGACTTCATCGTCTTGCCGATAGGACAATGGTTTTATCCCCAGGGGATCGCGCCCAATGAGCGTTCGGCCTTTTTTGAGATCACATAAAATGAACGCAAACATGCCGTCCAGGAATTTGATAGCCTCGTCACCATATTCTTCATAGAGATGGACGATAACTTCGATATCGGAATTTGTTTGGAAATCATGGTCTTTTGCCAGATCATCCCGAATGGATTGATGGTTATAGATTTCGCCATTACATACCACCGCTAACGAACCGTCTTCATTAAAGATGGGTTGATTGCCACGTGCCAGATCGATGATCGAAAGCCTATTTATGCCAATACTTCCGATTCCGTCGAATGTTTGTGTTTTCCGGTTATCCCGGCCGCGGTGAGCTGTAATTTGCAGCATTTGTTCCAGCTCGTTTGACCGTGGTTCTCCGATAACACCCGCGATTCCACACATATCTTATCTCTCCTTTTTAGCCTTTTTGAGCTTGCCGTTCATTTCTTTGACTACTTTTTCCGCCTCCTCCCATGTTGTGATAACGAAGGGATCCATTCGTCTTGCAAAATACTTTCTTTCTATTTTGCGGACAAAAGCAGGATCCTCGCTAAACAGTCTGTGTATCCTATCTATTCTGAGGCCGTACATCTCAATGGAGTTTTGTAGCGCTAAAGCCATTTTGTTACTGTTGTTCTCTGGCTTCAGCTGAAGTTCCATCAGTAATGCCGCTTGGTCAGTTTCGATAAAGGAAATTGAAAACCGGACGAGCAAACTGCTATAAGTCCGTGTTAGTGTCTGAATCAAAGCTGTAAAGTCAATAAGGCTTTTGAAACTGACTAAATAGGCGATTTTAAAATGCTTTGGGCGGTTCATAAGCTTTTTACAATTGTAACCACAGATTCAGGAATTTCTAGGCCATCTTGAATTTAGCGTATATGTTTTTCCATTATGATTTCGCTGCCGGATGAGTTGAATCGTACGTCATCCATAAAGCTTCTGATTAGAAACAAGCCCCGCCCCTGACACTTTCTAAAATTCTCAGGCTTGGTCGGATCGGGCAGGTTTTGAAAATCAAACCCTTCTCCCTCATCAGCAATCTTGACTATTACTTTATCCGAATTGATATTTGCTTGAGCCATTACTTTCTTTTCAGGATTTTTCTTATTGCCATGGATCATCGCATTTGCGACAGCTTCAGAAAGCACGAGGGGAAAATCATCTTCGTCAACTTTGGCAGTTGCAACCACAAAGCTCACCAGTTCTAACACAACTTTCCTGATGTTTTTGGTTTCGCTGCTGACAGTAATGCTTTTTTGTTGCATATAATTTGGAACACTCTCTCAACATGAAAATCGCTTCAGAATCAGGTCCCCAAGCCTTGCAAAAATTCATCTCCTCTTAATATTCCGGAGTATCGCCCAATGAGCTTTCCCTCGTCGAATACCAGTAATGTCGGCACGCCAAAGACGCCATATCCCTCGGCCAGCTCCTTCTCTTTCTCCCAATCGACCTCAACAATCTTGCACCCTTTCATCTTCCGAGCATCCAGCTCTCTCATCATCAATCGCATCCTCTTGCATTCTTCGCTACGAGCCGTCCAAAAATTGACCAAAATCAATTGCTTGGAATTGAGAACTTCTTTTCTGAAGTTATACCGGTTAACCGAGAGTATCATGATGACTACCTGCGTGAATTGTTCCTTCTTTTGTACCGCCGGGTAGCGGCCTGTTTTGCCATTTTTCTTTTATCGCTGGGTTTGATGAATTGCCTCGATCTTCTAATTGCTCTATAAAGACCGGCCTGTTGACATTTTCGTTTGAATCTTCGCAGGGCACGATCGATGGATTCGTTCTGGTTGACCTTGATGGATATCACTGCACCTCATCTTTTATTAATCATTGCCATCTAAGCATAAGTCCATACACTCAACAAAAACCGTACCTGTATGAAAAACAATCTTTTGCTATCACCTTTCCATCTCATAGGGGATTAATAACATACGGGATGCAGACGTTGTAAGTGGCTAAAAGACAGTGTATTAGAAACAGAACGATGACACAATATCAGGAGAAGGGCATTGCTTCCTATAAGGAAAGCTTAGAGAGTTGTATTTAGCAGGGAATTGTTGCGTGCAACATTATCGTTGCAACAATAATGTTGCAGTGGCAGGCTATGGGGAAGTCTCTGAAACTCTGGGGATTCCAAGCTCTCGCATTTTTCGCCATAAAGTCGTTCGATGAATTCCTAGGTGTTGTGCGGCCCGTGTAACATTGCCGCCTGTTTCCATGAGCACCTTCCGTATCTTGTCTCGGTCAGTTAAACCATCCTGGCCCGGTGAAACGCTCAGCTTACTTTTACCGGAATCCAAAATTTCTTCAGGAATACATGCCGGTTCAATCATATTCGTTTTGCTGATAATTACAGCATGCTCAATCGCGTTTTCCAATTCCCGCACATTTCCTGGCCAGGGATAGCTTTTCAGCAATCGCATTGTTTCCTTAGTCAGCCCGAGAATATTACAGCCGTGCTGACGGTTAAATCGTTCGATAAAATGCTTGGCGAGGATCGGGATATCCGATTTTCTTTTTCTTAGCGGGGGCAAGTTGATTTGAATCACCTTTATACGATAGTAGAGATCCTTTCTGAATACTCCCTGCCGAATCAGGTCGGGTAAGCTGTGATTTGTTGCAGAAATGATGCGAACATCGACATGGGTACTTTTGGTATCGCCAACGCGCTCGATGGTCTTTTCTTGCAATACTCTTAACAAATTGATTTGAATCTCTTGTGACAACGTCGCAATTTCATCCAGGAAGACCGTACCTCCGTCTGCCATTTCAAACCGTCCGGGTTTATCTTTGATGGCTCCTGTAAACGCACCCTTGACGTGCCCGAATAGGTCGCTCTCCAATAACGAGCTGGTCAGAGCTGAACAGTGCACGGGAACAAAGGGCCGAGTTGAGCGCTGGCTACGTTGATGGATGGCACGTGCGACCAGTTCTTTTCCTGTTCCTGTTTCTCCGTTAATAAGGATAGCTGCATCGGTTGGAGCAACTGTATCAATCAGGGCGAAAACTTTTTTCATACTTGCCGTGCTGCCAAGTAACGTTTCAAAACGTTCTGTCATTGCAGATTGGCTCGGAAGTTCACTCACTTCTGAAATGTCGTGGAGAATGAGAATAGCGCTTTTTTGTGTGGCTTCCGGTTCTATAAAAAAAACGGTGTTCACCAGAAACGTAACTCGTTCTTGGCGACCTGTTTCAAGTTCTAGGTTGAAGTTCTTAATACAGCGGTTTTGTTCAAGGGTTTCTTTGACGATTTGAAGTAATGGGGAGTACTGTGCTTTAAATACGGATTGCATCTTTTCCCCCAGCACTTTTTGTTTTTCAACCTTAAGAATCTTGCACGCAACGGCGTTAATGTTTGAAATCAAGCTCGGTTTCGTTCCGCTTATGGTAATAATCCCGTCGGGCAGATGGTCAAATATCACCGCTAATTGTTTCGGATTTTTCGTAAAATGATTTTGCAAATTTAAAATTCTCTAGTTTTTGGATGATTTGGAAATCTAAAACAAACTTGCTTTTTTCTTACTTCAGGGTAATAGTAGTGGTTTTGTTTAGGGGCATAAATACATATCGGTATAACG
>JBHHYI010000197.1:0-7903 GCA_046757525.1 bacterium | reverse complement strand
GGTGGCAGAACAGACATTCCGAGCTCTGGTAGCTGTACCCCTGAATGCCGGCGTGCTTGGCGTCCATTTCGCTCTGACGGTGCTCGTGGCAGTCAAAACAGGTAAACTCCTTGCGATTGTTGGGACTCGGATGGCAGGTAAGACATTCCGCCCACGTGCCGGCATGGGCACCAACAAAGATCGGAAAGAACAAGTTGTCATGGTCCTTGAATTCTCCCTTTTCACCGGTGGGATGACACGTCATACAATCTTCGGTGGTGTAGGCATAGCCCGTAATTCCAGAGTGCTGGCCGTCTGTTTTGGTTTGTTCATGCTCGTGACAGGCAATGCAGGAAACCAGTTTGAAATTGCCTGGGCTAACGTGACATTCCGAACACGCCTGCCAGGTGCCTTCATGGATGCCCGAGTATATTGGAAAAAAGGCTGCATCGTGATCTTCAAACGAGCCCTCTTTGTTGCCAGTAGGATGGCAGTTAAGACAGGCGGTGCTTTCGTAAACATAGCCGGTAATCCCGCGATGTTCATCGTCCATTTTTGATTGCCGGTGCTCGTGACAGGTGAGGCAGGTGAAGTCGTTAAATGTCGCGGGGTTTGCGTGACAGTCGCTACAGTCGCTCCAGGTGCCTTCGTGTTGTCCAGAGAAAATTGGGAAAAAGCCGTCGTGATTGGTCAAAAAGGCCGGACGCCAATCGCTCATTTCGTGACATTCCTGACAGTTGGTCGAGAAGGAATTAGCCACGTGGTTGGGATTGGCTACATCGAGGTAGTCCTGCTGATGACAGGTGACGCAGTCGGTGGTGAGCAGGGCGAAATCACCCTGTTGCTGGTTTCTATGACAGCTCCAGCAGTCTACCTGGTTGTGTTTCCCTAACAACGGGAAACGCGTGTTGGCATGAATCTCTTCGACATTAAAAACCTCCCATCCCTGGAAGGTATGGCATTGCTCGCAGTCATTGCCCATTTTGGCCTGGTGCACGTCCTGGTGACAGGTTATGCAATCAGAAGCAACTTTGGCAAAATTCTCAATGTTGTGACAGGAAGCGCAATCGGCCTCCTTGTGGCGATCTCGCAACGGGAAATTGGTTTTGTCGTGGTTAAAATGTATTTCGTCCCAGGAGGTGGTGACATGGCAGGTTTCACAGTTGAGACTTAAGTTCTTGTGCGGGTTCTCTTGGGCCAGGCTCTTCTCCGCGAGCAGCAAGATGGTCACAAAGGGAATGGCCAACAGCATTAACAAATTGAGGATTAGACGCATAGTCAGAATTCTTTTTCTCGTCGGTTGCATGTCCTTACCTTGGTGAATTTGGTTGAAATCTCTGGTAGCAATTTCCAGGCCACAGCTCAATTCATCCGTCCTCCGTGACAATTGACACACCTGCGGTCGATGGGCTTGTAAAGCACAAATGCCACCTCGCCCTTCCTGTAAGTCTTATGGCAGTCAGCACACGGGACTTTTTCGTGTGCGCCCCTCAGTTTGAACAAAGAATTCAAATCGTGATCGAATAGCAAAGCACGCCAGCCTTGCGGCTGATGGCACTTTTCACAGGGAGCCTTCTGCCCTATTTTTGCAAATTGACCTAAGTGAATGTCTTTGTGACAGTCGCTGCATTCCATTTTCATTGGTTTGAAAAGAATGCGTTCCCGCGCGGTTCCCACAGCAACCGGTTTGTGGCATTGGCTGCACTGCACCACGGCATGTTTGCCTAACAACGGGAAGCGCGTTTTCGCGTGGTCAAACCTAATTTCCTCCCAGGACGAAGTTTGGTGGCAGGTCTCGCAGCCACCCTTTTTGACGTAATCGGCAAACTGTCCTCTGTGCACATCTTGGTGGCAGCCTTTGCACGTCCTGTCGCTAAACTCAAAAATCCGCCTTTGTCTACGGGTTCCCCGGTCCGCCACGAAATGGCAGGCCACGCAAGGGACCGCCAAATGCGCACCCGTCAGCGGGTACCTGCTTTTTGCGTGTTCGTCGACGTCGAATTTTGCCGGAACAAAACCAAACACGTCGTGGCAACTTTCGCAGCGACCCCGGTCAGCACGGTCTGCAAATTGTCCAAAGTGCTTGTCTCGGTGGCAGTCGGTACAGTTGGCAAAACGCAGTCGGTTTTTTCTCTTCCCACTGCCATGACATTTTTCACAGCCAACCTGTCGGTGCAAGCCCAGCAAAGGAAAGCGTGTCAACGAATGGTTAAAGGAGGTCGAGTTGATGCGATTCCATCCCAGGGTATCGTGGCACTTGCGGCAGTTGCTGCCAAATCGACCCTGGTGCGCATCTTGATGACATGCGGTACAGTTTGAGAATTGCAACCCCACATATTTTGTAAAAAACAATTTTCCTTGCGCCCGTAGCTTTTGGTTTTTGATGGGCACTTGCTGATGGCATTTGGCACAAGTGACTTGCAGATGTTTGCCCGTCAATCGGAACCTAACTTTGTTGTGATCAAACTTTTTCGCTGGTTTCCAGGCAGAGAAACTGTGGCACTGCAAACAGTTCCTGGAGAGCTGCCCCCGATGTTCATCCACATGGCAACTCAGACAGGTCTGGTCGAGGCCCAGGAAGGTCTTATTCAGGTCTATTTTCGCGTTTAAGTCTCTGGGATCGTGCACGATGTTTTTCGCTTGATGACACTTCCTGCATGGGGTTTCAGCGTGTTTGCCCTTTAACAGGAAACCCGTTTTCATGTGGTCGAATTTTTCCTGACCATGCGGCCAGAAGATTAGATTGAAGTTTCTGCCGCTGTGCTCGCCGTGACATTCGAAACAGGCTTGCTTTTCCTTGCTGGTGACCAGAAAGTGGAACCCTTTTCTTGCCTCGATGCTGCGCTTGATTTCAACGTGGCACTTTTGGCATTTCTTGACATCCGGCCCACCGCCAAGCGTGTGGCATTTTGTACAGTTTTTTATGCCTTCCAATTGGGCGTGGGGCGATGCCAGCTTGCCGGGAGAAATTTGCGCGCCAGCGCTGTGTGCAAAGACTAAGAACGTAAATGAAAGAAAAACGAATTTCAGGTTCATAAATGATCCATAAGCACTACCACGAAATCTCACTGTCAACGCAAACGTCCCATGTGCGCAGCGTCTGGCACGAGAAGTGCCAAGAAACGCTCCGCCAATTCCAGTCCATGGAAACCATTGACCGTCCCTACAATTCCAGGGACTAACTCAAAAAATCCAGCGATAGCCAAACAACAGGGTGACGGCAACATGGATGAACATGATGATGATCATCACATAGGCAAATGGCTTGTGAAAAACATGCCACAGATGAAAAAACTTTTGCACCGACGACAAAAACGCCATCTTACGCATGAGCAGCGTTTTCTGCCTGACCAGTTCAAACAAACTGTCGATTTCTCGGGGCGAGACGTCGTGCATCTGGGCATAGATATGGTTGCGCAACGACCGCATCCGGAAGGGTCGCGCCAGATCATTTCTTAGAATCTTGAAAAGCACCGAAAGGCCTTTCGGCTGTTGCTCCGGTGCTACCCCAGAAATCGACTGGATTTGAAGCAGCAGTCCGCGGTCGAACTGATATTTTTCAACCAGGATGCGGCTCATCGTTTTGTTCTTCTCATTCATTTCTTTCATCGAAAGCTCATCTCCGGAAAGCTTTCTGGGTATCTGCACGTAGAGGTACCGCCCGATAAAACCGCTCAGCATGACCAACACCATAGAAAAATAGCTCACCGACACGATGCCACCAAACTTAAACGAAGTGTGCAGCGTGACAAACACCGGTCCCATGATGCCAAAAAAAATGTGAATGTTTAACCAATAGCGGATTTTGCCAAACCGGAGGCCGAAAAGACATCGTTTGCGTGCGGAATACAAAAACAGAAGCAGCATAAAGGTGCTGCCCAAAATACCTACGCCGTGACCCCACAGACCACCAGGTTTCATGAGCGGATGCAGCGGCGAATGGGGGCGCGCCTCCAGGGGCAAAAGGTAGTAGCTGAAGCCTTTGAAAACGACCGAGAGCGCGAAGAGAAATCCTGCCGAGTAGAGAATGAACAAAATGGCTTTATGAATGCGCAACTATTTTTCTCCAAATTTTTTCTCGATGCTGATACCGATTTTTTTCAAAAACTCTGTGGGCAGCACGCCGCCAGCGAAAATGAACACGTAGTCGTTAGGCAACTTGCCCAATTTGTCTTTGACACTAAGAATAACCTCTTCGCGCTTGATTTCTTTGACGTTCGACTCGTAGAACACGCGCACCCGACCTTCCTTGACTGCCTGGTTGATGCGCTGCTCATTTTTCTCTTTGATTCTGCTGAACACATTTTTTCGATAGGACACACAGACCTGGGTCCCTTTTTGTTCGGACAGGGAGAGTGCAGCCTCCACCGCACTGTCTCCACCGCCCACGACCAGCACTTTTTTCTTGGCGTACTGTTCCGGTTCCAACAAACGGTAGGCCACCTTAGAGGACTTCTCCCCGGGAACGCCCAATTTTCGCGGCGTGCCTCTGCGGCCGATGGAGAGGACGACGCGCTGCGCCAGGTATTCCCCCCTGGACGAAAGGATTCGGAAAAAGCCGTTTTGCTTTTCGATGGCCTCCACCTTCTCGCCCGTTCTTACCTCCAGGCCTGTTGTCTGGATGATTTGCTGCCACAGACCCAGAAGGTCTTCCTTGATGATTTCGCGGAACTTGACCTTGCCATAGAGCGGAATATCCATGGGTTGGGTCATGACCAGCTTTTGGCGCGGGTAGGTCAGAATGGTACCACCGATGTCATCCTGGTCTAATGTAATGAATTTGAGCTTCTCCTTTTGAGCTTGCAGAGAGGCCGCCAGTCCGGCCGGTCCAGCCCCGATGACGGCCACATCGAACACATCGGGGTAACTGCTTTCCAGGGTTTCTTTGAGGTACTCGATCGTTTGACGGCCCTGGGTCACCGCGTTGCGGATGAGTCCCATGCCGCCTAATTCTCCGGCGATGTAAATGCCCTTGACATTGGTTTCAAAGTTTTGCTTTACGTGCGGAAGGTCAATGCCTCGGCGTTCAGTTCCGAAGACCAGAGAAATGGCTTCCACGGGACAGGCGGCCTCGCAGGCACCGTGGCCAATGCACTTGGTGGGGGAAACCAGCGTGGCAGCGCCGTCCAACACGCCCAGGATCTGCCCCTCTGGGCAAGCCGGCACGCAAGCGGCCGTGCCAATGCAAAGGGTGGGATCGATCTTGGGATGCAGCGACACCGGTTCGGTCAATCCCCTTGCGAAAGCCTCCTGGCGTTTCTTTTTCGCTTTCTTAGTTCGCTTTTGACAATCGCAAATATACCACACAGGTATGCCTATGGCGATTACGGCCGTGGCGATGTAAACAATCGTCTCTAACATGAACCAATACCCTCATTTGACTGTCAAACTCAACATTTGGCTTACCGGAGTATACAATTTGTGTACCAGGGCAACAAGGCTTAAAACTCTGTAATACGAATTCCGCAAAGTGTGAAAGATTTGCTCAACCTTGTGCAAAATATTCACTATTTTCATGGCTATGTCTCAATTAAACTGGAACTTATCCTAAGTCGCAAAAGAGTTCCAATTACAATTATCGTCATTGAGTTTCAATTCTGTAAGTCGGACCGCCGATGACACGGATTTCACTGACTCGAACGGATTCGCCCGACTGAATTGGGTTGAGGCGGTGAATCTGAGGGGAAGGGCTCATGATGTGTTTGACTTTCACCAGAAACAAGTCGGTGCAATCCGTAAAATCTGGGTCCCATTCCTTTGCGGCTTCGCCGCGCCGGGAACTAAACATGGTTGAGCAGTAAATCAGGGGAGATTAAATCCCTCTTAATAGACGATCAAAACTTGCAGCAAGAATCTAATATAAAAACAAAAATAGGGCGGGAAAGTTTCTTTTATTTGCAGAGGTGGGTTAGTGGATCTTTTCCAAGTCTCGGATTTTTCTGGACTTCTGTGTTTTTGATTTGAAGACTTTAAATTGCACCGTGAAGGTACTCCCTTCCCCTACGATACTGTTCACCGATATTTTGCCACCGTGCGCTTCAACAATGCTTTCGCAGATTGCCAGGCCAAGGCCGGAACCTTTGGTCTTAATCGACGGATGCTTTCCGCGATAGAATCGGTTGAAAATCTTGCGGACTTCGCTTTCTGGCAGCCCGATGCCGGTATCCGTGACTTTCAGCACGAGGTTCTCTTTCATGCGCTCCAGGGTGACTTTGATGGATTTGCCGGGCGGTGTGTATTTCACGGCGTTTTCTAAGAGATTAAAAATCAGCTCACCCAGGCGTGCCGGATCGCCCCGCATGACGCAATTCGGAGCAATCTCGTGCTGGAGATGAATGTTTTGTGCTCTGGCCAGCGCCTGGCTCTGTTTGATCTGGTTTCTGCAAATCGTAGAAAAATCGATACCGTCTTGCAAACTAACCAGTCTGCCCGTGTCGGCCTTGGCCAGGGTCAACAGGTTCTCAACAATTCTAATCAAGTGCGCTGATTCATCTTCAATAATCCGAAGAACTTCCTGGTATTCTGCGGGCGTGCGCTCCCGTTGCAAGGTCACATCGATTTCCCCTTTGATGATGGTAAACGGCGTGCGCAAATTGTGCGAGACATCCGAGACAAACATGGTCTTCAGGCGATTGAGTTCTTGCAGCTTCTTGTTTAAGGACTGGTAACGTTTTCGAGATTCGACCAAACTTTGATGACGCGACCGGAGTTCTTTCATCATTTTGTTGAAAACCTCAGCTAACTTACCGACTTCGTCGTGGATCAGGACCGAGACATCGGAAGCATAACTGCCCCCGTGGATGTTTTCCTGCATTTGTTGGCGCAGTTGGGAGATAGACCGGGTGATGCGTTTGGAAACCGTATTGATAAAGAAAAGTCCAAAAATGAACGAACCAATGGCAAACAGAATGGTGGCAATCCTGACCTTCTCCACTTGCCGATTCAGATTCTGCAAGCTAAAACCAAGAAGCAGCTTGCCGAGCGAATTGTCCTCCTGATCCAAAATCGCCTGGCTGACCATTATGAAGTCTTTCTTCTGCTGCGCGGAAGGCTTGGTGCTAAAATCGATGTCAGGATAAGGTCTGTCTTGTGGGTTGTACGAGGCAAGCTCCTCACCGTTTTCGTCAAACAGCAAAATGAAAGCAATATTGTTGTCTATCTTGGCGCTCTGCAAAGTCCGTTGCAAAAGTTCAAAGCTGTGTTGACTGAGGGCATGCGAAACTGCCGCCGAGAATAGTTCGGCCGTTTTAATGGCATCCAGGGTGTAGGCCCGGGTGAGGGAGTTCCTGTGGTACGCTGGCAAATAGATGAGAACCGAAACCAACATGCCGGCCAATGCGGCGACCATAGGCACCACAAACTTGATTCGAATTGGCAGATTGTGAAAATAGGCTTTCATCGAATTGGGCTTCGAGTGGGCTCCTCAGCGTAGTGAGTACTGAGGGTGCTTGTAACTTCGGCCATCGATCACTATCGCACGAAGGGAATCTTCTTTTGAGCTTCTAAACAACTCCAGAGATAGGAAGCCAATCGCGTTGTCCACGTACCAAAGGTGCACCTCGGCCTTCACGAGGGCCTGCTTTAGAATTTGGCGGTTCGTGCCACTAAAGCAAAATTCCGAATGAGGAGTGAGTATTTCAGTTGTCTCTTCCACCTGAGCTTTGCTTGAAAGTTATACTCGAATCAATGTATTGAGCTTTTTCAGAACTTGTTTTGTTACACGAAAAGGAAGCTTGCCCATAAATTCAGCTCTTCTGGCTTTCCAATCGAGACATTTTACCTGGTCTGATAATACTGCGCCTGTGACTTCGAGACCCTCGGGCATAACTACCTCAAAGGGATAGCCTTTGATTTGATTAGTGATTGGACACATAATTGCCAGACCTACTTTTCCATTATAGGAAGATGGAGAAAGAACTACAAC
>JBHHYI010000196.1:0-7908 GCA_046757525.1 bacterium | reverse complement strand
GATTGCTTTAAATGTCGGAAACATTGGCGTTTGTCCGAGAATAGCCAATTTGTAGACAAAATAGGTAAGGTCATCATGGTCAGAGCTTTTAATTATTTTGCCGAAAAATTATTCTGCCTTTGATAATGAGAGCGTTTTTTAGAACCAGTGTGCACGCTTTGGGTGCTATTACATGAAAAAATCAGGCATCTGCCTGACGCAATCGAGACGATTGCGTTACGCACAAAAGAGCGTTTCACAAAAGACACTACGGGGTGAAGGTCAGAAAGATTGAAGGCTCGACGTTGGTGTGACTATAATTGTTTTAGCGTTTGATAAATAAGCTTAACCAGTTCGATGGGGATGGGACTGCCCGGGCTGATCAGCTCTCTGATTTCTTTTGACATCTCCCAACTTGCCGTCCATTGGCTCCATTGATTGTAATACTTGGGACTTTCCACGAAGTCCACAATGGTACGCGAGATGATTTCAACGGCCTTGTCCTTGATTTCGGGATCGTTCAAATCAAACAGCAATTTGATGTCGAACTGATTTAGGAAATAAGTAACGACCTCTTCGACCAGCTCCAGATGTGTTGCTGAGCTGCTGACACCGTGATTTGTCTCGCCGATGCGTTGGTCGAACTGACTGTTGGCCAATGAGTCTAAGTCTTTGACCCCGGTAATGTCGCTTACTTGCAGGGACTCCTTATTTCTTCGGAAGCGAAAAAAGTCCGGCTTCTTGCTGTTGGGCACTTCATAGAGAACAATCCAGTCGCCCAGAGGCTCCATGATGTAGTTTTGCTCCTGGTTGCTGCGCACGTACAAAGTGGTAAGAGCGGTGTAGTCGGATTTGCGACCCTGTTTCAAACGCAGAATGTAGGTTCCTTGCGGCAGCGCTACATAGGTTTCTACCGGTCGATTTTTCGCAAACACTTCCTCAAAAGCCTTGGTGATGCGGGCTGGAGTCATTTTGTAGGTATACTGGAGACCGCTCCTGTTGGGATCGGGTATCTTGAGAATTTCAATCAAGCGGGGATCAAAATTGGCGGTGACCTTGAAATTCTTGAAAGCAATATTAACTTTGCTGAAATTCTTAATCCCTTGACCCTTGTCTTCAAGAAGGTCAATCAGGCGATAATAGTTCTTGTTTCCGGTTTGAATGCTGCGTGGCAAATCTTTGTAGATAACAGGCTGGTCTTCGGTGTATTTGTACAAATCCAGGGCTTTGAAATATTCGTAGCACGCATATTCGTAATATTCGGTATTCAACGGCGCCTTTTCCAGATACATGAGGGCTTTGAAAATTAGAGTGCGGGCCGCTATGTCGCGTGGCGTTTGTGTTTTCTGCTGCGCCAGGGTCAAAGTCTCATAGATTTCCATGACCTGGTCGATATAGACCGTCAGGAGGTCTTCGAACGCGGTCAGTTCCTTCACGCGTGACTTGTCCTCATAGTAGAGCTTCTGATATTCCAAATAGGCGTCTAAGATGCTGTTCTCGTACTGACGCATTCTATGGATGAGCATGCTTTGATCTTCCGTACAAAAGCCGTTCAGGGCACTGCCACAGGAAAGCCACAGCAACAGCACTGTTGTTACAAAAACCTTCATTTATTCTTCCCGAATTGATGCCTGCGGTCCGACATTCGAAAGCAGTCTAACATTTGAAAATTCTTACCCCGATTGTCCAACAAGTCTGCCAGCCGGGTATAAAGCTTGTGTCCGATCCACACTTCATAAGGCAACTTGGTGCTCAAAAGGGGCTGCCTGAGTTCATTTTGGGTCAAGAACAAAGCCTTCTTGTAGTCATCACACGCCTTTTTGTAATTCTCAGGATTGCGAGCCGTGTTTTCTAACATGGTCAGCGCGCGAAAGATAAGCGAGCGAGCAGCGATGTTCTGGTGCGATTCCAAGGTGGTGCCTTTCAGCCTCCAAAAGGTATCGTACAAGTTCAATATTTCATCCACATAAATGGAAAGCAAAGATTCAAAGGCGGACAGTTCATTTTCTTGCTCAGGATTTTCGTACAAATACTTCTGCAGCTCATTGTAAGTACGAACCACATCCCGCTCAAGAGAAACCATGCGCTCTTCCAGAGCCATTTCTATGGCTTGCGCCCTCAAACCTGAAACCCCCCCTACCAAAAGGAGCCACAACGGCCAGAGATATCTCCAATTCACTAATTTGCTCCATTGTTTGACAAAGTTTTAGTGCGGGCATTGTCGGTAACGCAGCGGATGATTGGTCGCAACCAAAGAAGCACCGACTGCAACCCAAACCGTTCGGCTATGAGTTTGTACACCCGGGCAAAAGGCAACAAATCTGAGGCTCGTTGATAGTCCAACTGAGCACAGAGGTTCACCTGGTTCAACTTGTTGGCATCGAGAGCAGATTTCCAGGCTTTATCCACCATATCCACAGCAAAGACTTTGTCACCAATTTCGTAGCCGATTTCAGACAACCGCAAGTATAGGTCCTCATAGCCGTCCCACTTGAATTTTTGTTTCTTGCCGAACCTTCCGTCCGGCACCAACAGTTCTTCGCCGATGCGTTTGGCCCTGGCATAGGCATTCAGTCGATTTGACGAATCTGCAAAGCTGAAGTAGTAGTTTACCAGCCGAAAGATCGCGTTGCCGTAAACCTTTTTGATTTCCTTGCTCAAAGCCAGACTGATGTCGGAGCCGCGATCGACCAACAACGCGTAGGCTTGCCTGGCTTTTTCCCTGGCATATTGCAACTCTGCTTCTGGTTGACTGTTCACTCCTTCTTTCTCCACGAACAGGGCTACTTTGGTAAGTTCTTTCAGCATTTCCGCCTGACGTTCTGTGCTTTTCGCATGCCGAAAAGCCAGTTCCAAATATCCTCGGGTTTGACGATAATTGAAATCATTGGGATTGTTGTGGAAGTCCTTTTGGGCTGCAAAGCCGCGCGCCCGCCACTCGTTGCCGCGCAAGTTGAACTCATCTTCCACCGCTCTTTGACGATACACCCGAAAGAACAGGCTGTCCTGTCGGCTCGAGGTTCCTTTCTCCGCCAGGTCGCTCGCCAATCTTACCATGAAGCTGGTGAACAAACCGCTGGTCATGGCGCTGTCGGGCGGGGTGATGGTAATATCTACCGCCTGGTTGATGAAAATCTTCAGCTTGTTTATCAGCTCCTGGGAAACCGTCCATTCCTCCTTGGCGTACAGTCCCAATATGCCTTGCCAAGCGTGCACCAAACCGGCCAGATAGGAACCGTCTCTGGTTTCAATGGCACGCAGCGACTCCATGTAGCCAAAATTAAATGCAATTTCGGGATCACCAAACAACTCATAGCTTTTTTGTAGTGAAATGATGGCCGCATCCAGCGTCACCAGATCTCTGCTGTCGAGATAAAGCTGGTATTCCGCAAAGCCCTTTAAGCGATAGACGCTCTTCATCACATCGGTAAAACGACATTCAACATCGGGCACGCTTTCGGCACAGCGAGTGACGATTTGCTCACTCAAGTCTACCGTCTTCTCGTACTCTTTGCTGTCGTAGGCATTTTTTATGTTTTCGTAGAGCGTACTAACCGGTTGACCATAAACTGAAGTTCCCCATAACAAAAGAAGCAGTAAGAATCCACTTTTGTGCAATCGTTTCATTTATCCGTGCTCCGTTTAATTGTTCAAGGTCAGACTGAGTAGACCATCCAGCGCACGTCTGAGCTCCTGCACTGTTGTCTTGTTGCTTTGACCAAATACTTCAATCCAAACGCGACCGCTTCGAAGCCAATGGATTTCATGCTTTGTCTGGTCAGAATAAGTAAAGGCTATCAAAAAACCGTTCCGGGTATGCCTGATTTCTTTGGGGATGGGGCCGTATCGACCCTGGCTGACTCTTTCCAATTCTGCATTTAGTTTGTTCCAAAGCTTATAATCTTCCGTACCCATGGTGGACGAAGCGAAAGACAATACCTTCTCTGGCTGAAGAGACAGGTCAAGCGACCGTTGGTTGGGTTTGTTCGAATCTTCCCTTTGCAGTCCTGAGGCATCAACAGTCTGCTGGTTGTCGATTC
Organism: bacterium; assembly: GCA_046757525.1. Classification (GTDB taxonomy): domain Bacteria; phylum Zhuqueibacterota; class Zhuqueibacteria; order Oceanimicrobiales; family Oceanimicrobiaceae; genus JBHHYI01. Next base: position 3,889 of record JBHHYI010000196.1, on the reverse strand, counting down.
TTAGATCGACGCTGAGATTATCTGTGGTCACCCTTCTTTCAGTTAGGTGGGTGCTTCTGATATCGAGGTCGACCTTATTTTCAGCTAAAAAGTCCCCGGAAGAGCTGCCCCGGTCGAAAAAAATGCTGCCACCCCGATAGTCCAATCTTTGCCGCAGATTTAGTTCGGGAGCCGAGATGGCGCCCAGCGCAGAGCTGGACACCAGCACGCCATTGTCCGATGGCGCATTCAAAGCCAACTTCGCCTCCTCTTTCTCCTCAGTAAGCTCCTCAATTATTTGCTCGTTGGGGTCTTCTTCTGGCGCAGCTTCTTCTTCTGGCGGAATCTCCACGACTTCCTCCATCTGCAGCTCTGGCGGCTCCTCAATTGGGGGTGGAATCTCCGGGATGTCGATCAGTTGCAGCATGACATCCTCTTCGGAATAGACCAGCTTCTTAAAATGAAAATCGCTGGTAAATCGCAAAAGCAAAATCGTGAGTAGCAAACTGATAATGAGTGCGATTTCGACATTCTTCTTATAGTTTAGTTTGAAAGAATAATATGCAGAATCCGTAACACTCTTGGCCAACTTAAACTTAGACACATTGTTGTTTCGCAGCAGCAATTTCAATGACGCAGGTTTTCGAGGTTCAGGTTACAAATGACGAATCCGTAAAATCGACGTCTTAAAGACAAATATTATGCCAGTCATTATTCACGGTTGTCTTCGGAATATTCTATTGAAATAACAGGAGTTAGGAAATTCACGAGCATCTGACTGTCTCAGATTTTGTTTCACTATGGAACAGGCCTTCTGATCAATGCAGCAATCGAACTACCATAGCACGGAGCCAGTAATCGTTTCATCTTCTTGTCGTTGCGAGTTCAGCAAGAAGAAAGGCTTTCTGTTGCCAAACCGCATCAGCAGGCACTGCAACACAGCCTCAGGAGCGTGATATTGGAGATTGACAAAGGTGTTGCTGGCCCTGTGAAATTGAGTGGAGTCTAAACACAGCCCGAACAAGCGCTCCTCGCCAAATTTAAGTACGGCTGTCCCGAATTTAGGAATCCTTGCTAAGTAAAGTCCCTTTCCAACAAAAATAGCCGGAATTTCCCCCTGGTCCGGATTTGACTGATCGAACAGAGTCAAATAATCACCAAAGATCAATTCGTCTATGGAGGTGGGATCAAACGTCGGCTTTTGCGTACTTTCAATAAGCTCGTCGGCCTTCTTGAACTTTCCCTTACCCGTAGATTCCAAAATCTTTTCCGCCAGGGCCATGACCTCTACAAATTCCGAAGGATGGTCCGCGGGCGTGGGCGCCTTCTTGAAATCGTCCTGGTAAGCGAAACGGGTGACAATTCTCGTCCAAACGGCACGGTTGGATTCAAACGTAGGAACGACTTCCAGGTCTAATATTTTCACCTCGTACCGTGCTTGTTCCACTTGCGAACTCTTCACCATATTGACATAGATCGTGTAGTCGCGCGCCAAATTATCGGGTCGAGGTGGACGCGACCTAAGCAGCCCCAGGAGGTTGTCTCGGGCAGTGACTTTTCGGTTGCGCAACGATTGATCGATGGCCCGGTAAACCGCCTGAATTGAATTTTGCTCGATATCGTCGTTTTCATAGGCGCAGCCAAAGGTCTGAATGTAGTTGTCATTCTGGTAGGTCCTCTCCATGGGCAACTGAATGATGGTTTTCATGACACCAAGCAGGGTAGACTCGTTGTGCCTGGTCCAACATTTCTCCTTGAACTTCCTGGACTTGTACGGTTTGCTCTGGGCAAGGGCTGAATGAACAACGAGCAGCGTCAGAATGAGGAACCCGTAAATTCTTAGAAATCGCATGTGTATTCACACTCCTTTGTTGCCAGTCTCATTAAAAATGGTCCGACCGACCTGTCCCTAAATATATAAAAGTAGCCATCAGGTCTGTTATATGCAGAAAATATTCTTGGTTCCAAGCGCTACCACGCCAGTTCAGCCTGTCATTTTATGAAGGGCTGTCTCAAATAGACACACAGATTACTTCTTTGTTATAAAATGAAACACGAAGGCACAAATAGACTATGTGTAACATCCAAAATCTAAGATACTTAACATACTGGCACATAAGTTGCTATTTAGCAGAAAAAGATTCATAAAAAGGGGCAATCACACCTGCGAGACGTGGCCGGAATTCCTTTTTGGAAAAATCCAGGGCAAGCTGCACTACCTGGCTCCAGAACAGATTAATGACCACACCGTCCGCACAGACGTTTTTGCATGCAGGTTGCTTCTCTACGAGCTCCTCACCGGTGAACGGCTCATCCAGTCCGAGAGCCCTCAGGAGATTCTGGAAACCATTCGGTTGGGCAAATGGGATCTCTCTGCACTGGACAACCCATCGGTACCGCAAAAACTCAAAGAAACGGACACCATCGAGAAACCAGGCTACGCGGTGGAGTTCGCCCTGAGAAATATGCGCTAAGTTACTGTTGTTATTGCACCAACAACTGAGGAATTGTCGCCACGCCCAAATTAGTTCTGGAAAAGAGAGCGGAAATCATTGCGGAAACCAATTTGCTGAACACCCGTGACGTTTTGACCATTGGCACCGAGCCGGGCAATGATTTGGTGTGGACGACCAACGCGCCTGAACATTCAGAGGCAGTTGCGGGACAAGTCCAACTCGATCGTCACGCAACACTATCTCACCGAGGGCAGAACCGATAAGGAAGGGTACAAGTCCTCGAAAGGGCCCTGAAAGAAGTACAACTCAATCAAAAACGGCACAAAATGACATGAAACCGATGAGTACCTTCACCCAACCAGATCAACAAGCAAATCGCCTGGAACAGTTGCTGAACACTTTAGGCTGCGCGTATTTGCGACGGCAACAATATTCCGAGGCTTTCGAGAAATTCCAGCAACTCCTGGAGCTTGGAACGGACGACCCCTCTGTCTACAAGAATGCGGCCACCGCATCCATCGGCCTGGGGTTTATCTCAGAGCAAGCGTTGGACCTCTACCAAGAAGCTCTGGACCGCAACCCTGAGGCAGCCGAACTCAAGATTAACCTGGCGACGCTTTTCCTGAAGAACAACGTCGACTCTGACTTTGCCACCAACGTTTATAAAGCAGCGGTAGATTTGCAGCCCCCAAATGCAAAGGAGCTGCGCCGTTTTTTGGAAAACCAGAGCAAGAATGGAAACAGCGCGAACCTGACACGTGCAGAGCTGGAAAAGGCCGTTCCAGGGGTGCACGATAGCCCACTCCGTGGCAATGAATTGGAGACGCTGTGGTGGGCCGGCAACTTTGACGAGGCGCGGGCGGTCATCGAAAAAAGCTCTGCGACAGGTCCCGACAAAAGCCAGCGCCTTTTGCAGTTGGCTCTCACCCACGCCTACCAGCTCATCTACAATGACGAGGAAACCAAGAATATCGACGTGATCAGGCTACTGTGGCACGGCTTGGGTAGCATCAACCCTGCCGACTCGTTGGAAGCCTTGCGCAACTACCTTACGATTCGATTGCCGCTCCTGAATAGTCACACGGAGCAGGCGGCGATGACAGAGAAACTCGATGAATACGATTTCATCCTCGGCAGGATTCCTCTGGATGACTATTTCAATCAATTCGACAAAGAGCGCGACACGGGATACCTCAATTTGAATGAGTTCGACCTGGAAAGGGAACTCATCAATGCTCTGGAGAAGCCCCCGGGGCGGGAGCACAGGTCAGAGAATCTCGAGGTCGAATGGAACGGACTGTTGTTTCTCGAAATCATGGACCGTGACAACCCCGAGGTGTTGGACCGATTGTTAGAATTGTTCGGCAACCACCTCGCTGCAATGCCGAACTGCCTGTTGCGGCGGGTTGGCAAGGGATTCCTCTGTTTGGCCAACAACGCGACGCTATTGATGA
>JBHHYI010000195.1:0-7940 GCA_046757525.1 bacterium | reverse complement strand
CTGTGATGTCTACCGCGGTACCCAGCAGCGTCTCAGGATTGCCGTCCTCGTCCCGGATTAACTCTGCCTGGGCCCGCACCCAGATGACCTGACCGTCGGGTCGCACAACCCTGTGGTCGATGTCATATTCAGCTTCCCCTGTTACGGCCTGCTCAAGACTTTTCTTGACCAACTCGAGATCATCAGGATGAACCACCTTCTGCATGAACTCCTCAGCGGTAGGCGTTTCTCCCCGGCGGATGCCATACATTTGGTAGATTTCGTCGGAGCAGAGCAATTCATTCGTCTTGAGGTTCCAGTCGAGAAAGCCCATTCCAGCAACTTGCTGCGCCCGGTTGAGGCGTTGGTTGCTCTGCCGCAGTGCCCGTTCAGTCTGCTTGTGTTCGGTAACATCGGTCACGGAGACGAGCGCCTTTACGGACGATTCGCTACCTTTGCCATGCTTGCTAAGACTGACCCGGATGAGAACATGCTTCAACTCACCCGTCAAGGTTGTTACTTCCGTTTCCGACTCAAAATAGTTTTTCCTTTGAGCGATTGCGATAATCGCCTCTTTCAACACCGCACCGGAATTCTGAGTGAGAGTTTTGTGCAGATTGCCAAGCAGTTGCTCTTTACTGTTGGCGTTGTGCAGCCTCACCGCCGCTTTGTTGACGTCGAGCACTTTAGCCTTTTTAGCGCAATCGCAGAGGGATGATGGATTTTGCTCCAGGTAGGCTGCAAGGTCGGTTATGCCCTTGTCGCGCAACGCCTGGAGGTAGGTGTTTAGTTCTGTAAGATCCCCTTCCCACAGGGAGATAGGTGAGTTTTCGAACAGATGACCGTATCTGGCCTCGCTTTCCTGCAGAGCCGAGCCGTAGTAGTTTTCCAGAAGACGATAACACGCTTCTTTTAGAGATTTGCTGATCATCTTGCACCCTGATCTCAAAAGGTACATACCCTGTGCATCGATGCGGCCGCGTTCAGGTGTGCCAAGCCTGGCTAATTCTGTCGGTGCTTTGCTGCACTTGGGCATCGACGCCCCTCAATGGAAAAGAGACCTGGCGCTTGGCTATTGGCCGCGATGGCGACAACAGACCCTGATTCTCAGAAAGAAAACACGCACAGTGGAGGTGTACAAAATCCCTCGTAAAAGCGGTAGTAGTCTGCCTTGTCCATGATGTGGGAACAAATATGACAGCCCCGTTAAAACACAATAAATATAATAATATTAAGGAACAAATGCAAGAATTATGAAAAAATAATCAAATTTGAAGCACACCCGATTCGACTCAGGGTTTGGCGCCTTCTCTGCGAGCTCGAGATTTTAGGAATAGTCAGGATAGAGGCACTGTTTTTTAAGGTAATGAGAGCAAGTCAGGTTGCGGGTTTCGGAGAATCTGGATTGTGATTATTTGGTGTCTGTGTGTGGTATCTTTCCGAAACCCGCATCCGATAATTCGGTAAAAACTCCTTACATCTCTTTGAAGATTCTACAAAGCAAATCCCTCGAGTCCCTTCAGGGCTGGTTGCGGGAAATGGTTGAAGTCAGATCAGGAGAAACCACCAAGACGCTTTTGATGGCGCTTTTTTATTTTCTGGTCATTTTTTCGATCACGGTTGTCAAGCCGGTGCGCAACTCTCTTTTCCTGTCGGAATTAGGGGCGGCAAAGTTGCCTTACATTTACCTGGTCACCGCTGCTTTTACCGGCCTGCTGGTATTCGTCGATTCAAAACTCTCCTCTGTTTTGAACCGGGTCACTTTCATGTCGGCAACCCTTGGTTTCCTCTTGCTGAATTTGCTGTGGTTCTGGTGGTGGATGCGGTGGCCGGAAAAATGGGTTTTTGCCTTCTTTTATGTCTGGGTTAGTCTCTTCACCACGGTGTTGGTGGCTCATTTTTGGACCTTTGCCAACGACTATTTTCATCCCAGAGAGGCAAAGCGCTTGTTTGGGTTGGTTGGTACCGGAGGCATCCTGGGCGGCATCGTCGCTGGTTTGACGGCAGATTTTTCTGTGCCGAGCGTTTTCAGTACCGAAGATTTGTTGCTGTTTGCGGCAGCAACTCTGGTGCTCAGCATCTTCGTTGTTCGGCTCATTGAAAAATACGTTCCACGTCGCGTTTTCGCGCGAAAAAAGCTCGCTCCAAATCCGCAGACGCACCACTATTCGGGCAAGATGTTTCAGGGCCTGACCAATCGCCGACTTCTAATACTGCTGGGGCTGATGATTGCGTTTGGCATGACGGTTTCCACCCTAATTGATTTTCAATTTAATTCTATCGTTGAAGCGTCGTATCCCACAAAGTTTGCGAGAACTGAGTTTTTCGGAAAGTTCTTTGCCTTGCTGGGCTTGATCTCGCTTTTCGTTCAATTATTTCTTTCCAGCAAAATATTGAGGAAATTTGGAATTGGTCTCGCACTGGCCTTGCTCCCACTGATCCTGGCGCTGGGTTCGGTGGGTCTGTTGGTCTTGCCCACCATATTGCTGGCTTCGTTTCTGAAACTTACCGACAAAAGTCTGAACTTTTCTTTGAACCGCTCTTCGCGGGAGCTTCTTTTCATACCCATGCCTTCAGAAGTGCGGCTCAAAGCCAAGTTGATCATCGATGTGTTCATCAATCGCTTTGCGGGTGGGCTTGCTGCTTGCTTAATTCTTGTTTTCACTCTAATTTTTTCATTTACCGTGCAACAATTGAGTCTGGTTGCAATCATCGTCCTGGTCGCCTGGGTTGGCACCACCCTGGCGCTGAGAAAGGAGTATGTCAATTCAATCAAGCGCCTGCTGGTTCGACGCGACGTGGATTTTGAGGCGCGGGTTATCGAAACTTTGGATGCAGAGACCGTTGCAGCTTTGAGGAAAAGCCTGCACAGTCCGGACCATCAGATCGTCCGTTATGCTTTGACCTTGCTGCATCTGGTGCCAAAAAATGAAATTGTGGACGATCTGAAACCGTTGTTAAAACATTGGGACGCAAAAATTCGGGCGCAGGCTCTGAGAATGTTGTTTGGCAGCGGCGAGAACTTGCTCGAGGAAATCACGCCTCTGCTATCGGACGACGACATTGAGGTGCGGAGCGAAGCGATTCATTTTGTCTGGGCCCACTGCAACGACTGCCCCTCGGATCGCATCGACGAGTTTCTGGGGGATCCCGATCCAAGAATTAAAGGCGCCATGTTGGCCTCTTTGATCAACCATACCAAACAACTGACTCCGCGGGGCAAATCTATCCTCGTCGCCATGCTCAGAGACCAGTCGGAGTTTGGCGAAGCCCAAAGAATCGAGGCCGCCAAAATATTGGGTGCAATCGACCACGGGTTCGACCTGCACGAAAATTTGGCCCCACTTTTGAACGATGCCTCGTTATCTGTGCAGCAGATAGCCATAGCGAGTGCGGGAAAAGTTCAGCACGATGAGTTTGTCCTGCTCTTGATTGCCAAACTCGGAGATCGGAGAATACGACGCTCCGTTAGAAATGCTCTGGCCAATTATGGCAATCGCATCTTACCCATTTTGACCAATGTCCTGAACGATTCGAAGGAGAACAGGCACATCCGACAAAACATCCCGCGCGTGCTTTTTGAGATTGGAACCCAGGAAAGCTGGACCGCCCTGGTGGACAGCCTGGGCATTAAGAATCAGGCTTTCCGGTACGAAGTCATCAAATCGCTCAACAAAGTTAGAAAAACAGCCCCGGACTGGCCGGTTGATCGCACAAAGGTTAACAAAGTCTTGAGAGAAGAAATACGGGAATATTACCGCAAGTTGAATATCTTTCATGTTTACGGCCGCAAAGACAGACTGGTAATTGAAATGAGAGAAGTGGACGACATCCTGTACCCTGCTTTACAGGAGAAGCTGGACGAAGGCCTTGAACGTATTTTCAGGTTGCTGGCCCTGTTGTATCCGTCGCGAGACATTCACAATTCGTACTATTTTTTGGCACAAGGCGATAAGGAGGAGAGAGCCAACGCGTTGGAGCTGCTTGACAACCTGCTTCCCAATGGCTTGAAAATACGCTTGCTGCCAATCCTGGAGGAGATTCCGCTGAATTACAAAGTTCGTCAAGGGCGAGCGTTCTACAACTTGAGCCGATTTTCTCGGACCGAAGCCTTGCGGGCTTTGTTGGACGAGAATGATTTGTGGTTAAAAGCCTGCACCATTTACCGAATCACCCAGGAGCGTATCAGTGGCTGCACAAATAAGATCAGGCCCTATCTAAAGTCAAGTGAGCCGCTGTTGCAGGAGGTAGCTCGAAGATATTTTCAGAGGCGGGTGAACCGGGCACCTCGTTCAATTTTGGCCGACGTTTACTAAGATCATTCATGGCACCAGAGGCAAACGATTTGGCTATTCACAGCGCGAATGCAGCAATTGGACTGGACTCAAATGAAAATCACCGATTGACGGTAGTTGAGAAAGCGGTGTTCTTGCAAGGAATCGATACCTTTTCCCAGACGAAGACAGAGGATTTGGCGAAAATTGCGGCTATTGCCGAGGAAATAGAATACGAAGCCGGAGAGATAGTATTTAGAGAAAAAGAAAAAGGGGACGCTCTGTTTTTCGTGGTTTCAGGCGAAGTGAGTTTGAGAAAGAGGGATCGAGAAATAGCGCGGGTATATTCGCAAGGCAATTTCGGCGACCTGGCCTTGTTGGACAACGAACCCAGAGAGTTTACCGCAGTAGCCGTTCAGGATTCGCATGTCCTGAGAATCGGCAGTGAAGAATTCTATGAATTGTTGGAAGACCATGTAGAGATTGCGCGTGCCATCATTAAGTCTTTAACCAAACGGATTCGAAAGCTGGTGTAGAGAGTTCCCCAAAAAAATATTTGCAAAGGAATATTTATTTTGTTAAAATTGTTTATTATATCTGAAGTTTTTCTGGGGCTTATTGAAGTACGCCTAAAGTAGAAAACAAAAATAACTATTGACTTAATTATTCTAATTATTTAACTTTGTTTTAAATAACTTCTTAGGGAGAGGAGGTGAAACTGTCTGAGTTGTTGTTAGATGTTCAATCAATTCATTTAATTAATCTAACAAAGTTTTCCGGGAGGTCCTAATGAAAAGAGTTAACTTATTTAGGAATGCTTTGGCCATTGTGATGGTAGCTGCCGTTACTTTTGCAATCGTCAATCTTGGCGCTCAGGAGAAAAAGCATGTCCCCAAGCCACTCACAAAAGAACAAAAGATGATGATGAAAAACATGGCCATGAAGAATATGGACAAGTTCATGGCCGGCGGCATGAAGGAAATGATGCAAAAACTGCCCAAGCACATGATGATGACTCAAAAGGAAACCATCAAATATGGCGAGCAGCTTTTTAACGACAAGAAAGCCCTCGGCACCAATGGTCAAGCCTGTGCAAGCTGTCATCCCGGTGGGGGTACCACAGGGGGCGAAGCTGAAACTCCCATGGCCAGCGAAGTCACCGGTAAGGCGTACAAATTACCCATCCCAAGCCTTGTTGGCGCAGCTGCCACCTTTCCCAAGTACAAAGTTCCCAACGATGCGGTCATCACTGTTGGCGATATGGCCAATAACTGCATCCAGATGTTCATGGCTGCTCAGCCTTTAGATCTCAAGAGCAAAGAAGGCAGAGCTTTGGTAGCTTACGTTACTTCGTTGAGCAACGAAGACAAAGTTGAGGTCGGCGCTGTGCCTGAGATGATGAAAAAGATGATGAAGGGTCAGATGGGTAAAAAGTAGTTCGGACAGGATCGATTTCTAACGCGGTGGTTTTGGAATAATTCGTAAAATCACCGCGTTCTTTTTTTGAAGCCATTTTAACGACCAAAAGAGAAGAAAAGACAAATGAAGAACACTGTTACAGGATTAATCCTCTTATTGTTGCCCCTGTCGGCGTTGAGCAGTCAAAATGGTGATAAGAAAAACCCCTGGGCAGGTACGCCCCAGGAGGCCTTTTTGAACAGCATCATCGTGAAGACTTACCAGTGCACGAGCTGTCACACCATCACCGAACGGGGTGGCACCGTTGGACCGATTTTAAACCAGGTCGGCAACCGACGAACGAAGGAGTGGCTGAAGCGCTGGTTAGCGGACCCACAGCAGGTCAAGCCCGGTACCAAGATGCCCAAGTTCGACTTTCCTCCAGACCAGTTGGAGATGGTCGTCAACTATGTTAGCAACATGAAAAAAGAGCTGCACACCGATGAGATCTTAGCCAGGAATGTACCTCTGGCGCAAAAAGGTGAGCAGCTTTTTAAAGACTACGATTGTTTAGCCTGCCACCGCGTTGGCTCCGACGGCAGGTTTGTTGGCCCTGACCTTACCTGGGTGGGCCTGCGCAAGACCGAAGATTGGGAGAAGATTTGGCTGGCAAATCCAGCAGGGTTCAAGCCCGACACGTTCATGCCGAATTTTCATATCCCGAAGAAAGGCATCGAAGCGTTAGCTGCCTTTTTGCATACTCAGCAAGGGCAAGCCAATCCCAGCTCCCAGGAGTGGGAACTTCGATCCAATTTTTTTCTCGGCAACAACGCCAGGGAACGAGGCGAATTCGTTTTCAAGCGTTTCGCGTGTTGGGCGTGCCATGGTGAAAGCGGTCGTGGCGGCATCAAGAACCCCAATATGGCCCCGGATGAAATGATGCCATCCTTGAAAAAGACCGCGGTCAAATATTCAGAAGAGGAGCTTTTGCAGCGCTTGAAACATAAAACCATGCCAAAAGCTCTCGATCCCAACAAACCTGCGCCGCCTTTCTTTTGTCCGGATTACGGCAATTATATGGATGAAAGCGAATTTGACGAACTCTACACCTATTTGAAATCCTTTGCCCCGAAAAGACTGAAATGGAAGTTTAACTAAAGATAAGGAGTAAGACATTGATAACAAAAAGACTACCTCACAAGTTCATCTTGATTTGCACCCTGTTCTTAGTAGCCATATTGACCTACGTGCAAATAAGTTCATCAAGAGAAAATGCGCCAGAAAACGCCCTCGAAAGAGCGGCTAATTTGGATGGTGGCACCATTACCGGCGTGGTCAGGTTTCCCAAGGCCTACCCCGAGCGGGAGAAAATTACCATCACAAAGGACCAGCAAATTTGTGGCGCTTTTCAGTTCTCCGAAGTTTTTGTCGTCTCTGACGTCAACCATGGTTTGCAAAACGTGATCGTTTTCCTGGAGAATACAAAAGGTGGAAAAATCAAGCCGTTGGCCAAGCCGGCCACTTTAGAACAAAAGGGCTGCCGCTATGTTCCCCACGTACAAGCTGTGCCCGTGGGAACGGAGTTGGACATACTAAATGAAGACGGCATCCTGCACAATGTGCACGCTTATTATAATGAATTGGACCCGAGCAAGACCATTTTCAACAAGGCACAACCAAAGTTTCTTAAGAAAATTAAGCAGACTCTGGAGAAGCCCGGCATCTATTATTTCAAATGCGATGTGCATGACCACATGAGCGCTTTCATCGCGGTCATGGATCATCCTTATTATGACGTAACCAATGATATGGGCCAATTCACCCTGTCGAACGTACCACCAGGGACTTACAAAATTCAGGCCTGGCACGAAGCCCTGGGTACCCTGGAAAAGGAGGTCACTGTGGAGGCTGGTAAGACGGCCGAGGTCAAATTCGACATTTTGCCTAACGAATAAGACAATTATTCGCGCTACTAAAAAAAGCATTGATTCCTGATCAATGCTTTTTTATTTTATGTGATCTGAATTATTCTTAGTGCGGCGCAGCCGCAAATGAATGGAACACGGATTTTACGGATCGAACGGATTTACACGGATTTGTCTCTTGTGAAAATCAAACGGTTGATGAGTCAGTCGGTTCAGAGTCACTGCCTTGAGCAGATTAAGCCGGGCTAATCCGTTCAGATCAGTTAAATCCGTGCAATCCACGTTCCAATTCTTTTTGCACTTTTGTCAGTCGGGCGCCCGTCAAGGGCCGGACCTCTGAGTGGCCCGTCAAGGGCCATCCGGC
>JBHHYI010000194.1:0-8027 GCA_046757525.1 bacterium | reverse complement strand
TGGACCTGCTCGCGGGCCATCGTCCGATACGAAGTCATTAACCAAACAACAGTAGTTTAACCGATCTAATTAGAAGGAGAACACGATGGCTGCCACCACCAGAAAACCGACTGCTTCTGCCAGAAGGTCGTCCGCCAAGAAAACCACAACAAGAAGAAGCGCAGCGAACCAAACAAATGGGCCTACTACCAGAAAATTCGCTCCCACAGAGGACGAGATCCGTCGCCGCGCCTTCGAGATATTTCTGTCCAGAAATGGCCAACCAGGCCACGACTTAGAGGACTGGCTTCAGGCGGAAAAGGAGCTGCGAGCCGCTAACTGAAACTCTCGAGCCTTACGCCCATGAGGCCCTTTTAATCCCTTGCAGAGTCAAGGGATTTTTTTTGCCCATTGCGATGACATAAGAATTTCGACAGGATGAGCAGGTACTTGGCGTCAATTCTGAGATTGAGCAGAGAACTTGTTGACGCCATTAGTGAGGTTGGCGGCGTTCCAAAATAAAATTTTGGAACGTGAAGGCTCGCGTTTATAGCTCTGAAAGTCTGAGATACCAATGAAAATCTCTTAAGTTGACGCCCATGGGCGCAAACCTATTATGGATTCCGGTTGAACCCTGCCCCTTTGATTTCCGGAACCTCTCTCGGTGAGTAGAGTTGTCAGGTGGCAGTTTTCAACCGGAGTCCGCAATTCTAGGAAACAAAAATCATTGTGATGAAGCCAGAGCAGGTTCTTTTGTATCTAAACTCATGGCTCCTGGCCCGTTTGTGGCAATAGCAATAAGTGCCCCCAGAATGGCCAGATTCTTCATAAACATGATCATCTGAATCTGGTCGCTAAAGTTCGTGTGAAAAATCAGGGTCGTTGGGATCAGAAAGACGATCAAGGCTAATGCACCCAATTGGGCCTTGTACCCAATCAGCACTGAAATGCCTCCCCCCAGCTCGAAAATGATCGCCATGATTAGAAAAAATCCTACCGCTGGCATACCGACGGATTTCATGTAACCGGTGGTTGCGGCCGGATCAAAGATTTTGCCCAGCCCTGAGATGATGAAAATCATGGAAATCAACAACCGGGATAATAAAGCACCATATTTTTGCATCATTCCCTCCTGATTTGGTTTAATCTTACTTGGTGTTGTTTTATTTCTTTTGCGCAATCACTCAAACAGTCGTAGACTGAGTGAGCGCCGGATAGTCAAGATATCCCTTTTCACCGCCACCGTAAAATGTGTCAAAGTCCGGGGGATTCAGCGGCGCATCGAGCTTAAAACGCTGCACCAGGTCCGGGTTGGCCAGAAACAATTGCGCGAAGGCGACGGCATCGGCCAACCCCTCTGCGATGACCGCGTTTCCGCGCGCTTTGTCATAGCCGCCGTTCACTACCAGGGTTCCCCGGTATGCCTTGCGCAGCGACGGCAGAGGTACCACTTTGGCGCCATGGCGGATGTCCCCTTCCAAGGCATCCACAATGTGCAAGTAAGCCAAAGGATATGAAGGCAGCTTATCCGCAACGTACGTGAAGGTCGTTTCCGGGTCCGAATCGGACATGTCGTTGAACGTGCCACTGGGCGACAGGCGCACGCCCACGCGGCCGTCTCCCCACTCGCCTACCACCGCGGCGGTGACTTCCAGCAGAAGTCGGGCGCGGTTGTCCACCGAACCGCCGTACTCGTCCGTGCGCCGATTTGTGCCGTCGCGCAAGAACTGATCGAGGAGGTAACCGTTCGCGGCGTGTATCTCCACGCCATCGAATCCGGCTTTCACAGCATTTTTTGCGGCCCGGCGAAATTGTTCCACGATGCCGGGAATCTCGTTGGTTGTGAGCGCCCGCGGGGTGACAAAGGGTTTCATGCCCTCGTAGGTGGTCGCCTGGCCTTTGGCTGCGATGGCCGAGGGAGCCACCGGCAGCGCCCCGCCGTGGTAATCCGGGTGCGAGATCCGGCCCACATGCCAGAGCTGCAAGAAGATGTGGCCGCCGGCCTCGTGCACCGCATCGGTGACCCCTTTCCAGCCCGCCACCTGGCGCTCGTCGTGGATGCCCGGCGTGGCCGGGTAACCGATGCCTTGTGGTGAAATCTGTGTTGCTTCCGTGACGATCAATCCAGCGGTGGCCCGTTGCCGATAGTAGGTGGCCATCATCGGCGTGGGCACTGTCTCCGGCGCACGATTTCGGGTCATCGGCGCCATGAAAATGCGGTTGGGTAAATCGTAAGTACCGATTTTGATGGGCGTAAACAGATCTTTTTTCATTGGTTTTCTCCTTTCAACTTTTCCAGGATCGCAACGATCTCATCCGGCTCCATTCTTTTCGTGTAGTCCGCGTCCACGAAGGCGTGCACGATGGTGCCTTCCGTATCGACGATGTAGGTGGCCGGAATGGGGATTTCGTAGCGGTCGTCTCCGTTGTACGCCGGGATATCGATGCCGAACTGCGCATATATGGGACGAAGCTCCTGCGGTAATTCGAACACGAGGCCGAACCGGCGGGCAACTTCGTTCCCCACGTCGCAGAGCGGATCGAACTTAAACGGATTCTCCGCCGCGAACTCAGCCGATTTCTCTTGCGTGTTGGGGGAAATGGCGAGGAGCTCCGCGCCCAGACCGCGAATGCGTTCGACCGCGTCATCCAGCGCTTTCAGCTCGAGGTTGCAGTACGGGCACCACGCCCCCCGGTAAAAGCTGATCACCACCGGCCCCTTTTGCAATTGCTGGTTCAGAGAAACCTGTGCCCCGCGCGTGTTGGGGAGCGAGAAATCCGGCGCTTTCTCGCCGGCCTTCTTCGTCCGCTCAGCGATGCCGTTTTTCACGAGTTTTTCGGTGGCCGCCCGCATCACCTGCAGCGTCTCCGCAGGAATCCCGGGCAGCATTTCCTTTTGCATTCTCTCGATGTCTTCTCTCAGGCTCATGGACAAACTCCTTTTTTTACAGGTTGGAGGCTTACGTAAAATGCAGATTAAATGTCATTTCGAGGAGTCCGGCGGTTGCCGGACGACGAGAAATCTTTTGTAATTTTTGAAGTAACAGATTTCTGCCCCGACTTGTCGGGGTCGCAATGACAGGTCTGTCCGCATTTTGCATAAGTCTATTACTGGTTAGAGACTCTTATGTGTTCCATCGCAAAAAGGCGCGTTGTGGGTGTGCTTGCACTGGCACAGCGCAACCTTTTTCGTTTCCTCCAGGACAAATTCCTTTGGCGTAAATTCCGTTCCCTTGTGTGACCCGTCGCAGAACGGCTGATTTTGCGACCGGCCACACGCGCACCAGTGGTAGGTGCCTGGCTCCAATTCCAAGACCGAGGGGACTTTTGCCGCAATTTTGGGTTCACTCATGTTGCTCTCCTTTCTGATTTGGTCGTAGTGTCAAGAGTTTTGAGAGAATCACAGATTCAAGTTCAATCTTTGACTAAGTTCGACCGTCGCTAACTCCGCCTCCTACAAAAAATCGTAGTTCCGCGCAAATCACCTATTCTACTCATCCCCTAAATCCCCCTCTCTTGGCCAAGAGAGGGGGCCAGGGGGTGAGTTCGGTAAAGCTACCGGTCATGCCCCATGCCTTAGAAACGCATTCCAAGGTCAAACCAGACAACTCCAAGGCCGTGCTCTTCTGCAACTCTCCCTTTTTTCATAGAACTTTTGACACTACCAATTTGCTCTCGTTCCAAACGTCCTGTCATTTTGTTTCACTTATTCATGAATTATTGAAATATCGAACAAAAAAATCGGATTCCAGGCTATCTACTCTCAGACTTCTTTGACCCCACATGCACCTTGTCGAAATCGGGCAAAAAGCGGTCGAGCACGTCCTGGTTGACCTGCACCCGCACATGCTGCCCTTCCTTGCGGGTGATGATCAAATTGGCATTTTCCAGGATGCGGTAGTGGTGGGACATGGCCGATTTGCTGTACGGAAACGCCTCGTCAAAATCGGCACACCCCATTTCACCCCGCTCGATGAGCAACGTGACGATCCGGTAGCGCGTCGGGTCGGCCAGCGCCTTGAAGATTTTCACGGCCTGTTTTGAGAAATCCGGCATTTTGTTGTTCAATAGTTAAATAATTGTTGAAATAATAAAAAAATATTTTGAAAAAAGCAAGCGCTTTTTTAGGCAGCAAAATAGAATAGCACTACAACGCAAGATTGTCATTCTGAGGAATCCGGCAACTGCCCATGGGCGTCCACGTAAGCCCCAAAACTGTCATTTCGAGTCAGGTGGCCTCCTGAGGAGAAATCTGGTTGGTGCCTAAATCAGACCCCTCGACTATGTCCGGCAACTGCCGGACTCCACTCGAGGTGACAATAGGGTGGTTAGACGCCCCTTCAGTTGACGCTAAAAGGCAACTGCGGACGACGAAGAATCTTTGAACTTTAGCCCTCGTAGTTGGAAATTCTTCGCTCCTTTCAGTTGCATTTCTATCGATCTTGCGCCGTAGGGATAGTTTTCACTTGACATCACAAACTTTTATTCTTATATTCTGACCGCTTTTTCATTAAAAAAAATGCTTGTTTAGTTTCAAGAATACTAATTCAGGTGACTGACATGCTCCAGCAAATTGATCGAGACTTACCGAGAAAGGAACGTGAAAAACTGTACAAACGCCGTGAGATTCTTTTGGCGGCCTTAAGAGTCTTTGCCGAAAAAGGCTTTGAACATGCGAACATTGAAGAAATTGCAGAAACGGCGGAATTCAGCAAAGGGGCCTTGTACAATTACTTCTCCCACAAAGAGGAGATGTTCATCGCACTCCTTGATGAGGGCTTTGAAGATTTTGAACGTATCCTGACGGATGGGTTTGACAATGACCTGCCATTAAGAGAAAAATTCAAACGGTTTACCAAAGGCTCTCTGGAGTACTTTGAACAGAATCCGGACTATTTGACGCTTCTGTTCAAAGAGAACCTGCAACTGAAAATCAAGCTCATGAGCAGCTTCCGGCAAAGGTTTGCCCACAAGCGTCAGAAGTTGGTGGAAATCATGACGGCTCCGCTGCAAGAAGGGATCAAGAGAGGCGTCTTAAGAAAGATTGATGCCACGCAACTGGTGGAAGTCTTTTGGAATATTATTTTTGCTTTTTTGTTGCACAACCGCTGTTGTGAGAACAAAGCAAGCATAGAGAAAGACGTTGACGCCATTCTAACCATATTTTTTGACGGTATTGAATTGAAATAGATTTTGAAATCGAGAGGTAAAGTAATGTATAGGATAAACCACTGCTTGATTTTGTGGACAGCAATCTTAGTTGCTGCCAGCGTAGAATATGTTTTGGGTCAGGCCGCCGATAACCTGGTCGTTTTAGATGTTGACCAGGCCGTTGAGCTGGCCCTGCGGCTCAATCCGAACCTGAAGATTGCCAGGGATAAAGAGAACATGGCAGATGCGCAGATCCGTGAAACCGCTGCCGATGCGCTCCCGCATCTCTCTCTCAACAGCACCTACACCCGGAACGTGAAGCGACCGGCTTTTTTCTTCAAAATCGGGGAACGGGTGCAGAAAATCGAAATCGGTGAAAACAACTCCTATATTGGAAACTTTCAACTTGAACAAACGATTTTTCAAAACGGTCAATTTGGCGTGCGTAAGGCTCGCAGAATAGCCAACTTATTTTCTGAGACCGCTCGGGAAGGCACGAAACTGACCAAAGACGAGGTCATCTTGAATGTCCGCCGGACCTTTTACACGGTTTTACTGAGTCAGCAAGTCCTCGAGGTGTTCAGAGAAACGTTGTCCCAGACCGAGGCGCATTTTGAGAATGTGAAAAAGAAATACGAAGAAGGCGTGGCCGCCGAGTTTGATCTCTTACGGTCTGAAGTCGACCGGTCGGAAGCGAAGGCCGGCTTTATCGAAGCGCAGAACAACCTGGAACTGGCAAAGTCGGCCTTGAAAAATGCCATCGGACTTCCTCTCGATAAAGAATTGAACGTGAGCGGCGCACTGCAGTACCAACCGGTGCCGGAGCAAGACATTGTGCGAAGATCCCGGAAAGCCCTGAGCCTCCGTCCGGAAATGAAACAACTCAACCTGCAGTTAGAAATGGCTCGACTCAATATCGCCATTCAGAAAGGCCAGTATTTGCCCTCCCTCTCTCTGGTTAGCAATTACCAATTTCAGGGGCAGTCCTCGGATTTTCAATTTGGGCCAACCGAGCGCAGCACCAGTTTCACCACAGGTCTAAACTTACGATTCGATATTTTCACTGGCTTCGCAACCAGCGCCCGCATTCAAAAAGCTGAGGCGGAAACCAATCAGCTCCAGCACCAAATGGAAACCATCGGTCAGCTTATCGAGCTGGAAATTGAGCAGGCAACCCGACGCATGAAGGATGCCCAGGAAAGAATCGTCGCCCGACAAAAGAGTGTGGAACAGGCGCAAAAGGCGTATGACATTGCTGAAGTACGCTACGACAGCGGCATCGGTACCCAACTGGAGCTTTTCGATGCCCGCCTGGCTTTGAACCGAACCAGGACAAATTACCTGCAGGCCATCTACGATTACAACATCGCTTTGTTTGAATGGCAAAAGGCCGTCGGGATTATCCAATAACACGTTTGGAGAAGGATGATGAAAAAAATAGTCAGTATTGTTTTGCTGGTGCTCTTGTTTGGACTGATAGGCTACCGGGTGATCACGCACGGTGAGGAACCAGGGATCAAAGACATCGATACTTACCAGGAAGAGCTGGGAATTCCGGTGGAAATCGAAACAGTGCAGCGCGGCAATTTAACCCTTTCGAGACATTTTACCGGAACCATTGAAGGAGAACGGCAGGCCGATGCCATCGCTAACACAGCCCAAAAAATTGTCGCCATTCCGGTAAAAGTGGGAGATGAAGTAAGACAGGGTCAAATCGTCGCAGAGCTTGACTTTGACATTGCCAGCGCCATGTCGCTGCGCTACCGCCAATCCAAAGCGAGTTTTGAAGACGCCAGGAAAGATTACGAAAGAATGAAGTCGCTTTTTGCAGCGGGTGCGGTTTCTGAACAGGCCTTAGACAAAGCAAAAATGGCGCTTGAAATAGCCACAAGAAATTTCCAGGCCGCCAGCAAACTGGTGAAAATCGAAGCCCCGATTGCCGGCACCGTCACGCATATTTACCACAAAGTTGGAGAGACGGTGCGGAGCGGGCAACCGGTTGTGCGCATCGCAAAACTGAACGATGTCCTCATCAAGATCGACATCAATGAAACAGAGATCGCCGGAATTCGGAACGGTCAGGAAGTGAAGGTTGCTGTGTCCGCTTATCCGGGTAAGAATTTTACCGGTGTGCTGCAAGATTTATCCCTCTCTGCGGATCCGGTTACGCGCACGTTTAGAGCGTGGGTGCGGGTGCCCAACCAGGAGCGCTTGCTCAGACCAGGGATGTTTGCAAAAGTCGCGGTCATGGTCACCTCTAAAGAAAATGTGTTGACAATTTCCAAAGACGCCATCCTCGAAAACAATAGCAAGGCGATGGTTTATGTGGTCACACAGGACCTGGTGGCTGAATTGCGGGAAATTCAGCCCGGTCAGAGCAGCGCCAACCGGGTGGAGGTGCTTTCAGGCTTAAACGAAAACGATCGTGTGGTGGTGCTCGGGCAGAACAAACTGCAGCCCGGCAAAAAAGTAAATGTTGTCAATTAGACTTCTGGTTCGTCGAATACGACTTTTTCTTTGACAGGATGAACAAGATGAACAGGATTACGAAACTCCTGGTCCAGACGCTCGATTCTCGATTAACATATCAACCCTGACAGGGTTTTTACAGGCAAAAAGATAGCTGTGATTGTCAATAAAACCCTGTCAGGGTTTGCAACGGTAATTAGGAATCACAACACTAGTAACCAAAATCGTTATCATAGTCTAACGGAGGTTTTGGAAAACAAGGAGTAGAGATTAAGCGCAAAGTCAGAGAATTGCCAGAACCTTAATCGTTCATTGAAATAACTGATTAACAGGATATTTTCTGATCCTGTTAATCCTGTCTATTTGGAGAATCCCATGTTTTTGTCTAAAGTTTCCATAAAACGCCCGGTGCTGATGACCATGGTCAT
>JBHHYI010000193.1:0-8059 GCA_046757525.1 bacterium | reverse complement strand
TTACCTGGGACACCGACGAGTCCTCGGACAGCCAGGTGGAGTACGGCCTGGACACCACTTACGGCACCAGCACCAGCCTGGACACAGCCCTGGTGACTTCCCACCAGGTTGCGCTCACGGGGTTGATTGCCGACACCACCTACCATTTCCGGGTCCTGTCCGCAGATGCGAGTGCTAACCAGGCGGTAAGCGGAGACTTTACTTTTACCATCGCAGCAGTGCCTGAGTATGAGCAACGAGTAAATGCCGGTGGTTCCTCCTACACGGATGCCGGCGGGCAGGTTTGGGATGCCGATCAGGCGTTCAGCGACGGTTCCTGGGGCTATGTGGATGGCAAAGTCTTCAGCACTAACGATGCTGTCGCCAATACCGCTGACGATGCGCTTTACCAGAGCGAGCGTCATTCTTTGACCGGGTATCGTTTTACCCTGCCTGCGGGCGGCACTTACCAGGTAGAGCTTCATTTTGCTGAGATCTATTTAAACAAAGTCGGTGGTCGCCTGTTTGACGTCTCTCTTGAAGGCAATTTGGTGTTGGATGATCTTGACATTTACTCGCAAGTCGGTCACGATGCGGCGCTGGTAAAGAGCTTTGAGGTAGACGTGACCGACGGCGTTCTGGACGTGACATTTGCCAATGTGGTCGAAGAACCCAAGATTTCGGCCATTCTGGTCAAAGCCTTGACGCCAGACCTGACGCCGCCTGTGATTTCCAGCGTGGCTGTGAGCGAGATTACCGCCGGCAGCGCTAAGATTACCTGGAGCACAGACGAAGCGGCAGACAGCGAAGTGGAGTACGGACTGGACACAAGCTACGGCAGCACCAGTGGCCTGGACGCCAGTTTGGTAACTGCCCACCAGGTCGTCCTGACCGGGCTGAGTGCGGACACTACCTACCATTTTCGTGTCAAGTCCAGCGACGGTAGCGGCAACCTGTCGGTGAGTGGCGACTCTACCTTCACCACAGAACCGTCCGATGTGACGCCGCCCGTGATCTCCAATCTGGCGGTGAGCAACATCACCGCCAGTGACGCCACCATTACCTGGGACACAGACGAAGCGGCAGACAGCGAGGTGGAGTACGGGTTGGACATCACCTACGGCAGCACTTCAGGTGTGGACACGGCTTTGGTGACCTCCCATTCGGTGGTTTTGACCGGGCTGTCAGCGACCACGACGTACCATTTCCGCGTGCTCTCTGGCGACGCTAACGGCAATTTGGCTGTCAGTGGTGATTCTACTTTTACCACGGGAGCGGCGGTTTCGTACACACAACGCGTTAATGCCGGTGGTTCTTCCTACTCAGATTCCGGAGGAAATGTGTGGGACGCGGACCAGGCGTTTGTGGCCGCTTCCTGGGGCTATGTCGACGGCAAAACGTTTAGCACCAAGGACAGAATTGCCAATACCACGGACGACAAGCTGTACCAGAGCGAACGCTACAGGATGGTGGAGTACAAGTTCACGGTGCCTGCCAACGGTACCTATCAGGTGAATTTGCATTTTTCTGAAATAGTCTACAAAGAATCCGGCACACGCCTATTTGATGTTAAAATAGAAGGAGGTTTGGTTTTGGACAGTTTCGACATCTATTTTGAAGCGGGGCACGATGCTGCTCTGGTCAAGACTTTCAACGTCGATGTGAACGACGGCCTCCTTGACATCGTGTTCGTTAAGGTGAAGGATTGGCCAAAGATCTCGGCAATTGAAGTGACTTCGCTGGCATCTGCGGCTGATTTGGCTTCTATTGCAAGCGCGGCAGAATCGCATCTGGAAGCGCAGAGCATTCCCGACCACTTCGAGCTTTCGCACAACTACCCCAATCCTTTCAATGCGGGCACGCGGTTGGAGCTGGCACTGCCGCAGGCAGGCAAAGTGGTGGCCGTCATTTACAACACGCTCGGGCAGGAAGTCGCCCGTCTCCAGGATGGGTCCATGGCCGCAGGCACTCGAGTTCTAACCTGGGATGGCTCGAATTCGAACGGTGCCAATGTGGGCAGCGGTCTTTACCTGCTGCATCTGGAGTATGCCCCCCCCAACCAGGTGCGCCAAGTGGTTACGAGACGGCTCATGTTGCTCAAGTGAGGGAATGTTGCGCTCTTAGGAAACGCCCTGTTGTACGTAACGCAATCGTCTCGATTGCGTCAGGCAGATGCCTGATTGGCATTCTCCCTTTGAAAGGAGACAGATTTTCGCTCGGCCAGAGCGAAAATCAGAGGGATGTCTGGCCGGCAGCATCTCTGCCTTGGGCTTTCAGCACGCCTCCTAAAATCCCGCTAATTTTTTCGCTGTACGCTTCAAAAACCGTCCCCCTTTTCAAAAACTGGCCTTTACCCATAACTATATACTGGACACCGGGAGACAGTCCTAACATGTCACTCCTGACGGAGTTTAAGGATGCAGAGGATGATGGCAACTATAAACATGCCACCCCTCACGGGGTTGAGTTCGCTTTTGTCAACATTTTCTTTGCGGAAGGGGGGGAAAACCGCGTAGCGGTGATAGGATTATAGCAATTCTCGGGATGACTCGCACAGTGCTTTCAGGAAACGCCTGGCTGTGGCCGTCCTTTATCACAGCCTCCGGTTGTCATTTCGGCGGAATCTTGTTGACTGGCTGCACAGTGTTGACCTGTAACAAGATGCTCCTTGCATGACAGGGCTGCCTTTGGCGTTTCCGACTATTAAAGCAATCCGGTTGCACCGGATTGTGGCGGCTCTTAGAAAACACCCCGCAACAATGCGGTCTAAGGCCGTTTTGGTCGCGCGGCCTGACGAGAAATGACAAGACTGCGAGCTTCAGGAATGGTTTGAAGTATAGCCGGATTCCCCTTCTGCAATGGTTTCGTCAAATACGAGACGGTCCCAGGAGCAAATGTTTTGGGGCGTTAAGGCTTTTCATCCTCAACTTTGACCTGGGCTGTTTTGATCGAACCGGACAGGGAAATCAAATCGGCCAGAACGTGGGAACTCTCATCCAGGATGGCGTCCGGCGCCTTTTCTTCCTTGGGGATTTCTTCTCCCTTTTTAAGCGGTTGCAAGCCCTTCCTTACACGTCGTTCATTAATCCTTGCAAGTCGCCTTTCCTCTAATCTCTCGCGTTCTGATTTGCGTTGGCTTTCCTGCAAAGATAGCAGCTTGCTCTCTTTTTTGTATTCTTCGATATCTTCTTTGATATACTGGAACTCCGGATTTTTTGCCGTGCGCTTCATTGACTTGATGCGCAATTTGGACAGATATTTAGAGACGTGATCTTCCGGCGTGAACAGAGCTGGTTTCACCTGGTCCCACGGCAAAGCATTGGGTTCGGAGCTTTCGCCGAGGTCCTCCATCTCATTGTAGATGGAAGGAAAGGAAATGTCTGGGATGACTCCGCGATTTTGTGTGGTGCCGCCGGTGATCCGGTAGAACTTGGCGATGGTTACTTTCAGATAACCGAATTTCTCATTATCGTACTTGATGAATCTGCCCAAACTAAGCAAATTTTGAACCGTGCCTTTGCCAAAAGTCCTACTGCCCAAAATAACACCTCTGCCGTAGTCTTGAATGGCCGCGGCAAAGATTTCGGAGGCAGAAGCACTGGTCCGGTTCACCACAACAGCCATGGGGCCGCCATAAACGATCGCGGGGTCTGGATCCCGGTCGACTTTCAGAGATTCAAATGAAGTACGCACTTGCACCACAGGACCCTCTTCGATGAAAAGACCCGTCAACTCGATGGCTTCCTGCAAAGACCCACCGCCATTGTGGCGCAAGTCGACGATCAGGCCATCGATTTGCTGCGCTTGCAGTTGTTTGAGCAGGCGCCGAACGTCGCGCGTGGTACTCTTGTAGTTCTTGTCCCCTCTCTGTTTGGCTGCCATGTCAGAATAAAATGTAGGAATGGTAATGATGCCGATTTTGTACTTTTGGCCTTGATGCACCAATTCGATGGTTTTGCTTTTTGCCTCGCGCTCCTTGAGGTCGACTTTGTCCCGTGTGAGCGTCACGGTTTTGTGCGGACTGCCGGGCACATTGTTGGCGGGGATGATTTCCAACCGGACCTGGGTGCCTTTGTGGCCGCGAATCAACTGGACGACATCATCCAAACGCATACCGATGACATCCACCATTTCACCATGCGTCCCCTGGGCAACACCGACAATCTTGTCGTTGGGCCACAATTCCTTGCTCTTGTCGGCCGGGCCACCCGGGAGAATGCGCACCACTTTGGTGAAATCGTCTTCTGTGGTCAATTGGGCTCCGATGCCTTCAAAAGACAACTTCATATCGATTTCGAAGTTTTCCGAGGTCCTTGGAGACAAATAGCCGGTATGCGGGTCGTAAGTCTCAGAGAGGGCGTTCATGAAAATCTGAAAGACATCTTCAGCATTCATTTGATCGATACGCTTCTGAAAATTCGCATATCTTTTGTTTAGCGTGGATTGTATGCCCTTCCAATCTTTTCCCGCAAGTTTCAAATTCAACGCTTCATTTTTTAACTTCTTGCGCCAAATCTCGTCGAGTTCTTCGGTATTTTTAGCCCAGGGAGCCTTTTCCCGATCGATCTCGTAATACTCATCTTTAGTGAAATCAAATGGTTCCTGTAAGCGCCTTTGAACGTAAGCCAACCTTTGCTCTACCCGCTTCTTGTAGGTGTTAAAGATGATGTAGGCCGGTTCCAGCTTGCCGGTAACAATGGCGTCATCCAATTTCAGGCGATATTGGTCAAAAGCGGAAATATCAGAGGCGAGGAAGTATTGGCGGTTCCGATCCAAATACTCTAAGTAGAAAGCCAACTGCTCCCTGGACAGATTGTCATTGAGCATCAAATGATTGTAATGATATTGGGTGAGCAATTTGGCCACCACTTTTCCTACTAAGGGGTGCTTTCTCCCGGGCGTGAGGGTATCCGATGGGAATAGCGACACTGCAAATACCAGGCTTACGAGAACTGCAAGCACAAGCACACTTAGTCTGTTTCGGGTCGAGGGTCTCTTTCGTTCAATGTGTCGCATAATGACTCCCATTCAGATATGGTTTTACGTTAGTTAATTCCAGATAATCAATATTATAGCTATTATTTTGTTAAACTTCAAGGATATTATCGACAAATTTATTGCTTTCTCAATGTGATCTTCCCCCTCGTCTCATTTCCCATTGCAACATTCGCACCACCCGTTTCGAGTGCGACGTTTTTTCTGCCGCCATGCTTGCAATTTTACTGCCGGCTGGTAGCTTCTGAGTGGTCACAGTTTCGTTTGGGCTGGTTTGGCCGGAAATCCTAATACAACTCCCAGTTTTCGTTAATATTACGGATTCTAACCATGTTACTGCTGTTTGCCTTCAAAGTTCCCGCAGGAGTTGGAGCATTGGCGCAAACGCGCCGCCGTTGCTGCTTCGCTAAGCCATAGCTCATTAAAAGCATAAACTTCTGAGGTTGCATAACTATTCCTTAAATCCAGAGGGCCCTTCCTGGCTAAACTTCTGGTGCGGAGTCCACAATCGTGGTCGAGCGCCTTTGCGGCAGGCTTCGAGGGTCCATTGAGTATTGGCAAAATGCTCGTCAATCAATTCTACGGTGGGGGCCGCTGACTTCAGCAGTAGCCACAGCGGAGATTGCATTTTGAGGGTTTCCAATGATAATCAAGTCTGCCTGGGTTCTATCTAAGTACAATGTCTTTCCAGGATTAGACCTTATGTTCTTAGTATACGCCCTTGTCTCGGTTGTGCGGAAGGAATTTATCGTTGCCGCAAACATTATTATTAGCATGAACTCCCGGACGTTTGCAGGCGTGCAACCGAGGTTTGGGTTTTTGTCCATACTGACAGAATATGATAATCTTTATTCTCTAACAAGGCACAAACATTTTTGTTTGAGCCATTCTTAGACCAGACTCTACTGAAAACAAGTTCCGATTTAAAAGGTTGTTGAGTTTGACTTGTCAAATAATTAGAATTATCTTTGGTGGACTGTCATATAAACAACCTTTCCAAACAACTAATAGATTAGAAACATCCTTAATTGGACCAAAACATGCTGATGAGTAGCCTGGCTGGCAATATGAACGGTTCTAGACTTCGAAGTCAACTTGAAACATACCACAAAGAAAGCTACGGCTGGGCGTTGCGATGCTGCTCGCAAGATGCCACAGAAGCAGAGGAGGTCTTGCAAATGGTTTATGTCAAAATTTTAGAAGGCAAGGCAAACTACGAAGGAAAAGCAAAATGGAAAACCTGGCTTTTTGCAGTGATTAGGAATACTGCTGCGGAGCAGCGCCGAAAGAATAGGCTTCGTCGGCAGCGAGTGGCCCAGGTAAAAGAGCGGTTTTCTGAAGCTATTAGCGAAGTGAAACTCGAAGAAGAGATTCACCGGAATCAAGTGCGCCGCCTATTCCGAGAAGCATTGGCTGGCTTGTCGAAAAAACAGCAAGAGGTGCTGCAATTGGTCTTTTATCACGATTTCAGCCTGCGGGAAGCCGCGGCAACCATGGGGATCTCCATCGGCTCAGCTCGTACACACTACGAGCGCGGCAAAAAACGACTGCGTGAGAGTGTGCACGCGACCCTGATTCGTGAAGGCCTGCATTAATTAGAATGTCCCGAAGGTTTATGTATTGATTGAACGAAAACTCCGTTGCAGTGATTCCGGCGGAAGCGGGAATCTATGAGCTACTCTTGTTACTTGATTCCTCCTTTTGCAGAAATGACATACTTGTTAACATTTTTGAATTTTCTATCAAACACTAAGCAGAGAGAATGGGATGAAACGAGATTGGGACGATGTAAAAATCAAACAACTTTTTCTTGATTTGCGAGCTGAGGATGAAAGTCGGGCGCCTTCCTTCCAAAGGATTTGGGCGGGCGCCACAGCGCGGCTGAGCAATAAGAAACGCGCACGGTTTGGTTTTAGGTTGGCGGCAGCGGCTGCGCTACTGGCTATTATTAGCCTTTCCGCGTTCGTCCTTTTTGAAACCAATGAAAGACCGGTAGGCGCGCCCCCCTCTGAATTGAGAGGATCAATTGTTGCGTGGCAGTCGGTTACACTTGGCCTGCTCAATGTTCCAGAACAAGAGACACCGGCGAATACTTGGCAAGCGTCTGTTGCACTGTCGCTGTACACGGTTCCTTCTATTACACGCTGGCAGTCACCCACAGCCTTCTCATTGTCGTCACCCGGACAATCGACCGAGCAACCGGTCGACAAGAACCAGTAAATCATATGGACCATTCAAACAAAAAAGAGAGGGAAATCATGAGACACGCGATTCTTATCCTTTGTATCCTGATGTTTGCCCCGTGCCAGATACTTCGGGCGCAACCTCATCCCGCTGATCCTTTTGACGAATTCTTTTTTCCGCCCGAGCTTGTAATGCAGCACCAACAGGAAATCAACCTTAGCCAGGAGCAGAGAAACTTTATCAAGGAGGAAATTCAGAAGGCGCAGCAAAACTTCACCGAGTGGCAGTGGGAATTGCAATCGGCGATGGAGACCATGCGTTCCCTGGTCAAGGAAACGCAAGTAGATGAACAAAAAGTGCTGAACCAGTTGGAAGAGGTGCTCAAACGCGAACGCGAGATCAAACGCGCGCAACTGTCCTTAATGATTCGGATCAAGAACGAACTAACTCCTAACCAGCAAGAGCTGCTGCAAACATTGAAGAAAAAGCCCCGGCCGCAGTGAGACAGGACCTCAAGTTTCAATCCGCATGAGGGCCGAAAAACGCAACTCCAAAGGAGATTTGCCGTCGATAGGACTGACCGCTTCTGGTTTTGATACCGATGGCCGTGCCCTGCAATATTTCTGAATATAGGTACTCGTTCGCCCTTGTAGAATGCGACCCGTTTAAACAAATCATTTTCAACCACGCCTTTTCCGCGTGTGGAAAATAGCTCGTGCCTCCTCGAACGAGAAGTCAAATCCACGCGCTAAAATAACTTGAAATTTCAGTTGAAAATTTTGCTACAAATCGTTATTTTGGCCAATTCTGGTTAACCAAAGTGAGCATTTGAGTACCATCCGTTTTAAGGAGCGCATTTAATGGGTTGTTTGCGAATCAGCCTCTGGTCGGGACCACGCAA
>JBHHYI010000192.1:0-8063 GCA_046757525.1 bacterium | reverse complement strand
CATTAATGAATTTGATGACATTCGTCAAATTGAAGACATCGGGGACTTTAAGACCGCTCATGACCTTTACTTGCAAGCCCTGGTGTTTGATCGAAACAACCTCGATGCCAGTTTTGGCTTTGCTTTAACGGAAATCATTCTGTTGAAAGACAGCGAGGAACTGCAACAAATGCGCGATCGCTGGCAGGAGTATGCTGAGAGCGATCCCGATCCGCTGGGAGGCGTGGAAGATGATCTGTTCAAAATTGCGCCTCCCATGAACATAGGGGCGCTTTCATTAAGCGATCAAAAGATTGGCCGCGCAATCTACAAGAGCTCCAGAGTGGCTTTCGCCAACCCCCCGCTGGCCAATGAAATGCAGCAGGTTGTGCAGGATGTCATCATGCCTGTTCTCCAGCGAGCCATCGATCAAATGAAGAAAATTGTCGCGAACGAGTCCTACACCTTTATTGTGACCAGTGAGCTGCAAGGAGGCACGCCTGATGAACCGGAAGATCCGGTAGAGCTGGATTTAACCGATTTCACGGCTTTTTACGCCACCCTTTTGAGCGCTCAGGGGACCCTGCGAATATTTTTAGCCTACAATCTGGATGTGGCTTCTTATGACAGCACAGGATTGATGCAAGCGCTACAACAAAACTCCGACTTCCTGACCCTCCAGAATGTCGATGAGATGCACATGGCTAAAGACGACCTGATCGCTGCGGCTGACTTGACCCTCAAGTTCATCCAACTGCTACGCACCGAAACGGACAATCAAGATGACGACTTTATCACCGTCGATCCGGGTGCGGAAAGCGACCTGGATTCGCTACAATTTCGGGTGCAACAGGGCCTAAGTTCCTTGAATGGCGAGGTCACCCTCACCGAGGACTTCGACGATGACGACCAGACGCCCAGGTCGGAACTAACCATCTCGCTCAAGAACTTTTTCGAAAATCCACCGGAACGACCAAAAACTTTGTTGCCAAGTTACCAGGTGGTCATGAAACAAGATGAGGGCGAAGACCAGGAAAAGCCTACTTTTGTCTGGACCGCCCAAAGCTTTGATGCCTGGAGATTCCCCGACCCCACATTTGGCGGACTGCTGCCCGGCATGACCGATGAAAACTTTAAAAGAATCCTCAACTTACACTTCATTCCTGGTGATATCGATTTAACCGTGGGCAGTGGAACCACGCCGGAGTATTCCTGGAACAAGGGCCCTATTAGTTGTTTAGTGGTGACAAAAATAACCGAAACGGCCTTCGAAACGATTTGGGCGATAAGAAGCTCAGATTTCGAAAATAATGTCTTTTCACCCGTGACGCACGGAATCGTTCCATCGGATGCAGAAGAAGAAGCGACTATTAGCTGTAGCGGTGCTTTTGGTTCTTCTAATGATAATTTTGAGCGTGTGCTAACCCCTGGACAGATGTACCGTCTGGAAGTTTTCAGGCAAGATCATTTAATCTTTGGTGATCAATACGAAGCTCGGGATTTCATAGCCCAGTGAGATTTCATGTTCTGTGAGCTAAGAAAGGGATGGGCTGGTTTTCTCTTTCTATTCCTCTTTTTTTCGAGCCAGGCAGAAGCCCAGTTTTCTACCTATGACCGACTGTTTGGATTCGGTTTTCAGGAACCCTCCACTTCAGAAGCCCCATTCGAAAACCGCAGGCTAAAAGTTCGGTTTACGAGCCGCTACGATGACCTTTTCCGATCCAGCAGTCCCGAACAGCACATCACCCTGGCCCGGTGGTGGTATGGGACTTCGCTGGACTGGCGGATTTCCAGGAGTCAGCGATGGCATCTTGAATTCCTTCGCGCGGGCGATGTCATTAAAGTGAGCCAATCAGATTCGAGCTGGAATTTTAACAATTGGCATGCAAGCAATCGGGTTCGTGTGACCCACCATCAAGCCCTCGGTTCTTTTCCCATTACTGTAAAATCGTTTGTGCAATTTTTCCACGAAAACACCAGGGCACAATTGAATTATGGTTTAAAGATACTCTGGCAATACAATCACTATAAACTCGGTTTGGCTGGCGAATACAAGAGTTGGTTTCCGTTTTTTCAGGCGCTGTTTAATGAGAATGTGCAGATTTTTTTCCCAACGCAGGCAAACGTGCGTGAAGTGGGGGGATCCTTTGCTGCTCAGGGAAAGGGCGTTTCTTTCTCTTCTTATTTTCGATTGGGTAAATTGCTGGCAAATAAGGCTGCTGAAAAAGAATATTCATTTAAACCCACGGCAAGCTTATGGACGTTTCTTGGCACGTTAACCTGGAAACCGACGGCCAGATGGCGACTTCATCTGTCCTATTTCGATCAGCGGTTAAGTGGGGCGGGTGTGTTACGATACCGCGAGCGCAAATACGGGGGTTTTAATCTGCCAGCTTTCAAGTTTTACGAGGCTCGCCTTTTCATGCAGCACCAACTGGGTGGCTCTGCCATTACATTCGGGGTGGCTCAGCAAAAGCTATTCGCAGACGCCAATGGTAACGTCGAAGCCTGGCCTTATGATGATGCCAGTGTGGACTTCACAGCAGCAAAACAATCCCTCGCAGGCCGTGGTTCAGTCATCTTAAGGCGAGGTTGGTTGCGGTTCAATAATAACGAAAATGCGCGCGTGCAGATTAATCTAATGCTGGAATACGTCAAAGTTAAAACGGACTTGCTTGGCAAAACGTGGGGCTCAGCTTTCTTATTTGCACATACCAGGACGCAAGTATTGGAAACCACGCGCTCCCCAAACTTTGCTAAAATAAATTTGGCTCCATCATTGAAATTGTCTTCCGAAATCCAATTGAACTTTAAAATCAGTCAATGGATTCCTCTTCCCGGGCAGAATGACAGCCAATTAAATTTGCCAGGCAAAGTACGCGGGGGAACTATTGGCGAAATGAATTTAGCTTTTACTTTCAATTAGACTACTTGCGGATCAAATTTCGGGGGAACTTTTGCGAAGCGCCCGTTCCACGTATGGGCTGCACCGAACCTTTGGTGATCAGTTTGTTAGCAACAACAATTGGCTCTGTCCTGCGAGAACAATTTATCCTTTGCCAAAGGGCCACAAGTAGCAAGAGCAATCGGCCAACGACAGGTCCGGCCGCGGCACCAGCCGCAGCTCCGCGCATCATTGTGGCAGCCAGATGCGACTTATTGCGCACCGATTAGCGAAAATCAAAGTCATTTACTGGTCATCTCCTCACTCATGCCCAGTTGCCAGGCGAGGAAGCTCAGCCAATCGGTGAATTCTTCGATGCGCTTGCTCACCGGGCGTCCGCCGGAGTGTCCCGATTTGGTGTCGTAGAGCAGCAAGACCGGATTTTCCGAGACCGTGCTGGCCTGCAACAGGGCAGCCATCTTGCGCGCGTGCAACGGAGCTACCCGGGTATCGGAATCACCGGTGATGAACAGCACCGCCGGGTATTTGGTGCCTTGCTTTACGTTTTGGTAAGGAGAGTATTTGAGGATGTATTTGAACTGCTCGGCATCGTCAGAAGAGCCGTACTCCGGCACCCAGAACTTTGCAACCAGAAATTTGTGGTAGCGCACCATGTCCAGTAGGGGGTAGGTGCAGACCACCGCTTTGAAGAGATCAGGCCGCTGGGTCAAAGCCGCACCCACCAGAAGGCCGCCGTTGCTTCCACCCGAAATGGCCAGCTTCGAAGGTTTGGTGTAGCCATTTTGGATGAGCCATTCTGCCGCAGCGATGAAATCGTCGAACACGTTTTGTTTGTTGGCGCGCATGCCGGCCTGGTGCCATTCCTCCCCAAATTCGCCACCTCCGCGCAGACTCGGCCGGGCAAAAACGCCGCCGTTTTCTACCCAAATAGCCGCCAGAGAAGAGAAGCTCGCGGTGAGACTAATATTGAAACCGCCGTAGCCCGTGAGCAGGGAGGGATTGGAGCCGTCCAGTTTGAGTCCCTTGCTGTGCACGAGAAACATGGGAATCCTGGTGCCATCTTTGGATTTGTACCAGACCTGTTTTACTTCAAAGTTGTCGCTTGTGATGGGAACGTTGGTCCTGGCCCAGATGTCCTTGGTGCCATGAGCCACATCGTAGCGGTAAATCGTCGTTGGAATCAGAAAAGAAGAATAGGTAAAAAAGGCCTCTTCGCTGTCCCATTGGCCGCTGACGTTCCCCACCGTACCTATGGTCGGGAATTCGATGTCCTGCACGAATCTCCCATCCGGTTCATAGACTTTAACTTTTGAAACGACATTCTCAAGCGTATTGACAAACAGTTTGCCGCCTGCAAGTGAGAAGCCGCTGATGGTAGCTTTGCTGGTCGGAATGACTTCGCGCCATTCGCCCGGATTTTGGGGCACTTGTTTGAGGTCGACCGATAAGATACGCTTGTTCGGCGCCTGCCAGTTGGTCTGCAAAAACAGTTCGTCGCCCGCAATGGCACCAATAAATCTGGCGTCAATGTCGTTGACCACCGGTGTTATTTGTCCCCCGCTGGCCAAATTTTGAAAGTAGACTTCTGTCTTTGACGCCGCCGAACCGTAAAGCACGTGAATGAGCAGATAGCGGCCATCGTCTGAGAGCCTCGCGAAGATGATTTTGCCGGAGTCGTAGCCTTCGCCAAAGATCAGCCGGTCCTTGCCGGGATCGGTGCCCATTTTGTGGAAATAGATTCGCGGTCCTTTCGGGCCGAAGCGCGTGTAATAGTAGCCGCTGTTGTCAGGCAGCACGGAAATTCCGAAATAACGGGCTCTGGGCAACCGGTCCGGTAACTCTTGCTTTTTGTCGATGTCCAAAATGTGCACGCTAATTTCATCCTCGCCACCCTGTCGAATGCCGTAAACCAGCAAGGTGCCGTCGTTGGAGACCGTCTGTAAGTTGACACTGGTGGTGTGGTCTGCGCTCATGCCGTGCGGATCGATCAAGACCTGGTCTTCGCCTCGCAGACCTTGTCGCATGTAGATAACCGACAGGTCTTGATCGGCCAGCCGTTTGGTAAAGAAGTAGCGACCGTGTCGGGCCAGGGGTCTGTTGATGACGTCGATTTTCATGAGTTCCGTGAGGCGGTGCTCGATCTTGTCGCGGCCTGGCAGGGTGCCGATCATCGATTGCGTGTAGGCATTCTCGGCGTCAATCCAGGCGCGGGTTTCCGGACTGTTCTGTTCTTCAAGCCAGCGGTAAGGGTCGATGATTTCAACGCCGTGGAGGATTTCTTTTACATTATCCCTGCGGGTCTCAGGCGGTTTTTTTTCGTCCACACCAATAGCCTTGAGCAGCGTGACAGCGTTCAAAAAGAAAGTTAAGGCCACCCAAAGAGTCATCAAGGGGACTATTCTGAGTTTTCTGTTTGTTCGCAGCATTTTCCTGGCCCTCATTTTTGGATGAAAAAAATGGCTCAGTGATCGGGAGTTTGAATTGGTTGAAAGGTATATTAAAATAACTATATAAGTCTGAAAAGTCAAGAAGTCGCTGAACAAAGCGCGCTGTGCGGAAGCACTCGTTCTTGGCAAAGCAAACGTCTCGGTTGCGTGAGGCAGATGCCTGACTTTTCTCAAATAATCCACTGCCGGAGTCTAACAAAACCTTGACAGGGTTCCAAACCCTGTCAAGGTTAGGAGGAAAGTGCCTTCCAAGCAGAAAAGGTAATGTTAATTGGTTGTTTTGCAATAAAAATATTCCTATTATTAACTATGGCAACGTTTTTGAAGGTTTTCCATCTTTCAGTAAGACACAGAACGCCCTACTCACTTTTCGATTAACGATAATGTGACGCAATCAAGACCACGGTAACGCGAAGAGTCAGCGATCATATTCCCCTATGGATTGAACTATCTGTTTGAACAGGTCACAGGATTGAGTCACGAGAAATCCGTCTGTCAGGGGCTTGAATTGTCTCACCACTCAATTTGGAAGGAGTACCAAACCATGAAAAAAGTCTTTATGCCTTGGTTCACTGTGGGCTGTTCGCTTTTCAGTGCGGTCATCCCGGCCATGGCTCAGCCTGATTTTGGCGATGCCATTTTGCAAGCGCCCGACGGTTCTTTGGTGACCGTGGCGCGCGATTCCTTTGGTGTACCGCACATCACCGGGCAGACGGAGGTTGGGATCTTTTTTGGCCAGGGGTTTGCCGTTGCCCAGGACCGTTTGTATCAACTGGAGCTGCACCGGAAAACCGCTGAAGGCAGGCTGGCGGAGTTGTTCGGTGACTTCGTTCTGGCAATGGATAAGCAAACGCGCACCATGTTCTACACCCAGGAAGAACGCAAGCAGCAATTTGCCGCCTTACCGGTGGAACTCCAAACCATGTTGCAGGCCTACTCCGACGGCATCAACACTTATCTGGATTCCATGGCTGTCGACCCGGCAAAATACAAACCGTTTGAATTCAGCACTCGCACCATGGAACCCTGGAGCGTGTACAATTCTGTCGCGATCATTCAATTCTTGATCAGAACGTTCGGGCAGTTTGGAGGGGAGGAATTGGACCGCCTGAGCGAGCTACAAGAAAACGGGCAGGCCTGGTTCGACCAGAACCGGCCGATCAATGATCCGGCGGCGCCGACCACGATACAAAACGGCAGCACAGCAACGACGAGGAACTGGTCATACTCCGGCCTCCGGGTTAACACCCCGATCGTGCAATCGTTGCGCGACAGCCGACAGGAGGTGCAGAATCTTGCCCTGAGTCTCGGCGTGCCAACAAAATTTGGCAGCTTCGCGGTCCTAATCTCCACGACAAAATCAAACGGAGGAAATGCCATGCTGCTGGGCGCGCCTCAGATGGGCGAGCCGCAGAAGGATCAAGTCAACATCACCAACGAGGTCGAGCTGAATTGCCCAACCTATGGCTTCCACGTGGGCGGCATGACCGTTGCCGGCGTGCCTTCGGTCATCATCGGCACCACCGAACATCATGCCTGGTCGCTTACCAGCGGTCTCAGCGACAACAGCGACGTCTACATCGACTCCACTATGGACGCTTCCTTCAGCAAGTATTACCACAAAGGTCAATGGCTGGATTTCCAGATCATCCAGGACACGCTTAAAAGCGCTGGAAACGAAATTCCTTTTACGCACTATCGCACCATTCATGGCCCGGTATTTGGGGAGGACCTGGCCCATCATCAGGTTTATGCTCTAAGAATGACTTTCTGGGGTCGGGAGTTGGAGCTGATGCAATGGAACTACAATTCGATCAAGGCCACGACCCTGTCCGAATTTGAGGCGGCGCTCAAACTCATGCCCATGTCCTTCAACGTGTTTTATGCCGCGCTCGACAAAAAGGTGAAATATTGGCACGTGGGCAAATACCAGGATCGCAGCGACGGTGTGGATCCGCGCTTACCACACAAAGGCGACGGCAGCGAAGAGTGGGGTGGCTTCCTTGATTTTTCGCAATTGCCCTCAGCCGATGATCTTGCCCAGGATTATTTCGTGAACTGGAACAACAAACCGGTTGCCTGGTGGGACAACGGGGACAATGTTCCCTGGGTGGGGCCGCAACGGGTCACCGCCATCGACGATTTTGTCGCCGCGATTGCTGCGGTTACTTTCGACGAGTTGAAGGACGTCCCCCGGCAAATCAACAGCCACGGCACCTATCAGCAGGCCATCGCTTTCACGGGTTTAAGCCTCCTTGGGGAAAATATTTTGCCGCCGGGGCAGAGTGGCTTCAAGGATCTAACCGGCCAACTTAGTCGGCATTTTGGCGACCAGTGGCCTCTGCATCTTAATTGGCAGTTCAAAAAAATGGGATTTGATTTTACTCTGGTAAGCGTTGAGTCAGACGGTGAGAAACCCGCAACATTTGCATTGCACCAGAACTATCCCAATCCTTTCAATCCTGTTACAACGATCGCTTACGAATTGCCCAGGCCAGCAAGGGTGCTGTTGGCTGTTTACAATTTACGGGGGCAACAGGTGCGGATTTTGTTGAACGAATTCCAAACCGCCGGAACCCACCGGGTACCCTGGGACGCCAGCAGCCTGAGCTCGGGCGTTTACCTCTACCAGATCAAAGCCGGTTCCTTTTCAGCCGTGCGGAAGGGCGTGGTGCTCAAATGATGGGTCAAAGGTCGTAGGAATAATACAGGGTGATGTCTTTCTCGCGGGC
>JBHHYI010000191.1:0-8114 GCA_046757525.1 bacterium | reverse complement strand
TGGCGTCCGAAATGTCGATCGAATGACCGTGCTTAAACCAATCCACCACCTCTTTGAAAACGTTGTGGCCTTTCTTGATCGAGGCATACGGTTCGGGGAAATAGTTCAGGAAGATGGCCTTGACCGCTTTGCCGATCAGCGCCTTGGCCACGTTGATGTCTCCCTCCTGTTCGCCCTCGTAAACCAGCTCAATTTTGCCGGTGATCGATGCCAGGGTAGCGTACAAATCGCAAATTCGCGGGACCACGGTCTTCTCGTCGTGAGTGATGGCACGCCGTTCGGCGTTGCTGATCAGATTCTCCAGACAGGTTACCGTCATGCGCACGCTCACCCCGGACTTCTGGTCCACGAATTCGCTGTTTCGCGCTTCCACAGCAACCCGTTCAATTATCTCGCGAAAAAAATGCGGCACGGTGATCTCCCGGCCACTGTCGCGATTTTCCCAGGATTCCTGGTTGGTGATCTTGATGCCGTCGCTCAAGGTCCTGGGATAATGGGTCAAAATCTGTGAGCCAATTCGGTCCTTTAAAGGCGTAATGATGTTGCCTCGATTGGTGTAATCCTCTGGATTGGCCGAATAAACGATGACGATGTCCATAGGCATGCGTACCGGGAAGCCGCGAATTTGAATATCCTTCTCCTGCATGATATTGAAAAGGCCCACTTGAATACGCGGCTGCAAATCTGGCAGCTCGTTGATTGCAAAAATCCCGCGGTTGGTCCTGGGAATGATGCCGAAATGGATGACCCCTTCGTGGGCATAGTGCAGCCTCTGCGACGCCGCCTTGATGGGATCGATGTCTCCAATCAAGTCGGCAATCGTGACGTCCGGCGTTGCAAGCTTTTCGCCGTAGCGCTCATCCCGATGAATCCATTCGATCTCAGTCTCACCGCCTGCTTCCTTGACGCGATCGGTACAGGCTTTGCAAACGGGCCGAAAGGGACTGTCGTTGATTTCACACCCTTTGATGATCGGAATGTATTCGTCCAGGAGACTGGGCAAAGAGCGCAGAATGCGGGTCTTGGCCTGGCCGCGAAGCCCCAGCAAAATGAAGTCGTGTTTGGAAAGAATGGCATTACACAGCGCCGGAATCACGGTATCGTCATAGCCGATGATTTGGGGAAACAGCCGCTCTTTGTTTTTTATTTTATCGATCAAGTTCTTGCGCATTTCCTCTTTGACCGAAAGAACCTGATAACCAGAATCTCGCAATTCTGCGATGGTTTTTGCTCTGTTCATAAACGACCTTGTTAAACTTGGATTCGGAGACCAAACACCAGGCACGCGGGAACACACCGAAAAAGCTCTTAAGCAGCCATGAGGTCAACGTCCGGCAACATTCGATTCGGCAATGATTCGGCCCTTCAGCGTTTGGTTTTCCTCTTCCAAATATGGGTTAAAACAACCCTAAATAATTACTCGATGAATTAATTTCCGCGTAAAAAAAATTACCAACGATCAGAATCTCCGCTTACGATTTTTAATGTAATCCACAAAAATATAATCCCCCAATCTATTCAATGAAGAATAGTAGGCCCGCCCTTTATTGACTTGCGTCAGTTCGTTGACGAAGTCCACCAACCAGGTGTCGCGGGCGACCATGAAAGTGGTGATGGTGATTTTGTTCCTGCGGCAGGCATGAGCTTCATTGAGAGTTTGGTTCACGATCTTTCGATCCAGGCCAAAGGGATTCTTGTAGAGTCGCCCGTGATCAAATATGGCGGACGGCTTGCCATCGGTTATCATGAAGATTTGTTTGTTAACGTTGCGTTTTCGCTTCAAAATGCGCTGCCCCAACACCAGAGCATCTTTGGTATTGGTATGGTACGGCCCAACCGCAATGGTGGGAATGTCTTCCAATTTCACTTCGACGGCCTTGTCCCCAAAAACAACGATGTTGAGGCTATCCTTTGAAAATCTGCTCAAAATCAATTCCGCCAGGGCCAGAGCTACCTTCTTGGCCGGGGTGATGCGATCTTCCCCGTACAGGATCATGCTGTGGCTGATGTCCAGCATGAGCACCGTGGCGCAGGAGGTCAGGTGCTCGGTTTCATAAACTTCAAAATCCTCTTCCTTTAAATTAATATTGTCCAGACCATCGCGCTTGATGGCGTTGCTGATTGTGGTGGTAAAATCGATGTTGGAGGGGGGATCGCCGAACTTGTAGGGCTTGGTCTCGCTCAGTCTTTCCACACCTTTGCCTGAGTGGGGCGTCTCGTGCTCACCAGCAGGGCTTTTTTTCAAGGAAGAAAAAATGTCTTTCAAGGAATCCTGCCGAACGCGTTTGGACCATTTGTTGGTTAGCCTGAGCACGCCCTGGTCGTCTTCGAGGTAGCCTTCACGCTTTAACCACTCCAGAAATTCATCAAATCCCACACCCTGAGCATCGTCGAAGATTTCATATTCGCTGTCTAATTCGGTTAACCACTGGAGGGCTTCGCGAAGATTGCCGCTGGTTTGCAGCAGGAGCTCGTTGAAGAACCTCATGATGTCTTCAAAGGTAAGCTTGCTCTTGTTTTGCTCTTCGCGCCACTCGGAGTATCTGAAGATCATGATCTGGCAAATGGGTAGCAATGACTACAAACAGATTTAATTGTTAATATGAAGAATTGTTCATTCAAATGCAAGATTAAAATTAAAAAAATGCGGCGAAACAAATCCCGTTGTAGTAGTAGCTCTGAAGTTCTGCGTTTTTTCAAAATCTCTGAACCTACCCAGGCGCAAGGCCGGAGAACCAACAGCGCCTTCCAATCTTGCCAGGGCTACGAACCCTTCAGGCTCCCTCATTTTGGCGACTTGACAACTCTGCGCCTTCCCTTGGCCGCTTCCAGCAGTTTTCCCACTTTGTACTCAGAAAGTTTTTCGGCCTGCAACCATTTTTGCACGATCGCGAAAACATCGGCCAATTCTCTGGCAATTTCTGCTTTCTCTGCTTTCGTGCACGCAGTGATTTGCACGGCGGCAATCGCGAAAAGCCACCAGAGCAGTTTTTCAAAATTCTCTTTGTTGAACCACAAGACACCATCATAGCGATTCACTCGCAAATACTGCTGAATGTCCTGGCTTTGCAATAAATGGTGCAAGATTCTTTGCGCTCTGGCTTTCCTGGGTTTCCTGTCGAGAAACCAACATTGCTCACTGGTCAGAATCTTGACAAGTAGAGTGCTTTCCGAGACCTGCTCGCCACTGGTGCCAAGATCGAGGAAGAGTCGGTTCGTTCGTTTGCCCAGCAGCCATTCGTCGATCCAACTGCGGCTTTGTTGTTCGAAGTCCGTTTGGTGCAACACCTTACCCAGTTGGTGGATCACCAACCAGCCAAACGCGACGGCCCAAAAGGTCGACGTTTCTGGCATTTGACCTCTGAGGTATTTCAAAGCGGCCTCGTACTTGCGGTCATTTTTCGAACCAAAGCGCCTGTTGAGATCGTCCAATCGCAAAGCCGCTTCCAGCCGCAGGCGGGTCTCGTTGGACACTTGCGTCTCACGACATTTCCCTGCGGAGAACTTTTTGGCTTGCTTGACTATCTCCAAATGTCTTTTCTGGAAATCTGCGACAAAACTATTGTCGACCCTTTTGTTGTTTTTGCTGGAACGCGCCGCCATGCAACGTTTGACCATTTCGGGATTTAACAGCGTGTCCACGGCCTCCAGCAAGGGCTTCAGGTGCAGCTCTTTCAGCGCCTCGAGGATGTTGGGGACGCCGCGTCCGTTGAGATATTCGGTCAATTGCGCGTAATGGCGCCAGACGTTGTCGCGCACTTCGCTGAATTCCAGGAAAACCGCGTATTTGAACGCACCTAACTCAACGTACAATCCGCGCTCACACAGCTCTCTGCTGCTGCGAATGTATTCCAGGCCGCTGATCTGGTCGCGAAACACGCAGAAGGTGTTGGCCTCGGGATGCAATGAAAATGCTTCACCGAGAGTTTTGTGAACCAGCCGCGAGTCTCCGTTGTTGCTTGCTCTGTAAGGCACGGCTATGCGAATCCATCCCCGCGCATGCTCGTACTTGTTGTTGTACACCACCAAAGCCCGCTCATCGTCGAAACGATTAGAGTAGGCAAAAACGTTTTCATTTACGTGCCCTTCCGGCGTGTAGAAATCGTACAACAAAAAATTCTCTACTTCTGCAAAAAGATATCGCCTTTTCATGAGGGGGAAGACTTCCCGTTCGTGGCGCTGCACAAGCGACCAGTCCACGCCTTCGTCCCAATAGGCACGGCGGTATTCCATGCCGTACTTCTCGGCAAAACCCTCAATCTGACCATGGCCAAACATGGGCAAGCCTGGCATGGTCACCATCATGATACAGATGCCAAAGTATTTGTCGCCTTTGCCGAATTGTGCCACGGCCGTTTCTTCGTCAGGATTGTTGAGAAAATTCACGTAGCGTTTGAGTATTTCTGGATTGAACTGAATGGTATTCTTGATGGTCTGACGGTACTTGGCGTTTTCCTCGTTTTTCAACATATTCATGAACGCGCTGTTGTACACCCGGTGCATACCCAGGGTTCGGACAAAGAATCCTTCCATCAGCCAGAAAGCTTCGGCTAAGAGCAGGGTGTCGGGCACTTCCTGGGTCACACGGTCAACCACTTCGCGCCAGAATTCCTTGGGCATGGCTTTGTTGAATAAACTCCTGGGCAAACCATGATCTGCCCGGGATGGGATGTCGCCACCATGGCCGGGTTCGGGATACCACAAGCGTTGGTAGTGCTTTTTGGTAAGCGTCATCGCTGCGTCGAAACGAATGATGGGAAACATGCGAGCCACGTTCAGGATCTTTTGGATCATGGCTTCACGAACTTCAGGGTTGAGGTAGTTGAGCTGCGCGGTGTCGTTCCAGGGCATGTTGGTGCCGTCGTTGCCATGATAGATGTACCTCACATCGTTGTTCCAGTAATCTACTCTTTTGAACACCACGGCAGCATCGGTCCGGCTAAAGTATTTATCCTCGATGAATATGCCGTAGCGAGGATCGTCCATGAGATTAGGCCCGCTGAAAGAATAGGATGGAAAGGGGCTGTAAGGCAACGAGATGAACCAATCCGGCTGTTCCCGAATCCATCTCGAATCGATGCCCGTATGGTTGGGTACCATGTCGCATGCCAGTCTAATGCCTCTGTGCCAACAGCGTTGCTTCAGGTTTTGCAGGGCATCATAACCACCCAACTCGTGCGAAATCTCGTAATCGAACAGAGAGTAGGCAGAAGACTCGGCCTCCGGATTGCCGCACATTTGTTTGATCTTTCTCGAAGCTCCGCTGCGTTCAAAAATACCGATGAGCCACAAACCAGTGAAGCCCCAGCGGGCCAGGGTGTCCAGCTCTTCATCTGGAATCTGGTCCAAACGGCTTATGGCTCGCTGGTATTTCTTGCTGAGTTGATCCAGCCAGACCAAAGTGCTTTTGGCTAACAAGACCAGGCGTGGCATCCAGTGCAAGTCTGCGCTAAATTGTTCGGCCTCGTGATCACCGCCCTCAAATTGGAGAATCTCGGTCGGCGGCGGTCCCCAGAAAACTGCCCTGGTCTCTTCCTTCAAGAAATCCAGACTGCCCAGCAACCGGTGCAGGTATTTTCCCAGCAACAATCCCCAGCGACGGCGCATGAACAGCAACTGCGCTTCCAACGAATGCGGACTGTGCAAAGCCGGGGTGCGCAGCAATTGAATTAGATTTTGGTCGTCGGGACCAAAATGCGGCTGCGTCTCGAAGAATTCGTTGAGACTTTGCATGACCTTCCCGTATGCCGTTTTCTGCTTCAAAGGGGTATCGTCAAACAGTTCCAGGAAGGGCGCAAATGCAGGATTGAGGTTGGCCAACCACAGCAGCACCATTTCTTCCAGCACAATCTCGCGGTTGGAAACGCCCTTGCTGGAGCCAACAAGATAGGCACGGATGTTCATTTCACCCTTGTAAACCGCAAGCGGTGGGAACGCGTCCACAAAACGCTGCAAGGTCTTGTCAACCTCTGCTACGCCGAGTTCCGTTTCCAGCCATGCCAATGCCTTTGCAAATGCCTGAGGATTCACCTGTTGACAATAAAGGGCCACCACGTAGTGCAGCATCTCGTCGATTAATCCCATGGCATTGATGTGCCCGGCTTTGATCGCTGATTCAGGCTGCTGCACCAGGTCCCGCCTGGCATTCATCCGCTGCGCAAAGACCCGTGCCGCATGGAAGTTCGCAAAAATCACGTTGCCTGTCAAA
The DNA here is from genome assembly GCA_046757525.1 of bacterium. Classification (GTDB taxonomy): domain Bacteria; phylum Zhuqueibacterota; class Zhuqueibacteria; order Oceanimicrobiales; family Oceanimicrobiaceae; genus JBHHYI01. The sequence continues at coordinate 1,906 of JBHHYI010000191.1, read as the reverse complement.
GCGAAAAAGTGCTCCTCGAACTCGTAGCGACGCCGCGCCGTGCGCGAGACATGAAATTCCAGGTTCCTTGCCGGAAAATCCTGGTCTCCGGCCATAGCTTCCTTTAATTCTCGAAAAGACAACTTCAGCCATTTGTGTGAATCATTCGTCAAGGGAAGGCTCCTTCTTTTTGCCCTAAATATTACGAAAAATTCGCCCACTTGTCAACAAGTTTAGGGAGACAATGTGAATCCAGAGCAACCAGCTCAGATTTCTTGGGGAGTTCAGACATGCAAAAATTGGGTGGTCGTGTCCTGTGCCCATGGAAGGAGACCCACTTGGAGGCTTCTGCCAATCCTCTGGCTTTCAGAAGCCTCTGCAACCCCTACTGCTGCCCACTTTTCTGTGCTGCTCTCAACGCTGTGGCGTAGGCAGACTCTGCCCAGCGCTGCATTTCGTCGGAACTCTCCAAGGTCTCGGGAGGCGCTTCGTAGTAAGCAATCCTAACCATTTTGCCTTGTTTTTCATATTAGGAAAGGATTAAGCCCCAGCGACTCAAATTCCGACCGGTTTACGCTGTCCGTTTTCAGGTAGAGGGAACCGTTCGCAATAAGGCCAAACATGAGGCTGTGACGAAAGAGCCCGTAGCCCCCAAACATCCTTCTAACAGTTACGTTGCCAAAAGGCTCGAGCAATTCCAATAGGTGTTGGATGAATTGGTTTTCTTCCGTCATGACGAAAACACTGGCGAGGTTTTGCTTACCATCAACATCGAAAGGCAAGTTAACTCATGTGGAAGGCAAACAGTCTGTGTGATTCTGTGCTGATTTGGCTTAAATTGGCAAATTCGGTGGCGGGCAGCGTTCAACTGTCTCTCTGCGAAACGTGCTGTATTTGAGACCTGCGCAGCCGCCACATTTCACCGATCCGCTTCCACCAACTGTTTGATCTTCAGGTTATCTTTTTCCATCCCTGCGCTAAGGGTATCTAAAATATTTTCTGAAAGATCGTCGTCATATTGGCTGACGCGTTCAAGCAACGTACCGATTTGCAATTCTTTCAATTCAATGATGCCTTTTCCGGACAGAGGCCCACCGTAACGCCGATACACAATTCTGTTGCTTTCCAAGAATTCCGTAATCTCCACCCGGTATTTGATGGTTGTCAATGCGTCGTTGCCTGCAACCACGCTGGCTTTTGTACCGACCCCCGGCTGCCCGTCATTGTACCCATCCACACTTTCGACAGAGTCGAACAAATCGGCCCAGTTTTTGGGATTAATGAACGACCATACTTTTTCTTTGGGCGCAGATATTTCGATGGAGCGTCGGATTTCTGTCATGCTGTATATCCTCCTTAAGATATTTTTTCACATACGAAAAACAGTCAACTTGCAAACTTGAGAACATCTTAGGCAGAAGCTTGGTGCGCTTCTGATGCCTGCTTTAGTTTTTCTTTAATACCAGTATCTTGAACTTTGTCAAGAAGGTCCTCCAAAGTACTTCCAATCACAGACCAGTTATTCGAGCCAAAAGCCTGGTCACAGAACAAGAAATAGCCCTTTGGGCATTTGTACAACACGGCGCTTTTGCAATCTCCGACATAACCGGACTTGACCAGGAGCTCGCCTTTGAACTCCACCTCGGTGTCTTTCAACCTCAGTACGTGACTGACCTCGTTCAACTGCCGGAGGAAGACCCGGCCGGCCATGGTTTGCACATTGGCTTCCACATCCAATTTAACAATCTCGTTGCTCTTGGTTTTCTTTGCATGCTCGGCCATGCCGTAATGCCTCCTTCAGCAAAACTTCAAACTCTCAGACGAAGAATGATTTGGTGAGTACCACCCAGGTTGCCACAAATAAGCTTTTAATGAAATAAAAATTACTAACTTTATCGGGGAAAAGCAAGGGAATTATCTCTCACCT
>JBHHYI010000190.1:0-8114 GCA_046757525.1 bacterium | reverse complement strand
AACTATCAATTTGAAGGCGAGATCCGCGTAACTCCTTTTGTGTCCCCCCTCAAACTGGTATGTAGCTATTTGGTGGAAATTCATGATTATACCCGGCCAATTCTCTCAGACAGACTAAAGGTGTGGAGCAAATCCGTGCAAAATATCGCGCACGATATCAAAACGCCGCTGTCATCCGTGGCGCTGAATTTAAAAGCCTTACAAATGCGGCTGGAAGACATTCCCTTGACAAAGCGAGAACAGGTAAACGATGATATCGAAATGATGCGCACAGAGTTGGAAAGAGTACGTAGCATGACCAAGAGTTTCCTGAAATTCACCAATCTGGAAACACCGCATTTTCAAGTTGCCAGTACACGGGAAATTATAGAAAATGCCATCAACAAATTTGGTACCTTTACAAACGGGGGAATACAGATCCAAACCGATATTGATGCAGATGTGGATCAGATTTGGGCCGATCCGCAGCAAATTGAATTGGTTTTTCATATTGTCCTTGAAAATGCCGTGGATGCTCTAAAAGGCAAAGGCCAGATCAAAATCAGTACATCGATGGCACAATATTTGGATAAGTCTTTCCGGAAGTTCCTTGAAGTTGAGGTCTCCGACACCGGGCCGGGGATCGATCCGAAGAACCGCGATAAAATTTTTGAACCTTATTTTACCACTAAATCAGACGGCACCGGAATGGGATTGGCCATCGCCAGGAAAATAATCGAGGACCATGGCGGAGTCATGGGCCTGCATACCCATCCGGGTTTGGGCACGGTGATCCGGTTTTCATTGCCGCTTTATGAGGATAATTCATCGTCTGAAGGCTGAGTACATAGTTGCATAAATATTTGACAGGATTTACGGGATGAACATGATGAAAAGACAATCCTGTATATCTTGTTAATCCTGTCCAAATACGCTAATGTATTTATCAAATTGCGTACGAAGTCATAAATAAAAAGGATGGGAATGTTTGCGAAAATTCTGGTCATCGACGACGACGCGAACCTGTTGAAATCTCTGAAAAAAATCCTGAGCTTAAAGAACTATTCGGTGGACACCTGTGCCGACCCTGTTCAAGTTGAGAATCTACTCGCATGCCACAAATACGACTGCATTCTCATGGACGTGAGGATGCCTGGCGTAAACGGCCTGGACTTGTTGAAAACGGTTCTGCAAGTGTGTCCCACCATCCCTGTGATCATGATTTCCGGGCAAACCAGTATTACCACGGCTGTGCAAAGTCTCAAAGATGGCGCGTACGATTTCATTGAAAAGCCGATTGAGCCGGAACGGCTTTTTGTGGCGGTAAAAAATGCAATCGTCAAAAAGACTCTGCTGGAAGAACGGGATGCGATTTTTGAGACGCTGCAAGAAAAGTTTCGCATGATTGGTGACAGCCCGGTCATGAAAGAGGTATTCCAACGCATTGACGACGTGGCCAACACCGCGGCAAAGGTCCTGATCCTGGGCGAAAGCGGAACCGGCAAGGAATTGGTCGCCTGGGCCCTTCATCATAACAGTGACCGTAAGAGTAAACCTTACGTTAAACTAAACTGTGCGGCCATCCCGTCGGAATTGCTGGAAAGCGAGATTTTCGGTCATCGTAAGGGATCATTCACAGGCGCCGTTTCTGAAAGAAAAGGTAAATTCATCGAAGCGCATGGCGGGTCGTTATTTCTCGATGAAATAGGCGATATGAACGTGCAACTGCAAGCTAAATTGCTGCGCGTGCTGGAGAGCGGTGAAGTGGAAACGATCGGGGAGAACTTCCCCAGAAAAGTCAATGTCAGAGTGATTGCGGCAACGAATCGCGATTTAGAAAAGATGGTTGCAGAGGGAAAATTTAGAGAAGAGTTGTACTACCGCCTGAATGTCGTCAAGATCGTGATCCCGCCTTTGCGTGAAAGACCGGAGGATGTCCTGCCCCTGCTGCATCATTTCTTGAGCGAATTCAACAGCATCTACAACAAGCAAGTGCTTACAATCAAGAGACGTGCCATTGGCTTGTTAATGAATTACCCCTGGCCGGGAAATGTGAGAGAGCTGCGAAATGTGATGGAAAAGCTGGTTATTTTTACCCAGGGAAAAGAAATTGGCATCGATGATGTGCAAACCGCTCTGGACACAGGCCACAAGTCGGACAAAACCCTTTCAGGGATGTTGGGAGATCAATTCATTCCTCTGAAACATGCCACTCACCGTTTTGAAAAAGAATATCTTTTGACAGCGTTAGACAAGTTTAACTGGAAAATCAACGACGCTGCCAACGCTCTACAAATAGATCGTTCAAATCTCTTTAAAAAGATGCGCAAGCATGACATACACCGGTAAACCAACACCACGGCCACTAACGGCAAAGCTCTGATCTTTTCCACCATCGCGAAGTGCTCGGCCAACCCCGCCGTCAAAACAGCGCCAATTGCGCCGGCTTTTTCAGCGGTTCGGCGTCGAAGCCGGCGGCTCTCAAATGGTGGGCGAACTCATCTGGACCGTGGGTGGTGTAGATCTTACGCGGATGGACGCGTCTGGCGTATTCGAGCAAACCGTCGAAATCGGCATGGTCGCTGAGGGGAAGGGCAGCGTCGACGCCGTAGCGATACTGCGTGCCTCGATTAATCGCCCAGCCAGAGAGAAAGACCGACTTCTTGGCCTGCAATCTCTTGACCATGCGGGTTCTGACCGCGTTCGGCGGGATGATGAGGACCTTGCCTTCTAAGTGATCTTTGTTGTACTTTTCCCAGCCACCAAAGTCCACGCCAAATTGCTCATAGATTTTGGCCAGGGCGGCAATGCTGCCGTGCACACTCAGATGATGGCCGGCATCTCCCAGAATCTTCATGGCTTCCTGGGCCTTACCCAGCGCATAACCCACGACCACAGGAACCGCGCCTTCATTGAAAGCTTCGGTCACGAAATCCCGAAGCTGGGTTTCCACCACCTGCCTTTGCGGAAATCGATATTGCGGCTTGCCAAAGGTGCATTCCATGATCAAAATGTCGCTCTCAGGAATCTCGATCGCCTCAGCCGTGGCACTGGCTTCCAGATTAAAATCGCCGGAATACAACAAGCGCAAGCCGTCCCTTTCCACCAGTACTTGTGCTGATCCCAAGATGTGGCCCGCAGGCAGCAGGGTCACCGCACACGCACCAAATTCGTAGGGCTGTCTGAATTCAAGCGCGGTCGCCTGGGTTTTGCCGACCCGGCGCGTTAGGAAGCGAAGCGTCTCTGCCGTGGCCAGGATGCGCTTGTGCTTTTTGGCGTGATCCATGTGGGCGTGGGTGACGCAGCAAAAATCAACGCTCTTGTGGGCATCCAGCCAGAGGGACGTGCCGTTGATTTTGATGCCGTGGTTGTATTCAAACATAGTGCATCCGGTTGGAAACGGCAAGAATAGATTTTTGTACTCCGGGGCTTTGGAGGTCGGATTTTAATAAACAGGAAATCAAAGAATCGAAATGCGTTGTCATGGGAAATCGCTCAAATTCGTTTCGTTCAAAAGCTCCCGCACTTTGATGCCCAAATACTTGCCGTGCAAGTTCTTGTAGCGCAGAATGCCGTTGCGGTCCAACAAGAAGTTCCGGGGCAAGGCATCGACCCCGTAAAGCTGCACCAGGGGCATGTCCCAGGCCAGACCGTTCGCTATCTGCGCCCAGTTGATTTTGTGGTCCACCAGGTATTTTTTGAGCTTGTCCAAATCGTAGTCGAGGTTGATGCCAACGATTTCGAAACCGAGTGGATGAAAACGGTAGTAGGTGTTCTTTAAGCTGGGAAGCTCTTGCTCCCACGGCTTACACCAGGAGGCCCAGAAGTCGAGCAAGACGATTTTTCCGGCGTAGTCTTCCTTCAAATCGACGATTTCACCCGCGAGCGTAGGACTGCGAAAAGCAGGCGGGCGTTTTCCAGGGGTGACCGTTACTTTGGGAAACACCATGGTGTCGACTCTCGCAATGGTAATGCGATCCCCGGAAGGCGTGACGTGCTTGACTCGGTATGAAATGCCATGGATGTTAAACGCCTGGTTCAACGGATAATATTCCGCTGAGTCGGTGCTGCCGTCTAAAACACCATCCCCATTGACATCGATGATCAGGGCGCCTTTATCCATTTGATCGAACAACCCGTCCATATCGTCCTCAAACAGAGCTATTTTGTAGGTAGTGTCCACAAGCGCAATTTTGCCCCTGCGATAGCCGTTTCTGTAGGCCATAACGGAATTGTGCAATCGATGCTTGAAGCGGTAAAGGCGCACCGGGTAAGGGACCGCTGCCTCGTTCCTGGGGTTTTTATAATAAACATCAATCAGCACTTCTTTGGACCAGTAGGAACCCTTTTCCTCACTCCAGCCAGGCTCGTCGTCATTGGTCAAATCTTCGTCGTTGTTTTTGTCGATGTAGAGGTAGCTGAAATCTTGCCCTGGGGATTCGTCCAGCACCAGGCTGATCAACGAATCGGCGCTGTTTCCCAACGCTAACGCCCCGAACAACGGGTGAGCCGATTTAAACGGTGGCAGCTTCAGGCTCTTCTCTGCTGCCACAGGTCGCAACTCGATGCGTCGCGGCAGATAATAGTTGACGATGGCCATGGCATCCGATTCCATGGCTAACTCCGCAGAAAACTCGTTGCGTCTCAGGCGCAACAAATAGGACAAAAGCATCATCCCGGCTAACACAAACAGATAAGCGACGGGAAAGAATTTGTTGTTGGTTTTTGACATCATAAAGGAGTTTTGGGGATTTATCTGGTTTTATATTGAACTGTGTCTGTAATCTTAACCGCTTAGGGCACAGTAGAAAGCGCAATGGGCGCAATTGAAATCGCAATGAACGCAAGGCTAAAGACTAAAAGAACAACAACAATGACCTCAACCGATTCTGTTTTAATGCTCAAAATTGACGTTTAGCAACCTTTGCGAATTCCTAATGCTACGTTGCGAAAATTGGCGTATCATCTGACAGGAACGATCATAGGGCTGTCCAAACAGTCCACTTTTCTGTCATTCCCGCGAAAGCGGGAATCTATAACCCATTGATTTTTCTGGATTCCTGCTTTCGCAGGAATGACAAATCAGGGAATCTTTTCCAACTTTTTGGACAGCCTCATTTGGGTTAAACATTCTTGCAATCCCAAAACACAGTCAGAGACTGTGTTGGATCATGTTAATGGAAACTACGCCTATTAATGCAACGAGCTACTAGCTGCCCTTGCGGTTTGAAAGTACTGCTTTCAATCGGAAAAATCCCCGTCCAAGCATCTACGGTCGCGCCGCGTTAGAAGAGATTCGACCTCAAATAATGCCCCGTGTGGGAACCCTCACATTTTGTGATCGCTTCCGGGGTGCCACAGGCGACCACGTAGCCGCCGCGGTCGCCACCCTCCGGACCCAAATCGATCACAAGGTCGGCACACTTGATGACGTCCATATTGTGCTCGATAACCAGCACCGAGTTTCCTGCTTCGATCAGCCGGTCAAAGCATTGCAGCAATTTGGCGATGTCGTCGAAGTGCAAACCGGTAGTCGGTTCGTCGAAAATGTAAAGCAGCTTTTCCCCTTTTTTCTCTCCCAAATGCGCCGCCAGTTTGACGCGCTGAGCCTCGCCTCCGGACAAGGTGGGGGCCGGTTGCCCTAAGCGCAAATAGCCCAATCCCACCTCCTCCAGAATTTTTAGCTTCTTCACCACTTTGGGCGAGTCGCTGAAAAAAGCAAGGGCTTCGGACACGGTTAAGTTGAGAACGTCGAAAATGTTTTTTCCTTTATAAAGAACGCTGAGCACGTCCTTCTTGTAGCGCTTACCCCCGCAAACTTCGCATTCTAACAACAAATCCGCCAGGAATTGCATTTCCACTTTTTCTACACCGGCCCCTTCACACCGTTCGCAGCGACCGCCGGGCCGGTTGAAAGAGAAGGTGCCGGGTACGTAGCCGTTGAGGCGTGCGCGTTTGGTTTGAGCAAACAGCAGCCGAATAGCGTCAAACGCTTTGGTGTAGGTGACCGGATTGGATCTGGGAGTTCTCCCGATAGGCGATTGGTCCACCAGCTCGAGGCCAGCGATATGCTCAACCCCTTCGATGCGGTCGTGCCGCCCCACCCGTTTTCTCCAGATGCCGAAGTGCTTGCCCAGACCCGCGTACAGCACGTCGTGCACCAGCGTGCTCTTGCCGGAACCGGAAACGCCAGTGACCACCACAAACATTCCCAGCGGAATTTCCACGTTGATATTTTTTAAATTGTTTTCCCTGGCGCCAACGACTCTCAAGAATTTGCCGTTGCCGGATCGCCTTTTGGGCGGAACCGGAATGGCTTTTTCGCCCTTCAAATATTGCGCCGTCAGGGTGCTAACGCCGTTGCAGCGGAGGGCCTCGAAGGAGTCCTGAAAGACGATCTCTCCGCCCAATTCCCCGGCGCGGGGGCCCAGATCGACCAACTGGTCGCTGACCCGCATCATGTCCCGGTCGTGTTCAACGACCACCACCGTGTTGCCCAGGTCTCTGAGTGCCAGCAGAATGTTGATCAAGCGCCCGTTGTCGCGTGGATGCAGCCCAATGGTGGGTTCGTCCAAAATATAGAGCGAACCGACCAATTTGAAGCCCACCGCCGTCGCCAAATTGATGCGCTGGTATTCGCCACCCGAAAGGGTTTGCGTGCGCCGGTACAGGGTCAAATAGCCCAAGCCAACGTCAACCAAATACGTGAGTCGAGAACGCAGCTCTTTGAGGATTTGATGGGCCACTTGCTGTTCAAATTCTGTCAGTTGCAAATCCGCAAAGAATTCGTGGGCTTGCTCCAGGGTCAGGGCGTTAACTTCGCCGATGTGCTTGCCGTTTATTCTGACGCAAAGGGCTTCCGGGCGTAAGCGGGTCAGGTGGCAGTCGGGACAGGCGACGAAGCCCCGAAAGCGGCTCAGAAAAACGCGCACGCCGATTTTGTACTTCTTTCTTTCCAACCAGCGAAAAAAACCGCGGATGCCCGGGAACTCCCCATCGCCGTCGATGACGATTTGTTTGTGTGCTTCGTCCAAATCGCGCCACGGCACGTCCATGGGGATACCGTGTTTTTGCGCGGCGTCTTCCAAATAGCCGAGCATGTCCTGGTGGCTGGGGGTATTCCACGGCGCAATGGCCCCTTGCGCAAGAGATTTTGACTGATCGGGAATCACCAGGTCTAAGTCCAACTCGATGATCTCGCCAAAACCTTTGCAGGTCGGACAGGCGCCAAACGGATTGTTAAAGGAAAACAGTCGCGGTTCCGGCGTCATGAAGGAGATGCCACAACGGGGGCATTCATGGCCTTGTGAAAATCTAAGCGAGGCACGCTGCTCCAACAAAATCTCGACCCGGCCGTGACCGTGTTTAAAGGCCAGTTCCACCGAATCCGCCAGACGCGCCTGGTAGTCGCCGTGCAGCACAAGCCGGTCGACCAGGACCAGGATGGCGCTGTTGCCGGCTAAGTCCCGCTGTTTGATCTCGTCGAGGTTGAATACCTCGCCAGCAAGGACAATGCGATGAAATCCCAGGGCGCGCAGCTCGACCAATTCTGCAGCTCTCGCTTCGACAGAGCTACCCGAAAGCGGAAAGGCGATTTGAATTCTGGACGCCGGTGGCAGCACTGCCACGGCATCCACCACGTCTTGCACTTGCGTCTTCTTGATCTCGTCGCCACATTTAGGGCAATAGGTCTTGCCGATGCGGGCATAAAGCAGGCGCAGGTAATCATGAATTTCGGTGGCCGTGGCTACGGTCGAACGTGAAGATCGGGTCGGGTTTTTTTGTTCGATGGCCACCGCCGGCGGAATGCCGCGGATTTCGTCCACATCGGGACGGTCCATGCGCACTAAGAATTGCCGGGCGTACGCAGAAAGCGACTCCACGTAGCGCCGCTGGCCTTCGGCAAACAGCGTGTCGAACGCCAGGCTGGACTTGCCTGAACCGGACACGCCAGTAATCACGATGAGCTTGTTTCGAGGCAGGTCTAAATTGAGGTTTTTCAGATTGTGGACCCGGACACCGCGCAGTGAAATGGTCTCAGCCATGGCTATTTTAAACTGGCTCTTCCCCTTATTCTGGGAGTTATTGGTTTTCGTGGTTTGGTTTTGCCCCCTGTCTGATTGCTCTAACGCTTC
>JBHHYI010000189.1:0-8227 GCA_046757525.1 bacterium | reverse complement strand
TACCTGCCGCCACATCGGCGAAACTGCGCCATGGTCTTTCAAAACTACGCCCTGTTCCCACACATGACTTTGTTTGAAAATGTCGCCTTCGGACTGCGAGCCCGCAAAACAACAAGCTCTGAAATTCGAGACCGGGTTGCGCGAGTTTTGGACCTGGTCGATTTAGGAAATTACACGAACCGAAAGGTCACGGAGCTTTCCGGCGGGCAGCAGCAGCGCGTGGCCCTGGCACGCGCCCTGGTGATTGAGCCGAACATTCTTCTGCTGGACGAACCTTTGAGCAATTTGGATGCAAGACTCAGAGAGGAAACCCGCGGAGAAATCAGTGCGCTGCAAAAGCGTTTAGGCATTACCACCATCTACGTCACGCATGACCAGCAGGAAGCCCTGGCGCTATCCGACCGGATCGCAGTCATGAATCAAGGCCAGTGCCATCAGGTGGGAACCCCTGCGGAGATTTACCTGAAACCTAACGACCGATTTGTAGCCAGCTTTGTGGGAAATTCTAATATCTTAGAAGGAACCTTGACCCAGAAAACAAAAAGCACGGTGCAAGTAGAAATCAAACCAGGCTGGCACCTGGAGATCCACACCACAAAATCCGACACCCTGGCCGAACGCCAGACCGTCTCCCTGGGCCTTCGACCCGAAAACATTCTGTTTGTCAATGGGCGTGAGGCCAAAATAAATACGGTTGAAGGTACGATTCAGACCTTGAACTACGCCGGAGCCACTATCGATTACAAGATCGAAGTTCGCGGAATGACTTTGCGGGTGAAACGGCAAATTTCCGAGAACGACCGGCTTCGAAAAGTTGGCGACAAAATCCGGCTGCAACTGCCACCCGGGCAGATTGCGCTCTTCGAATAGCCGACCTAATTCCGTAGACTCAATTAATCCAATCGACCTCACCAAAACGACAGGTTGACCTCTTGAAGCCGAGTTTAACGCACACACTTAGCACCGGTTTTATCGTAGCTTCCTGGAGAAGATTTGCCCCGCTCCTCACCCTCTTGCTGCCTCTGGTCTTCATTCTGGCAGCTTTCATTGTCTATCCAAATCTGCAAATCGTGCTGCGAAGTTTTGTCAAGAACCAGCAATTCAGCCTGGCGCATTACCACCATTTTTTCGACCTCCAGCACCCGGTCAGCCTGGAGGCGTTGTGGGGCAGCGTCTACATCTCCCTGTTGACGGTGGTATTTTCCGCGTTGGTGGGGGTGCCTTTGGCTTACTTATTTACCCATTATGAGTTTCCCGGCAAGTCGTTTTTCGCAGCTATTGCGGTGTCGCCGGTGGTGATGCCGCCGCTGGTGGGGGTTCTGGCGTTTCTGTTCTTGTTCGGAGAAAGCGGCATCCTGCCGCGGGCCGTGCAAGTGCTCTTCAGGCTGCAAAGCGTACCTTTTTCCCTCGACGGGGTCGCGGCCATTCTCGTAGTCCACACCTATTCCATGTATGTTTATTTTTACCTGTTCGCAGCCACGGCCTTTAGCGAGATCGATGTTTCGCTTTTTGAAGCGGCCAGGAATCTCGGCGCCGGGCGCTGGTTGATCTTGCGCAAAATCGGGTTGCCGCTGTTGACGCCTGCCATCGGCGGAGCTTCCTTGCTGGTGTTCATGACCTCCATGGCCTCGTTCACCGCACCGTTCATCTTTGCCGGCAACTTTAGAGTCTTGAGCCTGGAGATCTACAACAGCAAATTGAATGGCGACCTGGTGCAGGCCATCACGCAGTCGGTGATCCTCGCCACCATTTCCATTTTGTTTCTGCTCCTGCTGCGCTGGTATTCCGGCCGCCGACATTACGCGGCTGGTGGCAAGGGGGTGCGCAGGCAGCCAAAGCCCATAGCCAGCGGCTGGCGGCGCAATCTCATCGGCACCTGCGGAACCCTTTTTGTGATTTTACTGGTTTTGCCCCACCTGACGGTAATTTTGATCTCTTTGGTAAAAAACGGCACCTGGACGTGGCAAACGCTGCCACCGGTTTACACCCTTGAAAACTACACCGGTCTCTTCCAAGACCCAAAAGTCGCTGAACCCATTTACAACAGTTTAAGAATGGCAGCGTTAGCTACCGGCGCAAATGTGGTGTTTGGTGTGGCTGCGGCTTACTTGTTTATTCGTGGCAAGTTCTACGGCAAAAAGTTGCTGGAAGCGGTGACCATGCTGCCCTGGGCCATTCCCGGTACGGTAATCGCCATCAGCTTGATCGTAACCTTCAACCGACCCACGCCTTTGACAGCAGGGCAAATCCTGGTGGGAACTTTCTGGATCTTGCCTTTAGCCTACTTCATCAGAAATCTGCCCCTGGTGTTCCGTTCCACCTACTCTACCCTGGAGCAGTTCGATCCCTCTTTGGAAGAATCCGCACGCAACTTAGGGGCCTCCTGGTGGCTGACCTTTCGCAAAATCCTGTTGCCCCTCATCGCACCCGGAATTTTGTCGGGCGCCCTGCTGGCTTTCGTTCTGGCTTTGGGCGAATTCGTTTCCTCGATCCTATTGTACAACTATTCCAACCGGCCCATCTCCGTTGAAATCGTCTCGCAGCTAAGGATTTTCAATCTGGGCTCAGCCGCTGCCTATAGCGTCTTCCTGATCGTTTTGATCGGAATCGTTGTACTCCTCTCCAACCGCTTCTGGCGAGGTCATGGCGGACGTTTGGTATTTTGATCGTGAGAATTAATTTCTGGAAGTCGCTAATTTGGCGATTCTTCGGGTGACCTCCCCTAAAGAGGAAAAGGGCTTCTTGACAAATAAGGTGGCCCCACCATCCATGATGGCGTTGACCGATTTGTTGGAGACCAGGTGTCCTGAAATGGCAACAAAACTCGCATCGGGATTGTATTTTTTCGTCGCGTACAACACATCTACCCCGCTGACACCCTTAGGCATTTTGATGTCACAAACCACGACATCCACCGGCTCCTTTTTCAGGGCATCGATGCCTTGTAAACCGTCATAAGCCGTCGACACATTAAATCCCATTCTGGTAAATCTACGCTTCAAAATGTCGACGATGACCTCTTCGTCATCGATAATCAGTATCTTTCTAGGATCGCTCAAGGTTACCTCCGGATTTGTTGTTCGGATAAAATGAGTTCACGATGACCTCACCGTTCTAAGCTGCCGAGGCCAAGAATGCTCCGGGGTAGGCAAGCAGATTTCCGTCAAAGCCTTCCCTTTTTCGATTTCCGGCGTCTTTCGATGGGAAAAGTCATTGTGAATTCGGTGCCTTTGCCTTCCCTGGATCTTACTGTGATTTCACCTCCATGTTCTTTAATGTTGCTGTGCGCAATGGACAGCCCCAGGCCGGTCCCATTGCCCACATCTTTAGTCGTAAAGAAAGGATTAAAAATATTCTTGAGAACGTGGGCGGGCATGCCGCCAGCGTTGTCCTTAAATCTCACCACAATCTTGTTGTTTTCGCTGAGACGAGTAAGAATGATGATCTTTTTTTGGCGCCCGTCGGTCACTTGCTCGAAGGCGTCCCGGGCATTGGTGATCAGATTCTGAAACACCGATTCCAGTTTGTTGGGATGAGCCCAGATCTTCACAGGTTCCCTGGTAAGCCTCAGCACCACTTCGATGCCAAGATTTTGTAGCTGCGTTTGTAACAGGATGAGGGAGTCTTTTATGGGGTCATTTATCGAAATCTTGCTCCAACCCGAGTTCTTGTCATCTCGGGCGAACTGACGAATATGGTCGACAATCAGGCGCATTCTCTGGGCATGACTCTTAATATTTTTGGCGGAAACAGCCACCAATAGCTCGTCATAATAACCGTCTGCAACAGCATCCAACAGTTCATCTGCTTCGGCGCTCACCACCGTCAGGGGATTGTTCAGTTCGTGGGCAACCCCGGCACCCAGCGTGCCCAGCGCCGCCAGTTTGCCCGCCTGCACCAGTTGCGCCTGGGTCTCTTTCAGTTCTTCGGTTCGCTCGCGCACCATCTGTTCTAAATTCTCGTTCAGCTCCAGGAGCTGCTTGGTTCTTTCTTCAACCTTCCGTTCTAAGAGATCGGTGTAGTTTTTCAATTGTTTCTGCAAGCCTTCCTTTTCTTTTGCCAGCTTGTAGCGTTCCAAACTCATATTGATGGTCATGGGTAAGGCTACCAGGTAGCTCAGGTCTACGGTCTTGACGATGTAATCGTACGCCCCGGACTTCATGGCCTTGATGGCAATCCGTTCGTCGCCGGCACCCGTAACAATGATTTGCGGCGAATCCACGCCTTTGCGCCGGATCTCTTTCATGAGTTCGATGCCCATCATGTCCGGAAGTCTGTGGTCGAGCAAAATAGCGTTGTAATTTGTCTGGCCTATTCTCTCCAATCCTTCCTCGCCATTGTAGGCCACGTCTACCTGAAAACCTTCTTCCTGTAGACGTTCCTGGGTCAAGAACGCAACACCGTGGTCATCTTCTACTAAAAGGATTGTCTTGTCCAAATGGTTTTTCTTTTTCATGGCTGGCTCACTGTAATGTTGGCAGTGCAACGATTTCGAGAAACATGCCCAACTTGGCAATCTTCTCGATGAAATCGTCAAAGGCTACGGGCTTGGTGATATAAGAGTTGGCCCCGAGTTTGTAGCTTCTATCGATCTCGCGCTGGTTGTCTGTTGTGGTCAGCATTATGACCGGGATGTTCTTCAGGTCGTCGTCTTGTTTGATGGTCTCCAGGACCTCAAATCCGTCTACTTTAGGCATGTTGATGTCCAGCAGGATGATGTCAGGCTTGCTCAAAGTTCCGTTAGAAGCGAACCCGTTTCTACCGTACAAGTAGTCCAATGCCTCTTGGCCGTCTTTCACACGGTCAATCTGATTCAATAGGCCATTTTCTGACAAGGCCTCTTGGATCAATACAGCATGACCCTCATCGTCTTCGGCTAAAAGAATCTTGATGCTCATTTTTGACTCCATCATTTAGTCCACCGGCTCGCTCCCAAGAGCAGCTTTAGAAACAGTTTGATTGTTTGGGACTTGTTTTTTTATGGTGAAATAAAATTTGCTGCCTTTTCCAGCTTCGGATTCCAGCCAAATGCGACCTTCGTGCTTCATGACGATTTTCTTTGCTAAGGCAAGGCCCATTCCGTGCCCAGAGATTCTCGTATCACCACGGTAAAACACTCGAAATATCTTCTTGTGATCTTTGGGATTGATTCCGACTCCGTTGTCTTCAACAAGAAATTGGTGGTAATCACCCGCATCCTGGTAGCCCACACGAATCTTTTTCTGTGGCTTGTCCCCAATAAACTTGATCGCGTTCGTAATCAAATTTGTGAACACCTGATTAATTCTCGCCTTTTCGCAGACGACGGTGGGCATCGGGTCGACTTCCACCTTAATATCCTTTTCTTGAATCTCGTACTTGACGGCCTTGATGATCGAATCAATCTCCGCGCCGAGGTCGGCAGGCTCAATGGGCATGTTCCTGGTCTCCACTCTGGACAGTGCCAACAGCTCTTCAATCATGTCGTTCATTTTCTTGCTGGCCTGGTGAATGAATTCGAAGGATTGTGGACCCTTCGACTCAATGCCCTTGATTATTTCCTGAACCTGCTCTTTGGAACCGTTGCTATTCTCGTCCAATTGCAAGGTCTGATTCAATTCCACCAGCTTGCTTTTGGTGCTGTCAATCAATTTGGACAAACGTCCGGTAAATCCTTGAATATTCACCAGAGGCGACTTGAGATCATGGGAAACCACGTACACAAAATCTTGCATTTCTTGATTTACTTCTTCGATCTTTTGACTGTGTCGCTTTAGCTCTTTGTTCTTTTCCGTCAACTTACCGGTCCAGCTCCTCACTTCAGAGGCCATGTGATTGAAGCCAGTATAGAGCGAACCGATTTCATCGTTGCTCTGGATCTCGAGATTGGGCGACAGATCGCCTTTGGCGATGGCATCGACGGCATCGGCCAGTTTGCCGATGGGCTGCACCAGGTGCCTCTGAATGAATATCCCCACGACAATTCCCGTACAAAGCCAGAAGGCCACGATGATTATGAACAAAGCATTCTTGATGCCCTTGTTGAAATTGAGAATGCGCTCCGTCGATCTCTGCACCGCAAAGTAGCCAAAAATACTACCCTGTATATTCTTCAAGGGCAACAGATTGATCAAGTACTTCTCACGGCCAATGGTAAACAGTCTTCGGCTCAGCTCACGATCTGGCTTGGGATTGCGGAAATGTTCCTTGAAAAACTGGCTCAATTTCAACAGATGCGATTTGTCCGACAGCGTCGAAGCTACTATCGTCTCACCCACCAGGAAGCTAATGTCGCTGTTGGTGATTTTTCTTATGATCCTGGCCTGCCTGGCGCCAATATTGATTCCAACGGTTACATACCCGGCCAGACGACCTCTGTAATTCAACTTGAAGGCGGCGATCTCATAAATGCGCCGATCGTTTGAAACCAGGCCGTAAACTCTGCGAGATCTCATGCTCAGACTGGTCACCCTTTTCAAGTCAATACCTGAATACGCTGGACTCTGGAAGACAATCTCGTGCCTGTCATTCTGGATCGCCACGTACGTGACGCCAAACAGATCAACCAATTCGCCTGCCGCCTCACTGACCTGTTTGGCAGAACCAGCGGAAAGGTATTTTGGAAGGTCTGATTTTTGCGCCACATAGTCACAGACCAGCTTCAGATGCTGCCGATCATAAGATTTCAATTCATCCAGCGCCGTGGTCGTTTTGAACAAGTCTTGCTTCAAGAATTCGAAACTGGCTCGGTTAATCAAAAAACTGATTATCGAAAGGCTGGAGATCATTAACGGTAAGATGATTCCCGAAATAATCAGGATCAGTTTGGAGCGCAAATTCAAAGTTCGAAACTTAGCCATGGTGTCCTTAGTCTGTCCTGCTAATCCTGTTGCGGATAGGCATCCTTTTCCTCAGAAGATTTACGAAATATTGCTACATCGTATGGACCCAGGTCCTGTGAAATTTTATCGACGTTTGATTCATTTTCTAAAGTGACAGCCAAGGATTAAATCTCCGTCGAATGCGCCCTTTAGTCTATAAAAATATAAAAACATAACGCAAATATTTCTTGACAAACGCTTTTTTATGCATTATATTGATTGCTGTTTTATTTTGCTCACAGGGCTATACCGGACAAAGTACAGCAAAAATCCGTGAAATGAGCTGTTGAAGGTAAAATAATAAGAGAGCAGCAGGATACTGTATTGAAACCAATTAGTAGATTGTAAGTATAAATTATCGAATTGATTTAAATCGTTCGTATTTTCGGATTATCAAGTAATTATGGCGAAGAAGCGAAAAAAAGTAGACAATCGACCCAAACAGTCCATTGAAAAATATTTGGAGGAAATCGGTGGGTTTTCTCCTCTTCCTCCTGAAGAGGAAATTGTTTTAACCCGCAAGATCCGGAAGGGCGACTCCAGAGCCCTGGATAAACTGGTGAAGGCCAACTTGCGTTTTGTAATAAGCGTAGCCAAAGAATACCAGGGGCAGGGACTGCCTTTGCAGGATTTGATCAGTGAGGGTAATTTGGGCTTGATTAAGGCCGCTCAGCGTTTCGATGAAACACGGGGCTTCAAATTTATCTCCTACGCCGTCTGGTGGATTCGGCAATCCATTCTGCAAGCGTTGGCCGAACAGTCCCGCGTGGTGCGTTTGCCGTTAAACCGAGTCGGTGCCATCAACAAAGTTGGTCGAGCCCTGGAGAAGTTAGAAAAATCCTTCGGCCGGGAACCCAGCATGCAAGAAGTGGCCGACAACATGGAAATGACCGCCTACGAGGTGGCTGACGTGCTCAAAACCTCTGCGCGGCACATCTCTTTGGACGAGCCCTTCAAAGAGGAAGACGGCAACAATCTGCTCGACGTGTTAGAGAGCGATCGCTACGCACCGCCCGACGATTCTTTGATGCAAGAGTCGCTGAAAGAGGAAATCGAGAAGGTGCTGGTGACCCTGAAGCCGCGCGAAGCCGAAATCATTCGGCTCTACTTCGGCCTCGAAGGGGACCGGCCGCTAACCCTGGAAGAAATCGGCGAGCACTTCCAACTCACGCGTGAACGCGTACGACAGATCAAAGAAAAAGCGCTGCGGCGCATGCGCCATCGTTCGCGTTTGGAACCTCTCAGAAAATATCTGGGCTGATCTTTGAATAAACTCCGAAGTCCTGCAAGACTCCGGAGTTTTTCTTTTGGGTCAATCCATACCCCACTGAACTCCGCACAATCTCCTGGCCGCTCTGAACCAACAC
>JBHHYI010000188.1:0-8327 GCA_046757525.1 bacterium | reverse complement strand
CAAGAGGTCTATATTTTTAACAGGCTTTAACAATTCCGCAAATCACCACTTCAAATACTTGAAAGGAAACGACCATGTATTGGACCCGCCGCGAATGGCTCAAGTCGATGGCTTTAGGAGTGCTGGCTTCTCCCACATTCGGTTGGGCTGAGAACAATGTACTCGCAGCCTCGCCACAACTTCCTGAGCTGAACGATGTTCCCACAATCGACGCATCGGATTACCAGGCCAGGCTCGCCAAAGCGCAGAAACTCATGACCGCGAATAAAATCGACGCGCTGTTGGTAACCGGCAGCTCTTCTTTGTTCTATTTCGCCGGAGTTCATTGGGGTAGGAGCGAGCGTTTGTTTGCCATGCTCCTGCCGCGTCAGGGAGCACCTGTGTTCGTTTGTCCGGCTTTTGAGGAGGCCCGGGCGCGTGAGTCGGTGAATCCTGAGCACAAGATTTACACCTGGCAGGAACACGAGTCGCCGTATGCCCTTTTGAAGCGCGTGTTGCAGGACTTGAGCGTCACTACCGGACAGGTTGGCATCGAAGAAACCGTGCGGTTCTTTGTGGTCGATGGCCTGGCCAGAGCCGTGCCTTCCGCAACGCTTGTCAGTGGCGACCCGGTCACAGTCGGTTGTCGCAGCGTCAAATCAAAAAAGGAGTTGGAGATTTTGCGCAAAGCCAATGAGATCACGGTGCAGGCCTACGCGGCCGGCTTCAAGCGGTTGCGCCCGGGCATGAACGAGAGGGACACGGCGCGAGTCGTTGCTGAGGAGTTCAGAAAATTAGGCGTGCGTGGCGGCGTATTCGTTTTGCACGGCGAAAATTCCGCCTACCCGCACGGAACCCGGAACAAGCAGCCGCTGAAGGACGGCATGATCGTGCTCATGGACGGGGGCTGCAAGCTCAACGGTTATTCCTCGGACATCACCCGGACCACGGTGTTTGGCAAGCCGACCGACAAACAGCTCAAAGTGTGGGAGATCGTGCGCAAAGCTCAGGACGCAGCCCTGGCCGCGGCTAAGGTCGGAGTGCCTTGTGGGGAAGTAGACACAGCCGCGCGCAAAGTCATCGTGGAGGCCGGTTACGGCCCGGACTACAAATATTTTTCTCACCGTTTGGGTCACGGCATCGGTCTCGACGGCCACGAATGGCCTTACCTGGTGCGCGGCAACAAACTGCCCCTGGCCCCCGGCATGACCTTCAGCGATGAGCCGGGCATTTACATCTACGGTGAATTTGGCATTCGCCTGGAAGACATCATGTATATCGCCGAAGAGGGCGGAAAGCTGTTTACCCGACAGAGTCCTTCTTTAATGCAGCCCATCGGTTGAGAACAAGTCAAGGGAGAGCATGGCGCGGCGGAGCCGCAACCAAATTCGGCTAAGTTTTGGTGCCTTTGACGCCATTCGCTGGAAATATTTTCTGGTTCACCTAAGGCACTGAAAAAAATCTTTATCGTATAAGTACAGAAATTGATAAGACAAAATAATTGACGACAAAATTATTTTGTCTTTCTGGGTTCCGGCTTTGTCAGGTTGGAGATTATCCCCAAAAAACTAAACTTTGCAAAAAAAATCACCATGTTGTCGGCTTGTAGTATGGGTAACGCGGATCTTTACGGATTACGCATTTTACAACACGCAAGAAATGTTGGATGCAGGCATCCCGCTTCGCTCGAGATAACAATAAACTATTAATGAGTCACAAAATAGGAGGGAATTGCGGTGAAATGTAGTTTCCTACATTAATGAAACATGATAAGTTATGAGTTTTGTTACGCTCTACACCTATTAAAACTAAGGAGTACGCCATGTACACACGTCGTCAATTCTTAGGGGCCGTGGGTAAGCCGGTGGCCGCTGCTTCGGTGGTCGCCATTTTGGATCCAGTGGGGTTGCGAAGAGCCGTGGAAGCGCTGGCGAATTACTCGGGCACGCCGGAGGAAATCGCAGCGGACGAGTCGTACTGGTTTGAGGTGCAGCAAGCCTTTACCGTCGACCGCAGCCTGGTGAACTTGAACAATGGCGGGGTAAGTCCGGCCCCGGCAGTGGTACAAGAGGCCATGAAGCGCCATTTGGACTATTCTAATGAAGCGCCGGTCTACACCATGTGGCGCGTTTTGGAACCGCAGCGGGAAGGGGTGCGCAAGCGCCTGGCACGCTCTTTCAGGTGCGACCCGGAAGAAATCGCCCTCACGCGCAACGCTTCCGAAAGCTTGCAGATTTGTCAATTGGGCTTTGACCTCAAAGCCGGCGACGAAGTTCTCACCACCAACCAGGACTACCCACGCATGATCAACACCTTCAAACAGCGGGAGCGCCGGGAAGGGATCGTGCTGAAACAATTCTCCATCCCCGTGCCGGCTGAGGACCCGGAGGAAATCGTTTCTCTTTTCGAACAGAATATTACTCCCAAAACCAAACTCATCTTGATGTGCCACATGATCAACCTCACCGGCCAGATTTTACCGGTCAAAGGGGTCGTGCACATGGCCCGTAAAAAGGGCCTGCCGGTGATCGTCGACGGCGCCCATTCCTTTGCCCATTTCGACTTTGCCCTCGATGACCTGGACTGCGATTATTTTGCCACCAGTCTGCACAAGTGGTTGTTTGCGCCGCACGGCACGGGCATGCTGTTTGTGCGCAGAGACAAGATTCCCGCCCTCTGGCCCATGATGGCGGCCCCGCAGGAAATCGACGACGACATTCGCAAGTTTGAAGAGATTGGTACGCACCCGGCAGCCAACTATCTGGCCATTGCCGACGCGCTGACCTTTCACCAGGGCATCGGTCCCAAACGCAAAGAGGCCAGAATGGTCTACCTCCGCGATCGCTGGGTCAAACGCTTGCTCGAACACGACCGGGTTCGCCTGCACACCAGTTTGAAACCAGGATTGGCCTGTGGCCTGGCCACTGTGGAAATCCAAGGCATCGATCCGGGTGAACTTACGCGGCACCTCTGGCACAAGTACCGGATCATCGTGACTGGCATTAAGCACCCAGAATTTCAGGGCATTCGCGTAACGCCAAACGTCTACTCCACGCTGGAGGGGATCGATCGCTTTAGCGACGCCATGGAAAGTGTGATCAAGAAAGGATTGCCAAAGTCATGAAGAAGGTGCTAATTGCGTTGTGTTGCTGCTGGCCGATAGTGGGCTGCTTCGAGCAGCGTGTGGAGCGGCAGGTGATTGCCACCAAAGAGGCACCGGCGGCTATTGGGCCGTATTCGCAGGCTATTCGGGTGGGCGACGCGTTCTACGTCGCTGGACAAATCGGCATCGATCCGGCGACCGGCGAACTTGTGCCAGGCGGCATCGCCGAGCAAACCCACCAGGTGCTGAAGAACATTCAGGCGGTTTTGCAAGCGGGCGGTTTCACAATGGCGGATGTGGTGCAGAGTCAGGTGTTTCTGGCGGATTTGAATGACTATGGCGCCATGAACGCTGTCTATGCCAGCTATTTTGAGAGCGCTCCGCCGGCCCGCGCTGCGGTGCAGGCCGCACGACTGCCCAAAGACGCTTTGATCGAAATCATGGTGACCGCGGTGCGGACGAAAAAGTGAGTGGCTCATGCGAGGCGAGAGTGAGTATGTGTCACGGCAGTTGCGCAGGGGTCAATATTATTTTCAGTTTTTTGTTTTTCAATACCTTACGCATTTGTCGTCCGTAGTATGACAACTCGGGGCTTGCGCCGGTTAGGCCCGTCATCCGGCGGCTGCCTTTTAGCGTCAACTTAAGGGGCCTCTAACTACCATAATTGTCACCCCGAGCGGAGTCCGGCAGTTGCCGGACGTAATCGAGGGGTCTTATTTAGGCACAAACCAGATTTCTCGTCAGGCAGCCGCCTGACTCGAAATGACAGTTTGGGGGCTTAAATTTACTTCATGGGCGGCTGCCGGACGGCCCTTGACGGGCGCCCGACTGACAGAAATGCAAAGACTTTCAAGCACTGCTACAACAATGAGGCCACTGATTATCCCAGCGCGACAAAGCCGCAACCAAATTCGGTGAGTTTCGGTGGCTTCGGCGCCTTTCGGTGGAAATATTTTTTATTGACCACCGAAAATCACCGAAGTCGCCGAAGGTCACCGAAAAAACTTTGCTAAAAAAAACAACTTGTTGCAGATTTGTAGTACGGATAAAATGAGTTTAGAATACGACAATAGAAAGGACATCTAAATAAGGCTTAAAATGTTCAATATCTTAGTCCAATGTTTATATTCGAAAGAATATTTCAAAAACATTGGTTTTTCATCCGTGTTTGATCGGTGTGAATCCGTGGCGAATAGTTTTGCGGCTCCGCCGCGCCAGGATTGTCAAGGTTAGTGCGCAATCATGAACATTCTGATCCTTGAACCCTATTTTACCGGTTCCCATGCTGCGTGGGCCGAAGGGTACGCCAAACACAGCCGGCTTCAGGTCGAAATCCTCAGCCTGAGCGGAAACTTCTGGAAGTGGCGCATTCACGGGGGGGCCGTAACTCTGGCGAGGCAGTTCCTGGCTTCCGATTTGAAACCGGATCTCTTGCTGGCCACCGACATGCTCGACTTGACCACGTTTCTGGCCCTGACCCGGAAACGAACCGCAGCAGTGCCCACTGCGGCTTATTTCCACGAAAACCAGCTCTGCTATCCCTGGTCAGCAAGTGACCGCGATGTCAAGTACGAACGTGACAAACACTACGGTTTCATCAACTATGCCACAGCGCTGGCGGCCGACGCCGTGTTTTTCAACTCCGACTACCACATGAACAGCTTTCTGGCTGAGCTGCCGCGTTTCCTCAAGGATTTCCCCGACCATCAGGAACTCGAGTCTGCGGAAGCCATAAAGTCAAAGAGCTGCGTGCTGCCTTTGGGACTCGATCTGGCACGCTTCGACCCATTCCGTCCTGAGACACCTAAGGCAGATTCCCAAATCCAGAATCCCCCATCCGGCCCTGCGCTCATCCTGTGGAACCACCGCTGGGAATACGACAAGAATCCGCAGGAGTTCTTTCAGGCGCTTTTTGCCCTGGCCGAAAAGGGGGTCGATTTCGAGGTGGCGGTGCTGGGAGAATGTTTTAGCCAAAAGCCAGAAGAATTTGACCAGGCCCGCAAGAAGCTGGGAAAGCGTGTGGTGCAATTCGGCTACGTGGACGCTTTTGAAGAATACGCCAGATGGCTCTGGCGCGCTGACATTTTGCCGGTAACCTCAATCCAGGATTTTTTTGGCACCAGCGTGGTAGAGGCCATGTACTGCCAGTGCTTTCCCCTGTTGCCTCGACGTTTGGCTTACCCGGAGCTGATTCCTGAAGAACTGCACCTGCGACATTTCTACGAAGGTTTTGACGACCTGGTGAAGCGACTGGTGCAAGCGGTGAAGGAGGTCGAGTCCTTCCGGTCCCACACGTTGAAGTCTGTGGCCGAAGCTTACGACTGGAGGAAATGGGCGCCCATCTACGACGGGCTCTGGCAAAAGTTTTTTGCGAAATAAGGAAGTGTGGTTTTGACAATGCCGTGAAGTTTCTTATCGAATTACAAATTGAGAGGAGCTTGAAACCATGATGCACATTATCTGGAACCTTTTGCTGCTCAGTGTGGCTATTTTTGTCGTGGCGCAACTGCTGCCGGGTATTCGCCTGAAAAATTTTGGCACGGCTATCGTAGTCTCGGTGGTTTACAGTATTATCAATTTGCTCCTGTTCAGAGTTTTGACTTTTCTTTCTTTTCCGTTGATTTTCGTCACGTTTGGTCTCTTCGTCATCATCATCAACGCCTTTATTCTTTGGCTGACGGACCAACTGATCGAGGGTTTCGAAATCAAGGGATTTGGCACGACCATCATAGCCTCGATCTTGATTTCGGTGAGCAACATGGTTTTGAAAAAGATTTTTTGAGATGCGTCTTGTGCAAACAATCAGACGTATTGTCAAAAATTTTCTGAAAAGTGAAGGGGGAATGCTGCAAACAGTGCAAGTGGTCGCTTCAGGGAAGCCTCAACTTTGGCGTGCGCAAGCCTTGCTTGCGCCTTGGAACCGTTCGAAGGTTGAAGCAGGACTTCAGCACTCCAGGGCGGCGGTTCGGCGGTCAAAACGAAGAAGGGAAGAAAGCTGGCGGGAGCATCCCGTCGTCGGCAGTGCCGAGCGGAACAGGTGTTATTATCAGGCACGGTATCCATCGTTAACGCCATATTCGAGCGGAGACTTTTGACAATACGCAAACCATCCAAAGGAGGAGAAATGCGTACACGGAGAATCACAAATGCGTTGCTGGTGAGCTTCTTTTTTAGTTTCATTGGGTTCACTTCAATCCCGAGCGCCTTTGGGCAAGAAGCTTGGTCGGTGCGGCGAGCCGACCGAGGAAGTCGGCAGCAAAACGTCGCCACCTTTTCCATCGTAGCACGGGACTCGGTCACCGGCGAATTAGGGGTTGCCGTGGCTTCGCGGTTTTTTACCGTGGGCAACGTGGTGCCGTGGGCCAGGGCGGATGTGGGCGCGGTAGCCACTCAGTCTTTTGCCAACACTACTTTTGGCTGGCGCGGACTGGAGCTTCTGGAAGAGGGTCTGACGCCAGACGAAGTAGTCACCGTGCTGCTGCGGAAGGATGACAACCCAAGCAAGCGGCAGTTTGGCATTGTCGCTGCAGACGGGAAATCTGCGACTTACACCGGGGAAAATTGTCTGGCCTGGGCCGGAGGACGGCACGGATCCAATTACGCGGTCCAGGGCAACATTCTGGCCGGGGAAGCCGTGGTTGCAGCCATGGAGAAGACCTTCTTGGAAACCCGGGGCAACCTGGCGGATCGTCTCTACGCTGCTTTGTTGGCCGGCGAGAAAAACGGCGGCGACGCTCGAGGTAAACAGTCGGCCGCACTGCTGGTGGTGAAAGAGGGCGCCGGTTATGGTGGCTACACGGACCGGGCCATCGACATTCGTGTGGATGATCATCCGGAACCGTTCAAAGAGCTGGGCAGAATTCTGGAGATTGCCCAGATGAATTATGCCTGGAATCAGGGGTGGACCCTTTTCACCCAGCACCAGCCGGCGCAAGCCTTGCCGCATCAGGAGAGAGCTGCCAAATTGGCGCCGAACAACGCGGAGGTTCTCTACGATCTTGCGGTGATTCGCCTGGCAGCCGGCAAAAAATCGGCAGCTTTTTCTGCACTCAAAAAAGCCATTGAACTGAATCCCAAGTTAAAAAAGCAAGCGCGGGTGGACAACGATTTGGCAGCGCTAAAAGGCGATGCCGGCTTTAAAGTTCTGGTCAAATCGCAATGACGCAAGTTGGTGCAAGATTTTCCTTTGGGCAAACCATCTTGACGGGTACGGTTCCAGGGTGCATGTGGGCAAGAGGGACCCGAGTTTGTTGCTACCCGGGCTTGACACAACCTGAGTCCTTGTGAGCACCATGGTTGTTTGGGGCCAATGTGAAGAAAATTCTGTTAAGATTTCGCGCAAAAGAGTCGATACCGGAAATTTGCTGCGGCATTATCCTGTTAGAACCAGTAAGAGTCACGCATGACACGGTAACCAACACGCTGTGGGCCAGCATTCGCACGGAGTTGCAGGCAAAGGAAACGGCTCGAAGGAGGCGCAACGCAATGAATCTACCATTTGAATGTTCCAGTTGGGATGAGTTGTATCAAGAAAAAGAAGTCGAAATATTGCCCTGGTTTCACCCGGTTCTCGATCCCGACATCGCCCAAGCCTTGCAGCAGTGGCAAATCAAGACCGGTGAGGTTCTGGATTTAGGCACCGGGCCCGGTACCCAGGCCATCGCATTGGCCAAACTGGGCTTTCAGGTCACCGCGACGGATGTTTCTGAAACGGCCATTGAAAAAGCCCGTCTTAAAGCTAAGAGCGAAAGTGTAAGCATCGATTTTCTGGTAGATGACATTTCCGCAAGTAAGCTACAAAGGAGCTTCGATCTCATCATCGATCGCGGTTGCTTTCACATTTTCGAACCTGCTGAGAGGCAAATTTACATCGCAGTGCTGCACGATTTGCTCAAACCAGCCGGGTTTTTCTTTCTAAAATGCTTTAGTCACCTGGAGCCTTCTGAGGAGGGTCCAAATCGATTCCGCCCCGAAGAGATTGCCGACGAATTTAGGCCCCATTTTTCAGTAAAATCCGTTGAAAGCACGGTTTATTACGGCACCCGCCAACCGCTGCCGCGCGCTTTGTTTTGTGTATTAAGCAAGCTGTGAGAAAGCGTTGCTGCGCAGGAGCGAGCAAAGCCAGGCTTACCCTTGTTGGAAAAAGCTCATGAAAGCAACCCGCATTTTCAGCGACGCAAATGGTGAATCGCATTTCGGTGAGATTGAAATTCCGCTTGAAGAGGCTGGTGAGATTGGCCGGTTG
>JBHHYI010000187.1:0-8343 GCA_046757525.1 bacterium | reverse complement strand
GGTCGTGTATTGCTGTTTTTTTCGGCGTCCAATTCTACTTTCTGAATCGAATTGTAGATCTGTTCAAGTCTTTCCGCAGCCCTTGAAGCCAGAAAGTGCGATTGGGCGTAGTGGTAATTATGCAGAGAGATGTCTCGATAAAGTTTCTTGTCCGCTCTCAGCCTTTCCAGCAAATCGGCCAGAATTTTCGGTTCCTTGCTGTGCGTGGCGAAACCGTGCACCCCGTTCTGGAAAAAGTCGGCGATGCCGCCCACAGGTCGCGTGACCACTGGCAGGCCGAAGGCCATGGCTTCAGCCACTGCATTGGGCATGCCTTCGCCATAGTAACTGGGAAAGCAAAAAATGTGCACTCTCTCAAACAACCGATGTTTTTCTCGCCCAGCCACGTATCCGGTAAAAGTCACGTTGGGAATAGAGCGCTCCCGTACAAGGGATTTAGCCCCTGCCAACTCGGCACCATCTCCGGCGACGACAAGCTCTAACGTTGGGTATCTCTGCTGCAAAAGGGACACGGCCTCGATGGTTTCATAAATGCCTTTTTGCTTGACCAATCTGGCCAGAAAAAGGACGCGCCACTTTTGGGCCCTCTCCCTTTCCAACAGGGTCTGGTGAACATCAAATCCGGCCAGGTCATCGTCATCGACAATGGTGACCTCACGATAGATCGGCTGCGTAAAACCCCAGGTTCGGAGCACCTTTTTGAAATCCTCAGAGAGCACAATGATCGCATTTGCTTTACCGTAAAGAAGCTTTAGAAGCCAGAGACCGTTTCTGGCCAGGGTTTGCTCAAAGGATTTCTGCCAACCCCGAAAGAACACCAGCGTGCTAATTCTGTACTTTCTCGCGATCAAAAGAAAAATACCGTCGCGAAGGAAGGACTTGAAATCCAACGACGGATTTACATGCACCAAATCGTATTGCTCGGATTTCAGGCATCTCGCAAACCGGCCATAATCGCGCCACATGCGCCAGACTTTTGAATTCGTTCCTCTTTCTGTCGGTCTGCGTCCAATGACAAAATTCTCCACCGGCACGCGGAATTTGTTTCTCAGCTTGCGGTAGTAATTCGCAACGCCGCCCGGGTCTTTGAAATCGGGATGAGAAATGAGCACTTTCATCGTTAGTTGTTTTTTAGTTATTAAGCCATATAAGGCGGACGTTTGCGTTACGACTTGGCGGTTTGCCAATACTTATAAAAAAGAATCGCGTACAGTTTCCGGCTAAAGTCTCTCCCACCCTTCTGATGCAGATCAAACATTTGGCGTACAAAACGGTCGTTGATGAAACGGTCGGTCTGGCTTTCTGCGAGAAGCGACCGCATAAATTCCTTCAGATCCTTTCTAAACCAATCAGCCAGAGGCACCCCAAAGCCCTGCTTTTTGTGCACGAGGATTTCATCCGGGACCTTGCCCAACAGAATCTTCTTGATCAGGTATTTCAGATTTTTCTCTTTAAACCGAATGGCCGCAGGACAGGAGAAAGCCAGCTCAACCAGTTCATGATCCAGCAAAGGAACACGCGTTTCCAGAGAATGCAGCATGGACATTCGATCTATTTTTGTGAGAATATCTTCAGGGAGATAGCTGTGCAAATCGATGAGCTGCAGTTGCGTGATGATTTCTTCGTCAAACCCATCTTGCTCTTCGATTATTCTCTGGTAGAACGTTTCTTCCTCTTTTCGCAAGCTGCTTTGGAATTCTTCGGAATACAAAGATTCTTTTTCGTAAGGAAGAAAGGATGCGTGCATTTCATGGTACAAACGCACCTTGTCGTACCCCTGACGCTGCAAGAACCCGTAACCGGGCCAGTGTCTCGGCAAATGCCGCCCCAGATATTGAATGATTTTCCGCACGGGCAACGGAATCCCGCTCAAGTGGAGGTAGCGGTACATTCTGGCGTAGCGGGAGTAGCCGGCAAAGACCTCGTCACCGCCATCCCCTGAAAGGGCCACGGTGATATGCTTTCTGGCGATTTTGGCGACATAATAGGTCGGAATCGCTGAAGGATCGAAAAAAGGCTCGCCAAAAGTGCGGATCAATTCTGGCAAGATGGCCATGGCCTCCGGTTGAACGATCTCCACGTGATGTTCCGTTGCGCAGTGCTCGGCAACGGATTTGGCGTAGAGGCGTTCGTCGTATTTCTGGTAGTCAAATCCAATGGTAAAAGTTTTTACCGGCCGATCCAGCATTCCGGACATCAGAGCGACGACCAGACTTGAATCCAGTCCTCCGCTGAGAAACACGCCCAGGGGTACATCGCTGACTAAGCGCAGCCTCACACTCTCGGTGATCTTTTCCTCAATGGCTGCGACCCAATCTTGCTCTGAGCTAAAAGCTTGCAGCTCAATCGCATTATTCAAACGCCAGTAAGGTTCGATGGTGCGGATTTCGCCCCTGGCGCTGTCGTAGATCAACCGGTGTGCTGGTTCGAGCTTTCTAATGTATTTGTAGGCCGAAAATGGCGCCGGAATATAGCCGTAGGTAAAATAATAGTCCAACCCTATGGGATCGATCTCCAGATCGATTTCGGGCAGCAGCTTCAAGGCACTCAACTCGGAAGCAAAGGCAAATTTCCCTTCCTTTTGGTAATAATACAGCGGCTTGATGCCCAGACGATCCCGGCATAAGAACAGTTCAGCTTTGTGCTGATCATAGATGCCCAGGGCAAACATGCCGCGCAGCAATTCCGGCGTCCGGTAGCCAAACTTTTGGTAGAGGTGAAGAATGACTTCTGTATCGGTTTTAGAAAGCAGGTGGGTATCATTCAGATATCGTTCTTTAAGGATGTTGAAATTGTACACCTCGCCATTATAGGTGATGGTGATTGGACCGTCCGGCAACTTCATGGGTTGACGACCGGCAGCGCTCAAATCGATGATTGCAAGACGCCGGTGCCCCAGGTAGACGTTGTTGGCTGCATCAAAGAAATCGCCCCAGTCGTCCGGCCCACGATGGCTTAGGCTGCTCAACGATTCCGGTGGGTGCTCTTTGAAGCCAACTGTACCTAAGATTCCACACATGTTAGATCCTTAATAAGACCATAGTAAAAATAATCGTACTCAAGGCTTTCCAATAAAGGCACTCATGTCATTCCGAATCCGGCGAAAGCCGGATGAGGAATCTAAAGGTGCAATTGACATTCTGAGTAAACCTGGCGCGGCAAGCCGCAAAATTATTAGCCACGGATTAAACACGGATGACAAACCATAGCATATTGATTTCGATCTTTCTCTATTAGAATCCTTAAGCAAACCAGTGTTTTTTGAAATATTCTTTCCAATAAGAATTTTGGACTAAAATATTGAACATTTGAAGCCCTACGTTAGATGTCCTTTCTATTGGAGTATTCTAAACTCATTTTATCCGTGTCAATTCGTGATAATCAGTGGCCTAAATGTTTTGGCAATTCTTGAAAAACTGTGCATTTTTGCCCAGTCGTGCGTCCGTCAAGGGCCGTCCGGCAGTCGCCGGATGACTGGCCGGGCCGACGCAAGAGCTTGGTATCCCCCATTCCCGAGACACTCGTGGTACAAGTTCAAGTAGCTCTCCGTCATTTTCTTCAGGCTGAATTCTTTCTGCAAGCGCGCCTTCCCTACTTTGCCCAACGCTTGCGCCTGGTCTTCATTATTGAGAAGACGCTCAATGCTGTCGGTCAAGGCATCCACGTCTCCAGGAGGGACCAGGAAACCCGTGACCCGGTCGGCCACGATTTCATCCGTCCCGCCGCCGCGCGTGGCGACCACCGGTTTGGCCAAAGCCATATATTCCATGATTGAGTTGGAAATGCCCTCGCCCACGCCCGGTGCAGTCGCCAGCACCCCGATGTCGAACACATTGATTACCGACTCAACCTCATCTATACTGCCCAGAAACTTAATCCGGTCCTTGAAGTCATCTTCGACCATGGCTTTGATTTTGTTGAGCGTGCTGCCTGACCCAACGGCCAAGAAAGTCACGTCGTCTCTTCTTCGCAGAATCCGCTGAGCGGCCAGAACAAAGGTAGCATAGTCCTTCTTGACCGAAAACCTTGCGACCATCCCCACGATCTTTCGAGTCTTTAGACCGAATTTGTTTCTAATGCAAGCTGCGTCGGCAAGCTTTTGCAGTCTGGAAAAATCGAAGCCGTTGTGAACGCAGTAGCTTTTCTCCCTGGGGGCCCCGAACGACTTCAACCCTGCCAACGAGTTCGAGACGATGGCGTCAGAAAAGGGAAAAGTCAAACGCGAACGCACCCATCTTTGCTCGAAAGCTTTTACCCTTGCGGGCGGGGCCGTAGTAATCATGCCGTTGATTAGTTTGATGCGCAAGAGTTTGGCCACGGGTACGGCGTAAATGACCGGCATGGACTCCCAGCAATGAATCAAATCAGGTTGAAAGGCCTTGCACACGTTAAACAGCTTCCCGAAAATCCTCGGATCCTTTTTGCTCTTTCTGATCAGGAAATGGATCTTAATCTTCGACTCCTTGACCGAAGAGAATGCGATGTCTCGAGACATGACCGCGAGTTCAGCAGTAACCCACTTCTGTGCCTCGATGCCTTTTAGCAGTTCTGCCAGACGCCGTTCCTTTCCCCCGAATCGCAGACTGTCGATGAAATAGAGAACTTTCATTGCTTTTCAGTTCGACGCTGTGTAAGAATCATGATATTCTTTCAAGGTAGCCCCTGTGCACTTCTCGGCAGCAACCCTGAACAAAATCTCCAAATCGTGGTAAAGCTGCTCAATGCTGTCCTCGTCCGGAAAATTGGGGCTTCCACCAGGCATGACTTCCGAAGAGTGCAACATGAACTCGATGTAACGTTTTTTGGTCGCAACCGCCGCTTCAACTTCATTCAGCAACCGGTTGAGATTTTTGCCGGTTGGTCTAAACATGAAATAAGTCGGGCGGTAATAGTTCAAACGCTCCCTAATGACCGAGGTATTTTTGAAAACCCGGTTCAAAAAGAAAATTAGGGGCACGCGTTTTTCAAAGATCGTCATGGGCAGCTCTAACAATGGGGAATCGCCAGGACGACCCATGTCCAGCAAGTCAACAAAGTACGGCTCATCTGGAAACTGCGAGTAGTCGGCGCCGCCGTTGCCCGTGGGGGCGCCCGCGTGCTGCCGCCAGGAGAGGTTGGGTGTCACAGAACAATCGATGCGATACCCGTGCTCCACCAAAAGTTGGGCGTAGGTCTCGTTCATGCCCCAGCGGCCGGCCCGGTGGCTAACCATTTTAGCGCCGAATGTTTCCTCCAACAAGCCTGTCATCACCGCAATCTTTTCCCGCATGAGGTCCCTGGCGTATTCCATGAGATAAGGATGATGCTTGTGATCGTCCGCAGTCAACGGTTTTAGCGGCGGCGAATCCCAGGCATGCAGGTGCATGCCGATTTCTCCCGTATTCTTCTGCAAAATGCCTCTGCCAAATTCCTGAAAGCAGGGCGAATTAGCCATCTCGTAATTGGTCAGGTAGGTAGGTTTCAATCCGTAGACCTCGCAAAGCGCCTGGAAGCGCGGCAAATATTCGGCATTGCGGGTCGTAATAGTTCGCGGTCTCGACCACAAATCATCGCCTTCGGTATCGATTGTGATCAGAAAGTAGGGTTTGTGAACTTCGTTGATTTCTCGTGGGTGGGGCATCATCTTTTCCCGTTTAACGAATGCAATAAGCTCTCATATCGATCGACCATTTTTTCCAGAGTTAGATTCGCCTCGAAATATTGTCTTATTTGCTCGGGAGAAAACTCGATCCTGTTCTCTGCGACCTCCTGTGTCTTTTGCGCCATCTCTTCCAGGTCTTTTACGACCAAACCGAGATGGTTTTTCTGGATCAAATCGTCCGGGTCCACGAAGGAAATCACCGGAATCCCTTTGGACCAGGCCTGGAGAAAGGTATTGGGGAAGCCCTCGTGTTCGGACGTATTGACAAACAGCTTGGCCCGCCCGAACGCTTTCTCCACTTCTTCGAAAGGCAGGAAACCTCTCATTTGCAGATTCGGCACCTGGCGTGCTTGTTCAGCCAACGAATGGTAAAGCTTTTGCGAACCATTCATGGAGCTTCCGCCGATCATGACGAACCGTTCATGGGGAATTTTGCGGGCCAATTCAATGAACAACCGTGGCCTCTTGTACCACTTGAAATTTCCGACCCAGAGAATTTCGCCTTTTGCCTGCGAGCTTGTGTCGGCTTTCTGCAGTCCATTGTGAATTATGGTCGCCTCTCTGCGGAAATGTTTTTGTAAGAGCTTTTGTTGGACTTCGTTCTGGACGATTATGGCATCGCATCTTTTTAGTCCCCAGAAATACAGAATCCGGTCGCGCAAGATGGGCACAGTAACCCTTTGGGGGTCGAAGTCCGGGTCGGAGGCGCCGCAAAAGACCACTTTTTTCCGATGCCGCCTGGCAAACCAGACCACCGGGGCAAGAATAAAATTGGCGCAGCGGACATAGTAAATGTCAGCCTCGGAGCGCTTCAGGGCGCGCCAAATCTTGAGCAGCCGGGGGTAGACGAACCGCAAGCCCCGAATACCTTCCTTTGGCTTAAAAGTCGAGATTACCGTGAATGGTCCTATGGTCTCAATCTCCTCCTGACCATAATCCATGGTTATGTAGGAGACCTCATGTCCTCTGTTTGCCAACTCCCGCCCCAGCAACAACTGCTGCAGTTCGGCGCCGCCGATGTCCGGTAAACGGCCACGGGGGTCAAGCAAGGGGAACATGGTTTGTGCCACAAAGCAAATCCTAAGTCTCTTCAAGCGTGCTCTCTCCAGAGTTTGGCAGCAATCTCAAGGTCGCAACGGCCATACCCACGACAATCCAAAAGAAGCTGTTGGACACGTCGGGGTAAACAGATCTCCCCGACAATCCCGCAACAAAATAGGAAGTCATGGAAACCAGAACCGCGTAGAGATATTCCCGTATCTCGTCGTTCCGCACAACGCGCAAGCCTTTCAGGACCTTGCGAACAACGACGCCTGAACAGATTACAACGATCAACAACCCGAGAATCCCAGTGTCCAACACCAGCTCTAAATACATATTGTGGGGATGTCTAACCGTATCTAAAATGGTTCCTTCCCTGAATGCCTCAGAAGTGATGATGCTATACCTTCCGTTGCCAAGAACCAGTTTGCGGGGATTCTGGCTGTATTCCTCGATCAGGGGCAGCCAGATATCGTCGATTCTTCCTGCGGAGATTTCGTTGTAGTCTTTGGAATCGAAGCCCTTGGTGAGCCGCTTTTTTACACTCGCTCCGATGACTAACGACAAACCCAGCGCAACAATCAAAAACACAGGAAGGATCTTGGCCCTCCTGGAAATGACCAGGTACATTAAGAACGTAAAGACCATAGTGACGTAGGCCGTCCTTGAGTACAATATGCCAATGCCGAGAACTGTTAGACCAAGGCCCACAATGCTGGTCAAGTCCTTTTTCAGAAAGAACCGCATCAAGACGACCGGAAAAACCACAATATAGAAATTGGCTAAATCATTGGTGTGCTGATTCAATACCAAAGAAAAATAATCCTTGACGGCCCAAACATCGGTCTTGTTGGGACATTTGAACACGTACAGAAAAAGCAGAAAAGCGGTCAGGACCATGATTGACCACACCATGACGTTGGCAACAAAGGCCAGGTGGCCTTTTCCCTTCGCAAATTTTATTATGACCAGTAGAGGCATGAAGTAAATGAGCGGCTTGAGATAGTAGGACAAAAGATACTGCGAGGTAGACAGCTTTTCCTCCTCCAGGTAACTAAAGATTTCTCCATGGGAAAGGGAACGAACGACGCTGATGCTGAAAATCGCCACCAGCACCAGAATAAACACTTTTGCATAGCCCGGGACCGGTTCTGCTTGCTTGTAATGAAACGCAGCAATGGCCAGGACGAAGAAAGCGAGCAGGTGCAGAGGCTTCGCCCCCGGCAGATTCATTACCGCTTCATTGAACAACTCCATGGCAGAAAACGGGACCAACAGGATCAAAATTGAGAGCGCTTTTAGCGGACTTTTTGCAAATGCAAACAGTACAAACAAGGCCAGCGTGGCAAAAACGGCCGCGTAGGGGGAGACCGTTACCAAAAACCCCAACAGGATTCCTGACACCAGGAACAACCCCAGGTTGAACCTTATAGAATAATTAGACGTCTGACTCACTTAGTGCTCTCTTTCTTGTAGACGGTGACCTTCTTCAAGAAGGTTACCGTCTGCCCGGTTTAGACAGAAGCCGACCCTTCGATATGCCCAGGGCAAGCCCGTTTCTAAAAGCTCCCGCAATCCCGCAATCGTGACGATTGCGTTACGTTCAACAGAGCGTTTCCCAAAAGGCCAAGTTGCAAGTCATCCCGAGTAGGTCACTGCTG
>JBHHYI010000186.1:0-8375 GCA_046757525.1 bacterium | reverse complement strand
TGGGCTGCCCCTCGAATCCGGGAGCGGATGTCAAAGGCCGGGTGGAGACGATTTTCAGGTCGGTGGGCCCGCGTTTTGAAAAGAAATATCCCATGGCTGCGACCGTTAGCACCACCACCGCCAGACCGCCGGCCAGCAAGAGCATACTCCTCTGCCGGGCCGGTTGCATCCGGCTGGATGGCCCGGCCTTAGCGCTCAACCCTGACAGGGCTTCAAACCCTGTCAGGGCTCTCAGGTCAGCAAGCAGCTCCTCAATATTCTGAAAACGGGCTCCGACTTTCTTTGCGAGAGCCTTTTTCACCACAGGTAAGAAGTCTGCGGGAATATCGGAGAAATCCGGCTCCTCATTCAAAATGGAGTAAATCACCGCCTGCTCGTAATCCCCTTTGAACGGTAATTCGCCGGTCAGCATTTCGTACAGCACCACCCCGAACGCCCAGATGTCGGTGCGGTGGTCGACATTCTCACCTCGGGCCTGTTCCGGGGACATGTAGGCTACCGTGCCGAGGGTGGTGCCCTCTTTGGTCAGCATGGTGCGGCCCGAGAGCTTCGCCAGACCGAAGTCCATGATTTTCACCTGGCCTTTGTCCGTGACCATGATGTTGGCGGATTTTATGTCGCGGTGCACGATGCCTTTTTCATGCGCCGCTTGCAGGCCGGCGGCGATCTGGGTGGCAATGTCAATGGCGGATTGCGGATCTGGGATTTCGGATTGAATGACCTTCCGCAATTCCCGGCCGTCGATATATTCCATAACTATGAATATCTGCTCATCTACCTCTTCAATGGCATAAATGGTGGCGATGTGGGGATGATTCAAGGCTGCCGCTGCCTGTGCCTCGATTTTGAAGCGCTGGCGTTCCTCCTCGCTGGCGGCAATTTGCCGCGGCAGAAACTTAATGGCGACGTCGCGCTTGAGTTTGGTGTCCTCGGCTTGGTAAACGACGCCCATCCCCCCTTCACCGAGCTTTTCGAGGATTTTGTAATGGAGGATTGTCTTTCCAATCATAGAGAACACCTCTGGCAGAGCCGGACCAATTTATTGTATTTGTAAATTAAGGAAGGCATGCCACCTTCGCCGCCTGCCCTGAGCTCCGTCGAAGGGAGTTTTTCGAGAATTTTGTCAGGCGATAGCCTGATCCGGCTACTGCCGCGATAGTGAAGGATTGTTTTACCGATCATTTGTGTTTCTCGCTTGTTGTCCAAGGCTATCTATACCATCGATTCTTAATTAACATATCAACCCTGACAGGGTTTGCAACGATAATTAGGAATCGCACTACTATTTTGTGCGGCTGACATTCTTAGAGCCAATTGCCAACCCCAAGGGCCATCACTCCGCAGGAGCGACGGCCCGACCCATGTTAAGAAGTTTTTTCCCAAAACTGTGCTGTGAGACAACGGCTTCCGCGCTCGTGTCCAAACCCCCTAATTTCGAGCTGGACTTCTAATCAAGGTCACGCTCTCGATGGGACTGGTTACGACCCGATTGCCGAATTCGAGGCAAAGTCCGCAGGCAGCAACAATGTCCAACTTAATGATGCTTCCCCCCCAGGTGCAACCTGCGACTTTTATTTCCATCGGAGAAAGACCTTGCTTGTCAAACCAGCCCCCTGAAACCAGATACAAATCATTTCCAAGAACTCGCAAGGAGTATTTGGAATATCGAGTGAAGACCAGCACCAAATCACCAAACCTTAAGTCGGCCTTGTGCACTTGTGCTAAGCGGTCTGATTCTTGCACAATTTTTGCCAGACTCTGTCCAAGCTTTCCCATATCGGTCGCTTCCAACAAATCGATGAGAGTGACTACATGCCTAATACCTTCTTAGGTATGTGCATGCTGACGAGAACATTGGGTACATCCACCACTTCAGCAATCTGCAGTTTGCCCGCCAACGAACACAATACGTAAGCCTCTTCGCGACTGAGTCCATGCTCGTGGACTAAGTAGTCGATCATATAACGCGTGGCTTTCTTAGCAGCCTCATCGAGGGTCGTGGCAAATGCGGTTACCGCATAAAAATCTTTGGTTTCGTACTGAGGCTCAGCAATTTTGCGCTGCCCTTTCAACACCTTTATCCGGTAAGTGATCTTCATCGGGGCTTCGATGGCCGTACCGCACACCTCGCCCAAACCCTGGGCCGCGTGAGTGTCCCCAATCGAAAAGAGCCCGCCTTTTACAAACACGGGAAAATAAACGGTCGTCCCTTCAGTCAAGTAGGGGTTATCCATGTTGCCGCCGTTGGCACGCGGCGGGATGGTAGACAGCAGAGAGTCGGTAGCCGGGGCCACGCCCATCACGCCAGCAAACGGCTTGAGCGGGATCCTGATTTTGTCGGAAAACTGGGCCCATTTCGCTTGATTTCCCAGGGTAAAGGTCTTGATGTAAGGTTGCGTGAATTCATCTGCCAGAAGTCCAAAACCAGGATCAATGGCAGACCAGCCCCAATCGCCAATCTCGATGCGCAGCAAGGTCACTGCGAGAATATCTCCTATCTCTGCGCCTTCGACATAGACCGGTCCCGTCAGGGGATGAATGGGATCGAACTTCAGATTTGCCACATCGGCGGCGGTGGAATTCTGAGTTAGCTGCCCGTCGGTGGCCTCCTTGGTGTCGACTTCAATGACGGCGCCTGAAGCAACTTTGAGGACCGGTGGGATGCTGCTGCTGAATTTGTTGTGCGTGTTTTCACTGCTTAGAACGTGATCAGGTTGTGGCACTGTTGCCCGCTCCGAACCGCCCGGGTTCTCTCCTGAGCAACCAAATACCAACCATGGTAGCGCAAAACAAAAAAAACCGATTGTCTTCATTTTTCAATGCTCCTTAAACTGAATTCAGTGAATTATCGACGGGCCTGAAGAGGATGCCACAGGAGTCTCAGGATTTAGTGGGCCCATAAATTATCACAATTTAGTAAATTGTATCACATTGTCAAGAAATTTTGACGTCACCCTTATTTCATATTGACATCTTGCATTTTAATTCGTATAGTAATAACTTTTAATAGTTTTGTGAATTTAACTGAATTAATTGACTGTGCTGAAACGGCAAAGCAGAAATGAAACCCAGGAAGAATTATACCCCCGACGTCAATCTCAACCTAAATGTCCGTGGATTGACACAATCAGCCACGTTGGAAATAAATGAACGCAGCAAGAAACTTCAAGGCGAAGGCAAACGGGTCTTTAAACTGGGTCTGGGCCAATCGCCTTTTCCGGTGCCAAAGCCTGTTGTGGAGGCATTGCAAGCCAACGCCCACCAGAAGGCTTACTTGCCGGTGCAAGGGCTCGAAGAGCTGCGCCAGGCGGTGGCTGAATATCACCATCGCACTCAGGACATCGAATGCGTCACCGAAGATGTGCTCATTGGTCCGGGTTCAAAAGAGCTCATGTTTGTTCTACAGCTCGTTTACTACGGTGACCTGGTTATTCCTACACCCAGTTGGGTTTCCTATGCACCCCAGGCCCAGATCATCGGTCGTCGCATCAACTGGCTGCGCACGCACCTGAATAACGGCTGGCGTCTCATGCCGGACGCGATCGAAACCATCTGTCACCAGGATTCCAATCGACCGAGAATAATCGTCCTCAATTATCCCAACAATCCCAGCGGCGGTACCTATAAACTGGAAGAACTCAAGGCGCTGGCTCAAGTAGCGCGCAAATACCGGGTCATCCTCCTCTCCGATGAAATATACGGCGAATTGCACCACAACAGTCATCACGTGTCCATCGCACGTTTTTACCCGGAAGGCACGATCATTAGCAGCGGCTTGAGCAAATGGTGCGGCGCGGGCGGCTGGCGGCTGGGGACTTTTGTTTTTCCAAACTCCTTGCACTGGCTGCGCGATGCCATGGCTGTGGTTGCCAGCGAGACTTACACCGCCACGAGTGCCCCCATTCAATACGCGGCCGTGCGAGCCTTCAAAGGCAGCGCCGATATCGAAGAGTATTTACACCAGTCCCGGCGAATCCTCAGGGCTCTGGGACGGCACATTGCGCACCAACTGAGCGAAGTCGGGGTGGTCGTTCCAGAACCCAAAGGCGCCTTTTATTTGTTCCCTGATTTTTGCCAATTCAGGGAAGTGCTAAAACATCGAGGCATCGGCACCAGCGAGGAGTTTTGTCGGCGTTTGTTGCGAGATACCGGGGTTGCCATCCTGCCTGGCACATCCTTTGGCAGAATGCCAGACGAATTGACCGCACGAATTGCTTACGTAGATTTTGACGGTGCCAGGGCGTTAGAAGCAGCCCAACAAACGCCGCGCTACAAGGTTCGCGAAATCGATTTCCTCAAGGTTTACTGTAGCAATGTGATCACAGCCATCGACCGGTTGTGCGAATGGCTGCAACAGAAAGATTAGTTAACCCAACTCCATGCCAATGGAAGCTCGGCATGACAGAACTTCAAATCGAAAGTACCAAGAAATATGGGCGAAATCCTCTGGAAACCAGGTGCGGAAGCCGTTAAGAACACCCAGATGACCCAGTTCACAAACTGGCTGGGCCGAAAAGTGGGCACGCGCTTTGCTGACTATGAGTCTTTGCACCGGTGGAGTGTGGAGCACCTTGAAGGTTTCTGGCGTTCCTTTCTGGAATATACTGGAATCTGCTTCAGTCAGCCGCCGGACAAAATTCTGGATACGCACGCGATGCCCGGCGCGCGCTGGTTTTCCGGGATGCATTTGAATTACGCCGAAAATATCCTTGGCTGCGATTTCCCGGGAACAGCCATCGTCTACTGCATCGAAAAGGGCGAAAATGTCAGTGAAGGGAACGATGAGTCCTATGGTGAGATTCGTTATGACGAACTAAGAGCACTGGTGGCCAGGTGTGCCCGTGGCTTAAAGAATGCGGGCATCCAGCAAGGCGACAGAGTGGCCGGCTATCTGGCCAACATACCCGAAGCCATCGTGGCTTGCCTGGCCTGTGCCAGCATGGGGGCAAGTTGGAGCAGCGCCTCACCGGATTTCGGACTGGAAGCCCTGTGCGACCGGTTAACTCAGATCGCCCCTAAGCTCATTTTCTGCAGTACCC
This sequence comes from bacterium, assembly GCA_046757525.1. Lineage (GTDB taxonomy): Bacteria > Zhuqueibacterota > Zhuqueibacteria > Oceanimicrobiales > Oceanimicrobiaceae > JBHHYI01. Next base: position 3,336 of record JBHHYI010000186.1, on the reverse strand, counting down.
ATTATCGCTACAGCGGCAAGACCTACAAGACCGAGGAGGTCGTAACAAGACTAAAAGGCAGAATCCCCTCTCTGCAAACCATCGTGTCCATACCCTACCCGGTTGGGTCGGCCAACACAGTCGGAGATCTTAGCTGGGACGATTTTTTGGCGCCGCAGGAGGTGCCACCGTTGAGCTTTGCGCAAGTTCCTTGCGACCATCCCTTGTTCATCTTGTTTTCCTCCGGCACCACAGGTGCACCCAAGTGTATCGTGCACGGTACGGGCGGCACCCTGTTGCAGCACCGAAAAGAGCTTCAACTTCACTGCGATATTCGACCCGATGATTTTCTGCTCTTCTTCACGACTTGTGGCTGGATGATGTGGAATTGGCAGCTCAGCGCCCTGTCGCTGGGCGCAAAAGTGGGGCTGTACGACGGCAATCCCGGCTACCCGGACCTGACGGCTATCTGGCGGGTGGTCGACCAGCTCGGGGTCACGCATTTTGGCACCAGCGGACGCTACATCGAAAGCTGCATGAAAAAACAGCCGCCAATTGCAAAAGGAGCCCTCGGACCACTGACACCATTGAGATCTATTCTGTATACCGGCTCTCCCCTGTCGCAGCAAGGGTTTCGCTGGATCTACGAGACGGTCAAGAAGGACGTGCACCTGGCCGGCATCAGCGGTGGCACGGACATCGTTTCCTGCTTCGTCTTAGGCAATCCCAATTTGCCCGTAACCGCAGGAGAAATCCAGTGCAAAGGCCTGGGGGTAGACGTGGTTGCCCTGGATGAAACCGGCAAACCCGCCTTAAACGCTCCCGGTGAATTGGTTTGCCGCAAGCCTTTGCCTTCCATGCCAGTGGGGTTTCTCAACGATCCGGCGGGCCAGAAATACCAAAAAGCCTATTTTGATGTTTATCCGGGCTTGTGGCGGCACGGCGACTACGTACAATTCATGCCTGGGGGCGGTGTGATCATCTACGGGCGCAGCGATACCACGCTGAACCCTGGCGGCGTCCGCATTGGCAGCGCCGAAATCTACTCTGCCCTCGATCATCTGGCATTCGTTGCCGGCGCGGTGGTCGTAGGTTGGATTCCGCCTGGCCAATCCGACGAGGTCATCGTTTTGTTTGTGGTTGGCCCGGCCAAGCAAGAACTCGATGAAGCTTCCAAACAAATCATTCGCCAAACCATACGCGAAAAATGCTCGCCCCGGCATGTCCCGCGCCACATCTTCCAAATCTCGGGCGTGCCGGTGACCAGAAGTGGAAAACCGGTGGAGCTCAGCGTGAAAGCTGCTTTGGCGGGAAGGCCCATTTCGAACCGAAGCGCGCTGGCGAACCCTGAAGTTCTGGGAGAGATCGGACAGATACGAACCCAACTGCTCGGTGAATACGCCTCGGCCTGAGACTGTTGAACCTGTGTAACCTGGTTCCTACGCTCGGCGTGGGAACCCATTCAGGACGCTCTTGCGTCCATGGTAGCAATAGCCCCTGACCGAAAACTCCGAAAATATCCTCTCAATAGGACGCTTCGCAGAAGAAATCTTCTTGCCAGGTACCCATTGTGAGGTCCTTAACCAGATTCCTCCCTTGCTTCGTGCGGTCGAAATGACAAGCCCGAACGAACGTTTTCGTCGGCCAAGCACGAAATGGTTGAAGCTGGGATGAGAACATTCAAAGTGACCACGGAACGGTGACGCGACGCTGAGCGTCGCCGGGGCATTCCCACGGAGACCGCGGGAACGAGATATTCATTCAAATATGAATTTCTCTTCTCCAAACGCCGGTTCAAGATCATCTATCCAATAGGCATTCTCGTCGTACTTTGCAAAAAATGGGCGCATCACCAGGTTGGGGTCACGCGCTTGCAGCATGTTTAACGCAAACACTTTTTCGCCGCACAACTCTGCAACGCCAACGATCTGTATTTTGCCGGGATTTGCGGACATGCTGGGTCCGCGCACCGTTCGGGCCAAACCGCTTACTTTTTCATAAGCCGCCTTGAAGATTTCGAATGCCCTGACTAAAGGCAGGCCAAAAAAGTGCTGGGCGCCAGTATCTCGCACCACAAACATATAGTACGGAATGCAACCCAATCCAACCTGTCTTTGCCACATTTCTGCCCACACGTCCGCCTGGTCGTTGATATGGCGCAAAATCGGAGACTGGGTTCGGATTTCGGCGCCCGTCTTGCGAATCCGTCGGATGGCCTTTTGTACCGCTCCAGTGTTTAGCTCTCGAGGATGGGAAAAATGAGCCATCAAGGCTAAATGCTTTCCTGAACGCACGATTCTTTGGAACAGCCGCAAAGTCTCTTCAGCTTCTCTCCCTATCAAATATTTGTAGGGCCAGAAACTCAGAGATTTCGAACCAAGCCTGATGGTTTGGAGATTTGTAAGATTTGCCTTGAGAAGAGGCTCAATGTATTTTTCGAGCACAATGGGTTTCATCACCAGAGGGTCGCCGCCTGTAATGAGAACGTCGGTAACTTCACGATGCTCACGGAGATAGGCCACTAAGAGTTCTGACTCTCGCATGGCAAACTTCAATGTATCGATTCCAACGAATTGTGGCCAGCGAAAACAGAATGAGCAATAAGCATGGCACGTCTGCCCCTGACTGGGGAAAAACAACACCGTTTGTTCATATTTGTGTTGCAGGCCACTCAACCGGCGACCATCCAAAGTTGGCACATTCTGCTGCAACTGTCCGGCCGGATGTGGATTGAGCTGCATACGAATTTCATTGGCTATTTCTGAAATCTCGGGTTTGCTTACCCTATGCTCGAGAGCTCTGGCCATCTTGTCGAAATGACGAGGCTTGAGCATATCTCTCTGCGGAAACGTCAATCTAAAAAGGGGATCGTCCGGGACCGCATTCCAATCGATCAGCTCGTTGACAACGTAATTGTTGGTTTTGAACGGAAAAACGTGCCCGACAACTTCAATTTCAAATTGCCGCTCTGGCGAAAGCTTGCGAAGTTGAGGAATCTGTCTGAAACTATTCAAGGTGTACGATCTGTATTTGATGGTTTCAGGTTCAGATAAGAACCACGTGTCTGTCTGATAAGAACGGAACATGCATACTTCCTCGATTTGTCTTACAAAGTGCTGAAGACTTCACTCACATTCGAGACAGGCTGGCTAAAAGGTGAAGAGTGCCTCAAGAGCAACTTTGAAAATGAAGCTATCTTAATAAACTAAAAATCGTTACAAAAATCAAGTTGGAAGTGTTTCATTTAGGAAATTTCTCTGGACCTTGGACGGCTCAGGGGTGTGGAAAGAGCTGTGCCAGGCTGATTTTCATACAAACAAAAAACCCCCACAATTTTTCAACTGTGGGGATCTGAGC
>JBHHYI010000185.1:0-8426 GCA_046757525.1 bacterium | reverse complement strand
TCGTCGAAATGACAAGAAAAGAGGGGTCGAAATGACTGAAGGGTTCTACCCGGCGGAGTGACACCACGCGGGAGTGGAAGCGGCCTTGAATACGTGACCCGCTACGCTTGGTATTCGGAGTCCGGCACCCGCCTTTTAGCGTCGACTTAAGGGGCCTCTAATCGCCCTATTGTCACCCCGAGCGGAATCCGGCAGTTGCCGGACTCCTTTGAAATGACCTTTTCGGAGTAATAAGTAACCGTCGTTTCAGCCGATCCCATCGTTATTCCCGCATGGTTGTCATTTGAATGAGGTGTAGTGGTAAAGGATTGTTGCGAACAAAGGAAGAATTACCAGGCATCTCTTTTTTGTTTTGTGTCAGAACGGAACAACGTTTCAGTCTGGCACACGAAAAAATGTAAATATTATATAAAACCGTTATTTATGAGATTTCTAAATCAAATAAAACTTATGGTTTGCTGGTGCAGCCGTTTGGGGCCACTCAATGGCACCATAATTGCTAAAGTTAACTCATTTGGAGGCCGATGTTTACCATAGCTCCGACCGTCAACTGGGATTTTTGAAGCTTTTGCTAACACTGGAATTAATTAGAACTTACGACCTTGCAGGCCTAAGCGTATGCGTATCTTGATGATTGCGCCGCAACCGTTTTTTCAACCCAGAGGCACCCCCTTTAGCGTGTTGCACCGTCTAAAAGCGCTCTCCAGGCTGGGGTACCAACTCGATTTGTTGACCTATCATTTGGGTGAAAATGTTGAGATCGAGGGGGTGACCATTCACAGGATTCCGAGGGTACCGCTTGTGAAAAAGATAGCCGTTGGACCTTCGAAAAGCAAAGTGTGGGTGGACGTTTTTGTGATTCTGAAAGCGATGAAAATGCTGCGTCAGGGGCGTTACGATTTGATTCATTCACACGAGGAAGCAGGCTTTTTCGCAGCTTATTTGGCCAAAAAATACCAGACCCTGCACCTCTACGATATGCATTCCAGTCTACCGCAACAATTGTCAAATTTTAGATTTACCAGGTCTTCTTTTTTGGTCAAATGGTTTGAAAAGCTGGAGTCCTACACTATAAATAGCGCAGATGCTGTAATAACCATTTGTCCTGAGTTGTACAATTATGTTAAGCAACGATTTCCCAACCAGTTTAGCATCTTAATTGAAAACGTGGCGGACAACAGCCTGGTTTTTGGTCAGGCTACCAATCCCACGAACGTGCAAAAAACCATCAAAACAAATGGCGAACGCATCGTGCTGTACACGGGCACGTTTGAGCCTTACCAGGGAATTGATCTGCTCATCGAAGCCGGCAAACGGGTCTTGCAGCAAGCCCAGGACGTAAAATTCGTTTTGGTTGGAGGAAAACCGGAACAAATCCGCAACTACCAGGACAAAGTTGACGAGCTAAATCTGGGCGAAAGTTTTATATTCACCGGTTCCGTTATGCCTCAGCAGGTACCGCAGTACATCGAAGCATCCGACATCCTGGTCTCGCCGAGAACAGATGGCAACAACACGCCTTTGAAGATCTACTCTTACTTGCGTTCTGGGAAGCCTATCGTCGCCACCAGGCACATTACACACACCCAGGTGCTCAACGAGGCAGTTTCCGTGTTGACGGATTGCACGCCGGAAGCTTTTGGGAATGGTGTGCTGAAGGTACTGCAAGATCCTGGCCTCAGCCAAGAAATCGCCGACAATGCCAGGGTCCTGGCACAGCAGAACTACAGCTATGAGTCCTATTTAAAGAAAACCAGCAATGTTTACACTTATCTGGAAAGTCAATTAGAATACGCGGGCGGAGAACGTTAATGTGCGGAATTTGTGGTGTCTCTTATTTTGATCGGGCTTATCAAGTCGACGAACCGTTGATATTGAGCATGTGTGATGCCATCCAGCATCGCGGTCCGGACGACGATGGCTGGTATGTCAAAGGCAACACAGCGGTTGGCATGCGCCGTTTGAGCATCATCGATTTAGCTACCGGACACCAGCCTATTTCCAATGAAGATGGCACCATCTGGATCGTTTTCAACGGTGAGATTTACAATTATTTGGAACTGCGCACCGATCTTGAAAAAAAAGGCCATAAGTTCCGAACGCGCACGGATACCGAAGCGATCGTGCATGCGTATGAGGAATACGGTGACGACTGCCCCAGCAAGTTGAACGGCATGTTCGGCTTCGCCATATTCGACGAGAGGCGACAAACGCTGTTTCTGGCCAGAGATCGGTTGGGAATCAAACCATTGTACTATTATTGCGATTCCCGCAAGTTTGCATTTGCGTCCGAACTGAAATCAATCCTGCAGATCAAAGATGTGCCCAGGAATGTGGACCTGCAAGCGTTGGATATTTTCATGACTTTTGAATACATCCCGGCGCCTCACAGCATTCTGCAAAACATTTCCAAATTGCCGCCGGGGCACACTCTGACCTTGCGCGATGGGAAACTCCACGTCAAAAGATATTGGGAACTGCAATTTGACGAAAAACAGGTCGACGAAAATGAGCTGAGCGAACAATTGCTGGATCTGTTGCAGGATGCCGTGAAGATTCGGCTGATGAGCGATGTGCCGTTAGGCGCTTTTTTGAGCGGCGGCATCGACTCCAGCTCAGTCGTTGCTCTGATGAGCCGCAGCATGAATCAGCCTGTTAAGACCTTTTCCATTGGTTTTGAAGAAAGCAGCTACAATGAAACCAATTACGCCCGCACCATTGCCAATCTGTTCCAAACAGAGCACCACGAATTTACCATTCAGCCCAACGCGTTGGAGCTTACGGAAAAGCTGATTGCCCATCTCGACGAACCGTTCGGGGATTTTTCGATTTTTCCCACGTACCTGGTCTCAAAAATGGCGCGGGATTACGTGACGGTGGTGCTGTCCGGCGATGGCGGCGATGAGCTGTTCGCTGGCTACGACACCTACATTGCCAACAAGGTTGCCCATTCTTATCAGCGCTTGCCGGCGTTTGTGCGCACGGGTCTCATAAACCCGATCGTGGACAAGCTGCCGCCAACCAGCAAGAAAAAGGGACTCATCAATCGCACCAGGCGTTTCGTTGAGGGGATGCGCCTTCCGGAAGAGTTGCAGCACACCAGATGGATGATCTTTTTGCAAGAAGCCGAGAAGGCCAATTTGTATTCGCGGGATATGCAAACCAGCTTGAATGGCAAACGCGCTTATGATTTTATCCTGGAAAACTTTCAAGCAATCCAATCTTCAGATGTCGTAAACCGGCAGCTTTATGTCGACATAAAATCCTATCTGGTGGACGACATATTGGTAAAAGTCGACCGTATGAGCATGGCCGTGTCCTTAGAAGCCAGGGTGCCGTTCCTGGATCATCGCTTTGTCGAGTTTTGTGCGACCATCCCAAGCCGGCTGAAACTGCAAGGGAAGCAGACAAAGTACATTTTGAAGAAGTCTATGGAGAAAATATTGCCGTACGATATTTTGCATCGGGGCAAAGAAGGGTTTAGCATCCCGATTAAGAACTGGCTTAAAACAGATCTCAAGCCTCTCATGATGGATGTGTTGCATCCGCAAAGGATCAAGCGAGATGGATTTTTTAATTCCGATTTTGTGGAAAACCTGGTAAGTGAGCATCTCACGGGCGTCGAGAATCATAGCCATCGGCTTTGGGCGATGATGGTCTTCGGAATATGGCAGGACATTTATTTACGGGGCGGGCAAGACACTCATGAGAAAAAGAGTCAAACACTTAACGAACTTGTTGAGGTTTAACCGGGGAGAGAGGGTGCCGACCATTGGTCCACTCAAGGCCGAGTGGGAAGTGATCAACACTTGCAACGCCAAATGCCAGACCTGTCTTCACTGGAAAAGGAAGCTCGATCCTTCTATTTTGTCTACTTCTGAAGGGAAAGAGCTCATCCGGCAATTGTCGAATTCCGGCGTACTGAATCTGTGCTTTTCGGGTGGCGAACCCCTGTTGCGCAGAGACGTCGTTGAGCTTGTGGAATTTGCCAAAAGGAATTCGCTCTACACTTCCTTGATCAGCAACGGCCTCCTCATAACCGAACGCAGGGCAAAGGATTTGGTGGAGGCAAGACTGGATACGATTTTCATCTCCATCGATGCTGCCGAAGCCAGGTTAAACGACCAAATCAGAGGCATACCAGGGTACTTTGAGCTGGCCAGCGCAGCGATTGACAATTTGAAGGCGATGCGCCGAAATGCCGGTCCCAAAATATTCATCAAAACCACCTTGACCATTCGAAATGTGAACCAACTGGTGCCCCTGGCTCAGTTGTGCAACAGCAAGGGCATTGACGGACTCAGCTTTCAGCTTGCGCAAAAATTGACACGTACAGGTTTTGATTTTGATGAGGCTCTCTTGTTAAAAGAGCCAAACTATTCTTTACTCGTGGATCAAATGGACCAGGTGAAAGCCGAATTTAATCGCGTACTGACCGGTTCGTTGGAATATCACCAGGCTCTGCGCAAATTTCTTCAGAATGCTAACCCTTTTAAGGAATTTCGCTGTATTTCAGGGTATTCTTTTGTTTCAATAGATGCCTGGGGAAACATTTTTACCAGTCCGTCTAAGAATTATAAATTGGGCAACATTCGCGAACAGTCGTTTGAAAGTATTTGGCATTGCAAAAAGGCCAACGAGCTCAGAGAAAAGCAGGAAATCTTCGAAAAATCCAATTATCTTTTTGACTCGATCGGAAACATGAGCGTGTGCCTGTCTGACTTAAACCTAAGACGCATCTTAAACCTGATCAGTCCCGGATTCAATGGAGAGGAATTCAATTAACTCAAATGGAGAATGAAAGTCGTCCTATGTCAATTACCGCCACGGAGACAGAAAAAGCAACTGAACCTTTGCCAAGTCCCTTGTTAGAATCTATCCGGCAGTACTGGAATGAGCATATTCATGATCTGGAAATTGCCAAGCACCCCGTTGGTACCAAAGGCTTTTTTGAGGATTTGGATGAATATCGATTCGACAAGCTGCGCTATCTGCCCAGCGTGGTCCATTTCGATGGTTATGCCGGAAAGAAGCTCCTTGAGGTTGGCTGTGGCGTTGGCATCGATCTGTTGCGCTTTGCCAAAGGAGGCGCCCAGGTTACCGGAGTCGATTTGGCTGAACAATCCATTGAACTGGCCAGGAAAAACTTCGAACTTCATGACCAGAAAGGCGAGTTTGTGCTGGGAAATGGTGAAAACCTGGAATTTGAGGACAACACCTTCGACGTCGTTTACGCGCACGGCGTCATCCAATATACAGCAAACGGCCAGGCCATGGTGGACGAGCTGCACCGGGTGGTGAAACCCGGTGGAGAGGTCATTATGATGGTTTACAACCGTAAGTCATGGCTGAACTTTTTGTCGGTTACCCTTGGTGTGGCTTTGGAACACGAAGATGCACCTGTGTTAAAAAAATATACCATCGCTGAATTCAGAGCGCTCCTGCGGAAATTTCAAAAAGTACAGACCCTACCGGAAAGATTTCCAGTGAAATCCAGGTTGCAGAAGGGCGTCAAGGCTATGTTTTTCAACGGCATGTTTGTTCCTACGTTTAATTTGATACCCAAGTTTGTCACCCGTTCCACCGGTTGGCATATCATGGCTTTTGCTCTTAAATGATCGTTGTCAATGGTTTACGGGTGAACTGTGAATAAAAATGTAGGAAGCGAAATAGTTTAAAGATGAAACGGGACATAGCCCAATTAGCGGATAAGCAATTCGATGTCGTCATAATCGGAGGAGGGATCTACGGTGTCTGCACAGCCTGGGACGCCGCGTTGCGTGGCCTGTCGGTTGCCCTGGTGGAAAAGGGCGATTTTGGCTCTGCCACTTCCTCTAACAGTTTGAAGATCATCCACGGTGGGTTGCGCTACTTGCAGCACGCCGACTTCAAACGCATGCGCGAGTCGATCCTGGAACGCAGCACGCTGATGCACATCGCACCCCATCTGGTTCACCCGCTCCCTTGCATCATGCCGACCTACGGCCACGCCCTCAAGAGCAAGCAGGTCATGGCCGTTGCCTTGTTGCTCAACGATCTGATCGGATTTGACCGCAACCGCAATTTGGAACCGCAAAAACATCTGCCAAACGGTCGCGTGGTTTCCAAACGGGAATGCCAGGAATTGATTCCCGGTATTGACGAAAAAGGCCTTACGGGTGGGGCGATTTGGTATGATTGTCAGGTGCGCAATGCGGAACGCATGCTCATTTCAATTCTGCGGTCCGCGGTTGCGGCCGGGGCCACGGCGGCCAATTATGTGGAAATGGTGGGATTTGCAAAAGATCGCGACCAGATCACCGGCATCGTGGCAAGAGACGTCTTCACACGCGATCGCTTCGAAATCGCAGCCAGGCTTGTCATCAACAACAGCGGCCCGTGGGTGAACAACATATTAAGTCACCTGAATGGTTATTACTCCCAACCGTTGGTGAGGCTTTCGGCTGCCATGAATATCGTTGTGAAAAAACAGCTCAACCAGGAATTTGCGGTCGGAGTCTGGAGCAAGACACAATTTAAGGACGCCGATGCCGTAATCAGCAAGGGCTCGCGTCTGTTGTTCATCACACCCTGGCGCCAGTACAGCATCATCGGAACCACACATGTGCCGTATGACGGCGATCCAGGAAACTTTAGAATCACTGAACGAGACATTGCGGGTTTTATTCAAGAAATCAACGAGGCTTACCCCACTGCCAACCTGACGCGTAACGATGTGGCGTATTTTTATGGCGGCATGCTTCCCGTCGAGGGGCATGACCAGAAGAGTGGCGATGTAAACCTTATGAAGCATTACAAGATTATCGATCACAAAGAGACCAACGGTTTGGACGGCTTGATCACTGTGGTTGGCGTGAAATACACCACCGCGAGAGATGTGGCGGAAAAGACCGTCGATTTCGTCTTTCAAAAGATGGGTCAGGTACCGCCGAAATCCATTTGCAAAAAGTCGCGCATCTTTGGTGGTGTCATCGACGGCTTCCAAAAGTTTGTCACAGAGGAAAAAGCTAAAGCTCTTAAAGAATCCAACGAAAACATAATAGAACACTTGATCTACAATTATGGCTCAGAATATCCACGCTTACTAAACTACTGTAAAGAAGACCCTGAATGGGCTCAAACGGTCGACGCCACCACGCAGGTCCTGAAGGCCGAGGTGGTGCATGCCGTTCGGGAAGAAATGGCTCTCAAGCTGACGGATGTGGTGCGGCGTCGTACGGAATTAGGTACGGCGGAAGCACCAACTGGTTCGAGTCTTGCAACAAGTGCTGAGCTCATGGCAAACGAGTTGAAGTGGGACAAGCCGCGCATTCAACGGGAAATAGCAGAAGCCCGCGCTTTGTACTTAGCCGCCGAAACTACTTGATTGGGTTGGCGCAAAAGTGCAAGGCCGCGTACTTTTTTGCGGATGGTTAATTCGAGTACTTTAAAATTTTTGGCTTGATAGAAATTATGATTAAGACAGCTCTCGTGACAGGTGCCAGCGGATTCACAGGGGGACACCTGTGTAGAAAATTGGTGGAAAAAGGAGTTGCAGTAAGAGCGCTGGTCAGACAGACCAGCAAGGTTCAGCAATTGGAAAACTTAGGGGTGGAGCTGGAGATTGGGGATTTAACGGATATGCCTTCACTCAACGGCACCTTGCGAGGCGTGGACGTCGTTTTTCACGTGGCGGCCGCCTATCGTCAAGAAGGCATTTCGAAAGAGCAGTTTTGGAAGGTCAACGTCGACGGCACCCGGGCCATGCTGGAACAGGCGCGCGACAGCGGCGTGAAGCGATTCGTGCACTGCAGCACGGTGGGCGTCCAGGGGGAAATCAGAAATCCACCGGCCAAAGAATCGGACCCTTACCAGCCAGGGGACCATTACCAGCAATCGAAGATGGAAGGCGAGAAGTTAGCCCTTGGTTTCTTTGAAAAATACGACATGGAGGGCGTGGTAGTTCGTCCCGTGGGCATCTACGGGCCAGGGGACACGCGGTTCTTGAAGTTGTTCAAATTCATCAACAACGGCAAATTTCGCATGATCGGCGATGGTAATGTTCTTTATCACTTAACCTACGTTGGAGACCTGGTTGATGGCATCATCTTAGCCGGAGAAAAGCCCGAAGCCGCAGGACATATTTACACCCTTGGTGGTGAGGACTATTTGACGCTCAGGGAACTGGTCGAGATGATTGCCGAGATCTTAGACAAGCCGGTACCGGACAAACACCTGCCCTTGTGGCCCATTTATGCCGCGGCTGTATTATTCGAATCCGTCTGCCGCCCTCTGGGCATCGAGCCGCCGATTTACCGACGCCGACTGGATTTTTTCACCAAAGACCGTGCTTTTGAGATTGCCAAAGCTAAGAACGAATTGGGCTACGTGCCGAAAGTTTCTCTGAAAGACGGTCTGGCCAACACCGTTTTGTGGTACAAACAAAA
>JBHHYI010000184.1:0-8443 GCA_046757525.1 bacterium | reverse complement strand
CTGTCCACACTACGCGTGCTCTTACATGAAAAAAATGCCCTCGCAAACGAGACGTTTGCGTTACGAAGAGCAGGCGTTTCCTAAAAGGTCAAGGAAACGCCGGTGCAAACAGGGCGTCTGCGTTACGTGGAACGAGCGCTTCATGAAGCAGAACAGAAAAACTCAACAACATTACAAACTTAATGAAACTATTTTTGCATTTTTAAGTAAATTGTGGTAGCTTTGTTGACTCGTTAGTCAACAAATGACCCATCAGTCACAACATTTAACAGAGGAACATGCAAACACAGATCAATCTACCGAGGAAAGAACGCGAACGCCTTTCGCGCCGCGAGGAGATCCTCACCGCTGCCAGAAAAGTGTTTTGTGAACGTGGCTTTGAGAAGGCTACCCTGGACGAAATTGCGGTGGTCGCCGAATTTGGCAAGGGCACGCTCTACAATTATTTTAAGAGCAAAGAGGACCTGTTTGCCTGTATCATTGAGACAGGCACCCTCCAATTTCAAGAGTTTGTCGCACAAGCGACCAAAAGCAAATCCTCGCCCAAGGAAAAAATTGCAACCTATATCGACGCAGCTTTCGAGTTCTTCGAAAACAATCGCCAGATTTACAGCATTTTTGTGTTAGAAAAAAACAAGTTGGCTTGTAGCATAAATGATGAAATGTTCAGCAAGTGCTGCGCGCAACAAGAGGCTGTGAAACAGTTTTTGGCGGGATTGTTCCAGGAGGGCATGACCGTGGGGGATTTTAGGAGATTCGAGCCGCTCAAGTTGGCCAGGGCTTTGATAGGTTTGCTGCACACCTCCATGTTCCAGGCCATCAGAGAACCGGACACCACGAATCTGAAAACGGAAGCCAGGTTCATTAAGGATATTCTGTTTGAAGGCATCGTGAAATCCAATTCGAGGCATCGCGCAACGACCTAAAGAGGACAGAATTTGTAAATAGGAAAGTATTAAACTGTCATTATTTCATTTCGAAGGTAGTGAGAATGAATCTGAAAACGCCACCAAAGATTGTCCTTTTGCTCTTCGTTTTGACCACGCTGGCTTTCAGTCAGGAAAAGCTGCCGATTAAACTGAGTCTAAACCAGGCCATCGAGTTGGCTTACAAGAACAACGAGAACATCCTGATAGCCGGCAACGACGTTCAGACGGCCCGGGCGCAAATTAGAGAAGCGTGGGCCGATGCACTGCCTGAGGTTAGATTCAACGGTTTGTACACGCGCAATTTTAAGCAGCAGGTATTCTTTTTTCCTGACCCGGCAACCGGCAAGCAGAGGGCCTTTCGAATCGGTTCGAGGAACTCGTACTTGTTGAGTCTAACCGTCGAACAACCGCTTTTTCAATCGGGAAAAGTGACGGGGGGCATCAAGGCGGCCAATTTATTCAAGAAGCTCTCAAATCAAAGATTTCAGGCTGTGCAAGCGGACGTTGTCCTGGCGGTGAAGAAGGCCTACTACACGGTTCAGTTGGACGAACAATTGCTGGCGATCGACCAACAGTCCCTGGACCAGCGATTGGCCCACCTCATCAACAGCCGCAAGCTTTTCCTTCAGGGTCAAGTGGCCGAGCTGGACACGTTGCGGGCCTGGGTTGACTACACCAATCTGCAGCCAGGCGTATACCGGATGGAAAGCAATCTGAGAATAGCTGAGAATCAACTCAAGCAAATCGTTGGTCTGGATTTGGAACAGGAAATTACGCTGGCAGGTGCCTTAGACTACGATCCAACCGATGGCATTTCCATTGCCGATGTTTACCAGGAGGCGTTCCAAAAACGGCCAGAGCTCAAGCAACTGCGGTTCCAGGCCGCCATCTTAAAACACAACATCGGCATTACACGGGCCGACAGGCTGCCAAAACTTTTTTTCAGCGCCTCTTACGACAACATCGCCCAGTCAGACCAGTTCGATTTTGGCTCAGGCTTCAACAGCAGCATCAGCGGCACCTTGCGTTTAGAAGTGCCCATATTTACCGGTCTCAGAACCTTGGCCAAGGTACAGCAAGCCAAGTTGAGCTACAAAAATGCCGAATACCAGATACAGATGTTCGAAGACAATCTCAAGATTGAGCTGAAAACGATCTACCTCAATATCAAAGAGGCCGAAAAGAGAGTGGAAGCACAACAGCACGCTATCAACCAGTCGGAGCGCGCCTTCCGGATCGCTCAGCGCCGGTACAACGAAGGGGTGGGCACGCAATTGGAGCTTGGGGACGCTTTGCTTGCCTTGAACGTTTCTAAAACGAATTACGCCCGGGCGGTTTATGATCACAGAATCGCACTCGCAGAATTAGAAAAAGCAATCGGGAGACCATAACAGAGATGAAAACAAAAACTGGAGCTGTCCTCAGCATCGCCATTTTATCCGCACTCGCATTCGTGCATTGTGGCGACGAAGTTGATGGCAAAAACGAGGCGGCGGACGGAAGAGTGGAAAAAGTGACGGATGTGAAGATAATGGAGGTGCAGCCGCAGACATTCGTGGACTTCATCGAAGTGACCGGCACCGTTAAAGCTGACGTCCGCACCACCGTCAGCGCTGAGGAGAGCGGCACCATCGAGGCTTTCTTTAAGGACAAGGGCGATGTGGTAAAAAAGGGAGAGCTGGTCCTCAAACTGAAGAGCAAAGTTTTGCAGGCCGGGTATGATGAAGCCAGAGCTTCCTATCTTTTGAGCAAAGCGACTTTCGAAAGACAGGCAAACTTGTACAACGACCATGTAATCTCGGAACAAAAGTATTTGGAATACAAGTACAGTCTGGACCGAGACCGGGCCCGCTACCAGAATCTGAAAGCCCGACTTGCCAAGACCGAAATCAGGAGTCCCATTTACGGGACCATCGAAGAAAAGTTAGCGGAGATCGGGGAATTTGTCCTGCCAAGCACGCCGTTATTCCAGGTGGTAAAAACCGACAGGGTCAAAATATCCGCGGGTGTGCCGGAAAACTACGTGGCCACCGTCAAATTGGGATCAGCCACAGAAGTCACCTTCGACATCTTTCCTGGCGAGCAATTTGACGGTCAAGTGACCTTCGTCGGCCCGAGCATCAACGAAAAAAACCGAACCTTCCCGGTGGAAATCGAAATGGCGAACCAGGAGGGGCGTCTTAAACCTGCCATGTTTGCCAATGTCAAGATCGTGAAAACAGAACTGAACGATGTGGTGGTCATTCCCAGAGATGCCGTCATAGAGTCAGAGAAGGGCAAGTATGTCTTCGTCGCGACGGGAAATGTAGCCACCAGGCGCAACGTGATCATCGGCGGCGCGCAAGACAACCGGATTTTTGTCAAGGCCGGCCTTTCGGTGGGCGAGAAGTTGATCGTTGTCGGGCACAGGGACTTAGTCGACGGGGAAAGAATCGCCATTCATGATTTGAGCAATTAACAATCGTCACGCACGGGAAAAGACATGAAACTCATCAATTTTGCTTTAACACACAAGCCATCCGTTTTTGTCATCATATTGATCTTCGTGGTCATGGGACTGGTCTCGTATGTTTCCTTGCCCAGAGAATCTTCCCCTTCCATTACCATACCGATCATCCTGGTTACCACGCCCTATTTTGGTGTAGCGCCCGGCGATATGGAAACCCTGGTGACGCAACCCATTGAGAGGAAGCTCAAAGAAATTCCCGACGTCAAGGAGATTCGCTCCACCTCGAGTGAGGGACTCTCCTCCATCGAAGTAGAATTCAACCCGGACATCAATATGGACGCTGCCATTCAAAAGGTGCGTGACAAGGTGGACCTGGTCAAAGGCGAAATCCCGGACGACGCGGAAGATTCGATCATCAACGAAATCAACTTTTCCGAATTTCCCATCATGCTGGTTAACATTTCCGGGAATTACGATCTGGTGAAGCTCAAGAAGATTGGCGAAGACTTTGAGGATGAGTTTGAAACCATCCCGGGTGTGCTGGATGTGACGATTAATGGCGGACTCGAGCGCGAGGTCAAGGTCAATGTGGATCTGGAAAAACTAAAACATTACAACATTGCTTTCAAGGATGTGATCGAAACCATACAAAATGAGAACAAGACCATTCCTGGCGGCTCTATCGAAGTGGGCAACTTGAAATATCTGGTGCGCATCCCCGGTGAATTCGATCGCGTGGACATCATCCCCGATCTCGTCATCCAGACCGATGCAGACTTGCCGGTTTATATTCGCGATGTGGCCGACGTTGAATACGGCTTCAAAGACCGCAGCTCTTTAGCGCGAGAAAGCGGCCTCAATTGTGTCTCGCTCAGCGTCAAGAAGCGTTCTGGGGCCAACCTCATCCAAATCGCCGACCAAATCAAGAAGATTATTCAGGACGAACACAAATCACTCCCCCCGGGCACCGTTATTACGATTACAGCCGACCAGTCCAAGGACATTCACCGGATGGTCTCAGAGCTGGAAAACAACATCATTTCAGGCCTGTTGCTGGTCATCGGGGTCCTTTTTGCTTTTCTTGGGTTCAGAAATTCACTGTTTGTGGCCGTGGCCATTCCCCTCTCCATGTTGATTTCCTTCATTATTATTCAGGCCCTGGGGTTTACTCTGAACATGATCGTTCTATTCAGTCTGATCCTGGCGCTGGGGATGTTGGTGGACAATGCCATCGTGCTGGTGGAAAATATCTACCGCCACCGTGAAGAGGGCTACACCGCCTTCGAAGCAGCCAAGAAAGGGGCTTCTGAAATCAGCACCGCCATTACGGCCTCTACGGTGACCACCCTGTGTGCCTTTGCCCCCATGATCCTCTGGCCAGGAATCATGGGCGAATTCATGAAATATCTGCCCATCACCCTGATCATTACCTTGAGCTCCTCTCTTTTTGTCGCGCTAACCATCAATCCCGTGCTTTGTGAAGTTTTCATGAAAGTAAGCAGGAAAAAGAGCGAAGACAAGTTTCTACCCAGGGTGCTCAACAGGTACGAGAGAATTCTTGGTTTTGCGCTCAAACACCGGAGGCTGACCATCTCCGCTTCCTTTGCAGCCCTAATTTTGACTTTCCTGGTCTACGGTTTGTTCGGCAACGGCGTGGAGTTTTTCCCGGACGTGGAGCCTTCGCAGATTCTGGTGGAAGTCACCGCACCTACCGGCACCAAGTTAGAGGAATCGGACCGCATTGTCCGCCAAATTGAAGCGCGACTGCCCCATTTTGACCAGGAGGTCAGGAGCTACGTTGCCAATGTTGGTACCGCCGGTGGCGGGGGTGGCAACTTCAGTTTAGGAGGTGAAGGATCGCCACATAAGAGCAGGGTAACCATTGAGTTTGTCGACCGTCCGAAGCGGCATCAATCCTCTGAATCTACCGCGCGGGAAATCCGCCACCAGGTTGAGCACATTCCCGGGGCCAGGATCGATGTGGAAAAGCCCAATGTGGGGCCGCCAACTGGCCCCCCGGTCAACATAGAAATCTCTGGAGATGACTTCGTGGTGCTGGGTGAACTGGCCACCAGAATTCAGAACGCGATTAAGAGCATTCCCGGTCTGGTTGATTTGAAAGACGATTTTGCCCAGGGCCGTCCCGAACTAAAGGTACGCATCGACCGGAAGAAAGCAGCCATTTACGGCCTGAACACCTCAAAAATCGCTTCCACGATTCGCACCGCAATCTACGGCACAGAAGCTTCTGAATACCGCGTAGCCGATGATGAATACGACATCACCGTGCGCCTCAAGAAGCAAGCCAGGAACAGACTGGACGTGTTGAAGCATCTGACCGTTTTCGACGAAGGCACGCAAATTCCGCTCATCGCTCTGGCCAATTTCGAGGTTTCCGGTGGCTTTACCACCATCAAACGCAAGGACTTGAAACGGGTGGTGACCGTTTCTGGCAATGTGGAAGGCCGTTTAGCCAACGATGTATTGAAAGAGGTGCAGGCCACCGTGGCCAAACTAAAGCTGCCTGAGGGTTATTGGGTCACTTACACCGGAGAAAACGAGGATCAGCAGGAGAGTCAGGATTTTCTGACCCGAGCCTTCATGATCGCCATTTTCCTAATCTTCCTGGTGTTGGTGTACGAATTCAATTCTGCCATGCTGCCTGTGGTGATCATGGTGTCTGTGGTGCTCTCTTTAATCGGCGTGCTGATCGGGCTTTTGGTGACCCGCATGCCTTTTGGCATACTCATGACCGGCATTGGGGTCATCAGTTTGGCGGGGGTAGTAGTAAACAACGCCATCGTGCTCATCGATTACATTCAACAATTGCGCCAACAGGGAATGGATAAGTTCGAAGCCATTGTTTCAGGAGGCAGAACCAGGTTACGTCCCGTGTTGCTGACAGCCATCACCACCATCATGGGGCTCATCCCGCTCACCACGGGTTTTAACTTCGATTTCCGCCACTTCAGATTCGACATCGGCGGTGAGAGCTCCCAGTGGTGGGGACCCATGGGAGTCGCAGTCATTTTTGGATTGGCCATCGCCACTTTTTTGACTCTGGTAATCGTGCCCGTGATTTACTATATTTTAGACGATTGGAGTGCCAAAGCGCGGCAGAAGTTTTCTACGAAATTCAACGGGGAGTTAAAAGAGAAGCTCGTTGAACGGGCAGAAACCGTCGAAGCGTAGACTCCAGCGAGGCTATTTCAAAAACTTCCTAATTGCGGTAGGCCAAAAATCACTCTGTGTTGTCCCTAACGAATTTCGGTAAATCATTAAGCGAAAGAGGAAAGCCGATGAAAGTACAAAACTGTTTGGACGTGGAAGAAACCCAGGTCACCATGGCCGGGGCCAAAGATGCCAAAATGCGGTTGCTCATTTCAGAAAAGGAAGGCGCCGAGAATTTTGCCATGCGCATGTTTACTGTGGAGCGTGGCGGCTACACGCCCTTCCATTTTCACGATTACGAGCACGAGGTCTACGTGTTAGAAGGCCATGGCGTATTAAAGGGCGAAGATGATGAGCACTCGTTTAAAGCCGGGGACGTTATTTTCGTCAAACCCAACGAAAAGCACCAGTTCATAAATGCCGGGCCGGAAAAAATGAAATTCCTCTGCCTCATCCCAATGCCCGAGAAATGCACCTAAGTTTAAATTCCTAACTTTTGCTACAACACAAGAAATAGATTAGCCAAAATCATTGTTTCACAATTTATATGACTGCGCTGCAGAAGTTGAATTAAACTGGAGTATGGCATCAATGGTCTTGATAATTTTATTTCTGCTTTCAAGTGTCATGTTATCAGAAGGTGACAACGGCAACATTGTTTACAGAATTCAAAAACACAGATTAGAAAAAGACCAGACCTTTAGAAACTCACCTAACTCTCCCCTGCTGGAGGAACACAAAAGGAATTTCATCGGTTTGCCTTATTTCCCGATCGACTTGAAATACCGTTTCGAGGTCAGGCTCCAGAAAAACAAACAAATGGAGTCCATCAATATCGTCACCAGTGCCGGCACCAAACGCCAGGCACTGAAGTATGGCTATTTTGAATTTACCATGGAAGGGAAAAAGTGCAAGCTCAATGTTTACAAGCTCCTGGATATTAAGGACAAATTCCCGAATTACCTGTTCATTCCGTTTATGGATGCCACCTCTGGCCGGGAAAGCTATCCCGGGGGAAGGTATCTTGATTTAGATGAAAACGACTCTGGCACCTACATCCTCGATTTCAACATGTCTTACAATCCCTTGTGCACCTACGGAAAATCCGGCTACGTCTGCCCCATTCCGCCAGCCGAGAACAAATTGGATGTTCCGGTCAGGGCCGGCGAGAAAATGTTCCTCGACGGTACCCATTAGCGCTTTTGGCCCACCCGTGGCCTGCCGCAACCTCCCGGTCTCTTCTTTTAGGAAACGCTCTGTTGCGCGTAACGCAATCGTCTCGATTGCGTCAGGCAGATGCCAAATTATTTCCACAGGCCAATTGGGGCTGTCCAAAAAGTCAAAAAGTACCCCGGGGTTGTCATTCCTGCGAAAGCAGGAATCCAGAAAAATCAACAGGTTATAGATTCCCGCCTCGGTCATCCGGCGGCTGCCGGACGACTGATCCGCGGGAATGACACAAAAATCGCCCTTTTTGAACAGCCCCCAGATTTTCGCTCGTCCAGAGCGAAAATCAGAGGGATGTGAACCATGACTCGGGTTTTCAGGACGCCTCCTAAAATCCCCCTGGTTTTTTCGCTGGACGCTTCAAAAACCGTCCCCCTTCAAAAACTGGTCTTTACCCATAACTATATACTGCACACCGGGAGACAGTCATAACATGTCACTCCTGACGGACTTTGAGGATGCAGAGGGTGATGGTAACTATAAAGATGCCACCCCCACGGGGTCGACTTCGCTTTTGTCAACAGTTTGTTTGCAAAAGAGCGGGAAAACCGCGTAGCGGTGATATGTTTATAGCAATTCATCCATTCATCATCGAGAAAACCCCGTTAAGGCTGACATGTCAACACGAGTGCCCCGTGTCCAGTAAAAAATGTGGGACATGGACAGT
>JBHHYI010000183.1:0-8484 GCA_046757525.1 bacterium | reverse complement strand
AGAGGCTGGCGCTGAATGCGAATAAGATCGAGCTGGCCACCGAACATTTTCGCCGTGACCTCCAACAACAGGAGTTGTTTGAGGCGGGGGGCGTGAGTTAACCGGGTTGGGGCAGAAATAGAAGCCAATTCCTCTCCTTTTAACAGTCGGTTTCTACTTTAGCTTAACCATCTTTTTCGAATTCACAAAATCACCCACAATCATTCTGACTATGTAGAGACCCGATGCTGTTTCTGAACCCGTGTCGTCTTTACCATCCCAAGGAACAGTATATTTCCCTGCAAATTTGGTTTCGTTTAACAAGGTTCGCCCTCTTTGCCCGCTGATAAGGTAAGATCATTAACAGTCTTCGCAAGCTTAGGAAAGATATTGTGGTAATCCCAATAATTGCTTAGACAACATTTATTTCCTTGGTAAGGTCGAAACCATTTTGAAATAATCATGGAATATCTCAAACCATTTCAGGTGGCGGATTGGGCTATTAACAACTCGGTTGAAAAAAATATTCATTTTAATCAAAATTTCACTTGACAAATATGAAACAAAGCGTTATATTGCCTTCGTTTTGTTAGTTAGGTATAACAATGGACATGCTTATATATCATATGTGAGTATTAAGTAGCAGGTTTTTGGGTAGAGTTATGGAAATTTGGAAAGCCTTTGAACGGAATATCGTGACCCACAGCGCGGCCCACCACATTATGACGATATCCCATTTGATAGACGGAAAGGGATATGCAAGAGTCACCGATGTTGCGAAAAGTCTGGGCATCAGCCGAAGTAGCGCCTCAATCACGCTTAAGACTTTGAAAGAAAAGGGGTATGTTGAAGAAGATGAAAATAAGTTTCTTCGGCTTTCTGAGAAAGGAGAAAAGCTCAGCTATTCCATTCAATCCAATAGATTGATTCTGATCAAGTTCTTGCAAGACGTCCTTGCAGTTGACGCCGATCAGGCAGAAATCGATGCCTGCAAAATGGAACACTTGCTGAGTCAAGAAGCAGGGGAGAAACTTCTGCATTTCATGAAGTTTCTGTTCTCAAATGATCTTCGAGCCAGTGCATTTCTTGAGGCTTATGCGAATTATGACTGTGTTTGTCAGGGCGTAACTGAAGAGTGCGGTATTTGCGAAACAGACTGCCTGTTACAGGACGAACACGATCTGTGAAACACAACAAGATAGGTTACAAAGAGATACAGAGTATTAAGCCTATTTAAACCATAAAAACAAAAGCACGCCGCCTTCCTCGCCAAAGGGTTATGCAGCGTGCTTTGAGAATATCAGGGAAAGGGCAGTGAAAGCCTCACCGTGCTATGCGAGATTTTTGGGCTTCACCCATATTAGAGGTGAAGTGTGCCCTTTTCCATTATGCAAATATACACCATTATAGATAAAAAGTCAAGCTTGTTGAGAAAACTCCAAACTAAGAATTTCTGAAAAAGGACCATTCACCGCGTCGGGTGTTGCACATGAAGATAAAAGAGAAATTGCTGTATAGCTTGATTTTCGCTCCAATTGCCATCGCAATCCTGTTTCTAATTCTGCCTTTGCAGAGAAAAAGTGCCCTGGGCCTGAATGTTAACCACAAGACAGACGCAGACCCTTCAGGAATCAAGCCCGAAAAACTCATATTCTTGCTTCAGTACATTGGGATCGATTATGGCGGAGCGGTTGCAAATCGAACGGTAATCAATTCTTCCGAATACCAAGAGATGCTGGAATTCAGTAAGACGGTGGGAGACTGGTACCGCCAACTTCACCCTGAACTGGCCGGGGACACGACCCATTGGGAGTTAAAGCGGCTCGAAAAACTTGTCGAGGCGAAGGGCGCCTGGTCGGAGATCAAGATATCCACCAATCGTTTGATCCGCGAAATTTCCGACGAACTAAATGTGAACCCCTATCCCACCGGGGTGCCCGATTTAGCTGAGGGTAAGAGGTATTATGAACTGGCCTGTGCAGAATGTCACGGGGTACGCGGTGACGGCTGGGGTCGTTCTGCCAAAGAGATCAACCCGCCGCCGAGCAGTTTTCAGGATGCTGAGTACATGAACGAAGCCACGCCTTATCAATTTTTTAATGCCATCACCTTTGGGGTTCAAGGTACCGCTATGCCATCCCACCAGCAGGCATTCAATGAACTACAGCGTTGGGACATTGCATTTTACCTGATGACTCTGCGCGACGGGTTTGCGCCACGAGCACCTGAGTCGAGCGTGGATCTTTCGGTGAAAGAGCTTGCCATTACCTCGAACAAAGACCTGATTGCTCAACTTAAGACCACAAGTAAATCGCAGATGTATGGTGACTCTGTCTGGTCTGGTGTTGTGGATTATCTACGTCAGCATCCACCACAAATGAGCCGCGCAGAACGGCTGCAATTGGCCAGCCGCAAACTAAGTGCGAGTATGGCATCCTATGCAGACGGCAAAACCGGTGAGGCCCTGCAGTTGAGTCTCGAAGCCTATTTCGACGGATTCGAACCTCTGGAGCCTTCGCTTTTACAACGGGATCGCTTCCTGGTAACACATGTGGAGAACGGGTTCAGCAAATATCGATCGGCGTTGAGATCGGGCGAACCGGTAGCCCAGGTGAAACAGAGATACCAGGAACTCTATCAAACCCTCAGTGGATTGGATTCGGCCATCGCGCCGTCGGAGATGGGCAAGGGGTTTGCCTTCATCCAATCTCTAACTATCATCGTCAGGGAAGGCGTTGAGGCAGCATTGCTCGTGGCTTTGCTGGTCACCTACCTCGTGGTTTCCGGCCACCGCAATCTGCGAAAATATGTGGGCGCGGGCGCGTTGTTTGGCGTTGTTTTGGGCCTGGTGACCTGGGTTGCGGCTCAGCGCTTCGTGACGATCACGGGGTTTCAGAACGAGGTCCTGGAAGGCATGACTTCGCTCTTGGCCGCTGTGGTGCTTTTTTCCGTTAGTTTTTGGCTCATTCATAAGATCGACATTCAAAAATGGAAATCCTATATTCACACCAGGGCGGAAAGAGCGGTCGGCACTGGAAGTGGCTTTGCTCTCGCAACCGCTGCGTTTCTGGCTGTTTATCGAGAAGCGTTTGAGACGGTTCTTTTCTACGAGGCTTTGTGGCTGAAAAGCAGCCTGGTGCATCAGCAAATCATTCTGGGGTTTGTTCTCGGCATGATCGCCCTGAGCGTTTTGGTCATCCTTATTTTCAAGTTCGGGGTGAAAATCCCGCTAAAGCCTTTTTTCGCCGTCACCGGGATTCTACTTGCGTTGTTGGCTTTTGTATTTGCGGGTTATGGCGTGCGGGAATTGCAGAACATCGGGCTGTTGAGAGAAACGTCTCTTCCATGGCAGGTGGATTGGAATCTGTTGGAAATTCATTCCACGTTGGAAGGTCTGGCACTACAGTTTGCCATCCTGTTTTCTTTTCTTTTGGCGTGGTTTAGCATTTTTATCGAAAGGCCCAGGGTGGCCGACAAAGTTGTTGCGACGTCTTGATAGTGCCGTAAAATAAAAAAGGAGCGAGCCAATTATCCTCGGCAAAGGTCTAAGTTGACTCACTCCTGAAAACCGGAAAAAGACGGAACTTTCGAATGCCAACAGGACTCGCTGGCCAGTTGCATTCGTACTATACCCAAAAGGCAGAGGCCTTTTGGTACCGCCCTTTTCTGGTTAGAAAATACCAATTTGAAAATCAAAAGTCAAACGATATTGCAGGTGCGAACAAAGATTTCACACTGTAGAAAGGAAGTGAGGATTGTTTACAAGTCTGTTCTGTTTGCGGGGCTGGCCAGCAACGTTGCGGTCAGGGATCCTCCATGTTGACAGATGGACGATTGCATTAACCAGGTGATCAATTAACGTCGGATATGCCTAAGGAGGGAAACCCAATGAAAAAGAATGAATTGCCTCTTGTAATCCTTGCCATGTTGTTGTGGCTGCGCGGTTGGGCCTTTGCTCAGGATGGGCCGCGGGACCCCAGAACAGCCCCCCTGCCACGGGAAATCGAGCTGGCCGAACAGATACTCTTTGGCGGGTCTATCGAGGCGGAGGTGGAATTGGCAAATGTGGACCGCATCACCCCAGACATCGTCAACGGACAGTTGAGCAGCGATCTGGCGGATGTGCACTTTGAACTACAGCTTCGCTACCGGGCAAAGGGACAGTTGGGTTCCAAAGCAGCCGGAGAATTTGTCCCGTACCAGAACGTGCGAGTAACGATCCGCAACACATTTACGGACGAGACCGTTGCTGTGGACCTGGTACCGCACCTGGGATTGGAAGAAGGGTGGCACTATGCCAGCAATGTGCGCCTACCAGCGCGTCCCGATACCGATCCCCTGGGTCCCTTGAACAGCTATGAGATCACTGTGGCCATCATCCCCTCGAACGTGCTGTCGATTCACAGCGATTTGATGCCGCCATCGAGTCTTCTCCGCGGGGAGACCATGACCATGGTGCTCGACCAAGCGTTTTTTGCCAACCTGAGACAATCGGAAGTGACACAGCTTCCGGCGGGCAATGTGGACAAGCAGCTTTCCCGGGTGGCGGATTTTGAGGAGATCGGCCGCATACGCAAAGACGGCAGTCTGAGCGAGTCCCAAAAGCTCGACCAGATTGGTGCGCTTTATATCGGGGGGCAACTGCAAGCGTTGGCGCAGAAGCGTGAGGGTGATTTCACCCGTGGCCCGGAAGCGCCCGTGCTCGACCAACCCATCGTGGACGCCATCAACGGTACCGGGGCCTCGGCCAATGAGAGCTTCGATGAACGCATGCAGCGTATCGACAAAGGACTGCAGCGCGTCTTTTATCTCTCCATCCTGCACGAGCTGGACGAGGTGTCCGAAAAACTATCCGACAGTGACCCGGACAACGATGCCGACATCGTGGACGGCGCAGCTCACAACCTGGACGAAGCCTGGGCCTATTATCAGGCACTGGACGGAACAGCCGAGAAACGAGTGCGCAACAAATCCAGCGAGTTCCCGCAGTTTGCCGGCACCCTTGACGAAGTCATCGAGCAGAGCTTTCTGGACGGACAGAATGCCATCCTCAAAGCGTTGAATCCCAATGCGGATTTGGCGATCGCGGAGCGCAAACTGGTGCAGATTTTCTATCTGTCGGTCATCCACGAAGTCATCGGCGTGGTGGACAAGTTAGGCACCGGCAATATCGAAGGTGCTAATGAATCGAGAGTGGAAGGAGAGGGATTTTACTCCGCCATCCAGTACCTCATCATCGCCAATGCGCCCAGTGCCGATCAAAGGATCAGCAGCAAGCTGAGCACCGAATTCGCATCAGCGGCTGATTTTAGCAGAGCCGACGGCGACGCGATCGTCGCCGACCTGAACCTGGGCTTGAGCGGTGTGCTGCAGGCGAGTGAAATGGTGGGAGGATTACCCTAACTGAAACGCAGTGGTTCGTCGAGGCTAAAGCATAAAGCGTGTCTACGCTCTGCACTGGACGAATTGGGTACTGGTTTACCACGGATTTTACCGCAAAACAACGTTGGCAAAGCTTGCCAGAAACAAGAAACGGATGTAAACAGCACAGGAGGGTAAGAAATGACCATTGTAGCGTTTGCACGGAATCACATCAAACCTCTGTTGGCGGTCGCGGCCTTATTGGCGCTCGCCTTCGCGGTTGCCTGCTCGGACGATGGGCTGCCAACCGGTCCAGAAGAATTAGAAAAAGTGCCGGAATTCTCCGGCGAGGTCGTGATCCTGGAAGACCAACCGATCGCAGGCGGCACCATGACCGCCACCCTGGAGATCGCGCCGCCGGACAATCTCTTCTCCCCGGACGGCCTGCCCGGTGGCCCTCAGCTTCCCAAGAGCGAATCGGATATCCATTTCGAGGCACAGATTCGGTATACGGGTGATTTTTTGGGGGGCCGCGTCAAGGGCGCGTATGTTCCGTACCTCGATATCGAGGTCGAGATCATCAATAACGACACCGGCGCCGAACTCGAAACCAACCTGCCGCCCATCGTGGGATTGGAGGAGGGTTTTCATTATGCACGCAATCTGGCTCTCATAAACTCCATTGGAGCGGCAGAATCCTACCGCGTGGAAGTGACCATCTCTGCACCGCACCGTTTTGATGGCAACGATTTTCCCGCCGGCAGCACCTTCCCTCCGGGGATCGCGTTGCACAGCGATATGACGGATTTGTCCGGTACCGTGTTCGGTTCCGAGCCGGTGGTGTTGGAAGGCTCCTTTACCCTGGAGGATTTTCTAAAAATAACGGAAGAGGATGAAGGAGAGGGGGACGGCGGTAACGAGGATGAAGGCGGAACAGGGTATGGACAATAGTCGCCTTCGTAAGGACGGTTTTTGCATCGCAATTAAGTAAGGAGTGAGCGTTATGGTGAACATAAGAAGAGCCGGCGCGATTTGCTTGGCCCTTTTACTATACCTGGTGGTGTCTGCCCAGGCCCAGGAGACGACAAAACCGGAGGCCACACTCGCTGAGCTCAAAGCACAAGTTGGCGAGTTGCAGAAAAAGCTGCGGGCTTTCGACAGTATGCAAGAAGCCGGTTCGCAAGCGTTGCATGCCGGGGCTTCTGAGACCCATCCCGAAGCAGAGAACCCTGGAGCGGGGACGTTGGCCAAAGCTTTGTCTGAGGAGATCGCAGTGCTCAAGGCGCACATAGCGGAATTGCGCAGGCAGGTTGAGACGCTGCAACAAAAACAAGGAGAGAATTCTGAACTGAAGGAGCAAATTGAAGCCCTGGAACAGGAATTCCGTCAGGAACAGGAATTTGCCTCCCGGGTGCTGGTGGGCGGCTACGCGCAGGTGGTGCTGGAGGATCCACACGACCGGGGAGGACAGGAATTTGACAGCAATTTCAGTATTCGCAGGGTCATCTTTTTCATCGGCGGTCAGGTGACCAAACGCGTGCGTTTTGCCAGTGAGATCGAGTTTGAGTTCGGAGGCACCCCGTTCAAAACCGAGCAGTTCTCCGATACCGAACCCGGCGAGGTCAGATTGGAGCAGGCCTACATCGAGTATCTGATCACCGAAGCGATCAACTTTCGAGGAGGGGTCATTCTGGCGCCGTTGCTGCGCTTCAATCTGCTGCACGATCCCCCGCTGCGGAAACTCTCCACCCGGCCCATGGTGGACAAACAGATCGTACCTACCACCTGGTTTCCAACCGGCGTCGGGTTTTTCGGAACCTTCTTTCCCGTCGCCGGCTTGGAAACCTATTATGAGGTGTACGTCATCAACGGCTTAGATGACAACATCCTCGATGGTCCCGGACTCAGCCAGGCCAAAGGGCGATCCGGCGTACCCAGAGACAACAACAATGACAAGGCGCTGGTGGGAAGGCTGGCTTTCATCCCGGCCATCGGCCTGGATATCGGCTTCTCCGGTTACACCGGGGATTATGACCCTTCAGGGAAAAGGCGATTGAATATTTACGGACTCGACCTCACCTACCGCCGCGGCCCGTTCGAGTTGCTGTTCGAAGGCGTGCGGGCGGATTTGGACGACGGGCTGAGCAACGCCAAGGACAGGGAAGGCAATCCCATTCCGGTGCCACATCGCATGGAAGGCTTCTTCGTGCAGGGCAGCTACGACTTCTGGCCCGGCTTTCTCAGCAACACCTTTCTCGGCAAAGGGTTCGAATCTCCCACGTTCAGCGTCATCGCCCGTTACGGTGAGGTGGATACCAATGACGATTTTGTCAGCGTCTTAGGGGATCGACAGAGGCTCACGTTGGGCTTCAACTACCGGCCCAGCGAATCCACGGTCTTCAAAATCGAGTATCTGTTCGATCTCGATGACCGAGAGGGACCGGCCCGGGACGAAGGGTTCGTGTTTGAACTGAGCACATATTTCTAACTCAAGTCTGATGCAAACAGTAGCTTCTATTATTCCAATTTGTCCTGGCGAAAGCGGGGACGGGGATTCCACTACAATCAAGAGATCACAAATGCCCCGCTTTCGCGAGCATGATAGAAAAAGTGGGCTTTTGGGCCATCCCATAGGATCTGGTATATAGGGCTTCACAAAACTTGTCAACGGTACACAAACTTATGATGGACCACGGGCCGGAAGTCCCCCTCTCTTGGCAAGAGAGGGGGATTTAGGGGGTGAGTTCTGGTGGATGAGCTCATGAAACAAACTGTTAGAACACTTGGAAAGAACCAAACAAGAAGCGAGTGGATATTTTGGCAGGCAGTGCGAAACCGGAAACTAAGGGGCAAGAAGTTTCTACGACAACATCCAATTCGCTTTAAGGTCGATGCTAGACAGCGATTCTTTGTGACCGACTTTTACTGTCACGAAGGGAAGTTGGTGGTTGGAATCGATGGAAAGATTCACCTGTGCCGGAAGGATTATCACGAGCTACGAACGCATATGATTAACGCGCTAGGCATAGAAGTGATTCGTTTTAGAGACGAGGGAATTGAGACAAATCTCGAGGCGGTGCTCGAGCGGGATGCGGTGCATTTTTAACTCATCCCCCAGCCCCCTTCTCTTAAAAAGAGAAGGGG
>JBHHYI010000182.1:0-8511 GCA_046757525.1 bacterium | reverse complement strand
CAGATAGCCTCTGAGATCAGAACCTTCCCGACTGTTCGAGGTGCTTCACACCTCTGCTCTGCAACCTTCTGAACACATTCAGCTCAGCCAAGTTTTTCTTGACTATATATGCCAAATTCTCTATCTTAACAACGATTAATAAGTTATGACAACGGGATAAAAGTCGGACAGGGCAATGCTCGATGTTGAGGTGGCGCAAGATTTCTCAGCAAAACTTGGCCACTGGAAAAGAATGATCAATGAACGGCTCATTCGGATTCGCCAGGATGAGAAGCCTGCCATCCTGTATGAACCGATCAAATATGTGCTGGAGGGCGAGGGCAAACGCATCCGTCCCATTCTCTTGCTCCTATCCTGTCGCGCTGTTGGTGGGCATGTAGAATCCTGTTTAGACGCAGCCGCTGCCGTGGAGCTGCTGCACAATTTCACGCTGGTTCACGACGACATCATGGACCAGGACGGCACCCGCCGCGGTCGTGAAACGGTGCACAAGAAATGGGACACAGACGTGGCCCTTTTGGCCGGAGATGGCCTCGTAGCTCTGGCTTACCAGGCCTTACTAAAAACCAGGTCCGACAGAATCGCAGAGATCGCGTCGGTGTTTACCGATGGCATCGTAGAGCTGTGTGAGGGGCAGGCCCTGGACCGGGAGTTCGAAAACCGTGAGAACGTCCTCCTGGACGAATACTTGCAGATGATCGAGAAGAAAACCGCTACCTTGTTGTCGGTTTCTGCCAAAATTGGAGCTATCATTGGTCAAGGTGCTGATCACGAAATCCGTGCCCTGGAAGCCTTTGGGCTGAATTTAGGCCGAGCTTTTCAGATTCAAGATGATTTGTTGGATATCGTCTCCAGGGAAGAAATCTTGGGCAAGACTTTTGGCAGCGATGTCATGCGCCGAAAACGGACCTATCTTTTGGTGCACGCTTTGTCCCACGCCGACTTGACAGATAGAGAAAAGATTCTCCGTGCTCTTGCCAGGCCCCCAATAGAGTATGGTGATATTCTGGAAATCAGAAATCTCTATGAGAAAATCGGCTCAATCGACGCGGCCCGGAAGGCGGTTCAGAAATACCTCTATTGTGCCGAAACAGATTTAGAGCAGATTGCCCGGTCAACGGCCAGGGAGGACTTGCTCGATCTTTTGAAATTTTTGTCACATCGCAATGCTTAGCGCTGCAATTTTTGACGCAATTCTCAGAATGCAACTGAATAAATGCCTTGTTGTTCTAAACTTAGCTCATAGGTCTATGAAATAATATCCCTCCAGGCCATTCAATCCCTTGTCAAACATTGTACTTCTAAGTTTTTCTGAATCAACAAATGATCCTGAGGACAATTGGTTGTTTTTTAATTTAAAATTCATTATTTTAGTTAGCGGTAACTCGAATGAACCGTTACCGTGACCTGGGCGATGTGCTATTCTGGTAGATGACTCTAAGATGATCCAGGAGAAGGTACTAATCAAGAACAAATTGGGCCTGCATGCCAGGCCGGCGGCCTTGTTTGTTAAAACAGCCGCGAAGTTCAAGTCAGATGTTTTTGTCAGTCGCAACAACCACGAAGTCAACGGTAAAAGCATCATGGGGGTCATGATGCTGGCGGCTGAAATGGGCAGCGAATTAGTCGTCACGGCAAACGGGGTCGACGAAAAGCAAGCCATGGAGGCCCTGATCGATTTAATCAATCGGAAATTCGACGAGGACTGAGCAGAGCGCATGAGTGAAAAATTGGACAAGTTGAAATGTGCCAATGTGTTGAAGGGGATTTCTGCTTCTCGCGGCATTGCAATATCCAAAGTGTTCTTGCTGGGGGGTGACACGATAAACATCGCGCAAGAAAGCATCCCCGACGCCACCGTCGAAAACGAAATCACCAAGTTTACCTGTGCCCTTCGCAAGGCGAAACTGGAGCTCAAGGCCCTGCAAAACAAGGTTGCGCAAAAAATCGGGCGCGAGAGTGCACACATTTTTGATGTGCACCAGATGTTGTTGGAAGACGAGGTGATCCTGGAGGAAACCCTGCAAAGCATCCGGGAAGGCAAAAAGAGCGCAGCTTTTGCATTTAACCAAGTCATGCAAAAATATCAAAAAACGTTGGCTGAAAGCTCGAAAGAATACTTCCAAAGTAGAATCGCCGATTTAAAGGACGTCAAGAGGCGCGTGATCCGGCATATTCAAGGCGACCGTACCGACTATTTGAGTAAGCTGGAAGGCTCGGCCGTCATCGTGGCCAGGGACCTGACCCCTTCAGACACGGTCATGCTCAATCGACACAAGGTGCTCGGTTTTGCCACCGACTTCGGCGGCAAGACTTCTCACGCTGCCATCATGGCGCGTTCCATGGAGGTCCCCGCCGTGGTGGGCCTGGGTGAGATCTCTTCGTTGGTGAAAGAAGGCGACCGAATCATTGTCGATGGCAATGAAGGCCGGGTGTTGGTTCAACCTGAAGAAAAGACGATCAAAAAATATTATCAGATTCAGAAGAAGTTTTACCAGGTTGAGCGCAAGCTGGCCGAGATTCGAGACCAACCCAGCATCACGCCAGACGGCAAGGAAATAGAGCTTTCCGCCAACCTGGAGTTTCCCGATGAAATCGAATCGGTCGCCTCGCATGGCGCCAGGGGTGTGGGACTGTATCGTTCCGACTATATCTTTCTGGCAAAAGACGAGTTGCCTTCGGAAGAAGAACAGTTCCTGGAGTATTCCAAAATCGTGAAAAGAATCTCCCCGGATTCGGTCATCATTCGGACCCTGGATCTGGGCGGGGACAAACAACCCCGCTCTTTGTACATTCCCCACGAAGAGAATCCTTTCCTGGGGTGGAGGGCCATTCGAATTTGTTTGGAACGACCGGACATTTTCAAAGCGCAGTTACGGGCCATCCTCAGAGTGAGTGCGCTGGGCAATGTAAGAATACTGTTTCCCATGATATCCGGCCTGGCGGAACTGGAGGAAAGCAAAAAGCTTCTCGAAGAAGCAAAATCCGAGCTGCGCAAAGAGCACGTTTCCTTTGATGAAAACATTGAAATCGGCGTGATGATCGAAGTGCCATCAGCCGCTATTTTTGCAGATAAGTTGGCCGCAGAAGTGGACTTTCTCAGCATTGGCACCAACGACCTGGTGCAATATTTGTTAGCGGTTGATCGCGGAAACGAGCGCGTGGCTTATTTGTACAAACATCTGCACCCGGCCGTGCTTAGAGTGCTCAAACAGACTATTGCAGCCGGACACAACGCAGGCGTTTGGGTGGGCATGTGCGGGGAAATGGCGGGCGACCCCCTGGCAACCGTCATCCTCATAGGGCTTGATTTAGACGAATTCAGTGTCAGTCCCATGGCTGTGCCGGAAATCAAAAAAATAATCCGCAGCACCGATTACCGCGAAGCCGTACGAATTGCCAATAAAGTCCTGACTTTTGAAAAGGCTTCTGAAGTAGAAAAGTTCATGTGCAGAATCATGAGACAGAGATACAAAGAACTCAACATCTATTTCTAAGGTTACGAAATGCAAAGATTAAACGTAGGTGAAATTGCAAAATATGATACAGACGCCATGCTGGATCGCATTTTGAACTTTCCAGCGCAGCTAAGAGAAGCACACCGAATAACACAGGAAACCGATCTGCGGTTTGATTCTACCAGCATAGCGAATGTCTGCCTGGCCGGCATGGGCGGCTCAGCCATCAGCGGCGACGTCGTGAAGGGCCTGGTGCATACTCACCTGCGCGTGCCCATGGTGGTGAATCGCCATTACACCTTGCCAGCCTTTGTGGCCCGAGACTCGTTGGTGATCCTTTCAAGCTATTCAGGCAACACCGAAGAAACCCTGGAAGCCTACGACCAGGCTTGTGCCAAAAAGGCTCAAATTGTTTGTGTGACCTCGGGCGGCAAGCTGCGCAGCAAAGCAGAAGCAAACCGTCACCCTGTTGTGTCTATCCCCACGGGATTTCCGCCCCGGGCCGCGTTGGGGTACTTGTGCATTCCTATTTTGTTTGTGCTGCAGTGCGCTCAATTAATTGTTTATCCGGAATCAGACTTATTTGAAACCATTGAACTCCTGCAAAAACTGAGGGAAGCCTACCATCCCGCCATTGCAAATAACAAAGCCAAAGCCATCAGTCTGAAGTTGCAAGGGAGAATCCCGCTGATCTACGCCTCTGTTGCCGGGTTCGAGGCCGTGGCATTGCGGTGGAAGGCGCAGCTCGATGAGAACAGCAAGGTCATGGCGTTCTGCAATGTGTTTCCTGAATTGAATCACAACGAGATCATGGGCTACGGTCCACTACAAGAAATCAGCCAGCAATTTCAGGTCATCTCTTTAAAAGATCGTAACGATCACCCGCAGGTGCAAAAGAGAATGGCGATCACCAGGGAAATCATCGAGAAGGGATCCAATCCTGTGATTGAAGTCGAGAGCGAGGGGAATTCGCTGTTGGCGCGGATGTTCTCGCTGATTTATTTGGGTGACATGGTCAGTTTTTATCTGGCGATCTTGAATCAGGTCAATCCCACCTCAATCGACAATATCGATTATTTGAAACGAAGATTAAGCGCGAGCTGATTCAGACCCCCTACATTTGATGAGTACCTCACCTACAAGTCATTTTCCGTTCCTGTTTGAAATCGCTAAGAAGATCAGGACAGCGATCCTTCCTGCGTTGCAGGCAGGCGATGTCAAGCGAGCAACCAAAACTGCGCACAGTGGCGATACTACCTTTCGGATTGACAGCGTGGCAGAACAAGCGCTGGATAAAGCTGTTGGAGAGAACCTGGCGTATTTTTCCGAAGATCGAGGCCTGGTGATGCGGCGTACCGCCCCGGAATGGCTGCTGATCGTTGACCCTATCGACGGCACCCGGCCATTAATGTGCGGCTTTGCCATGGGGGTGATCTCCATTGCCCTGTGCAGATTTTCGCACAAAGCCACGTTTGACGATATAATAGCTGGGGTCGTTTTAGAAATTAATACCGGAGACTGGTTTTATGCAGAAAAGGGGCAGGGCGTTCAGGTTCAGACTTCACAGGGGAGAGAAGTACAGCCCTCAACCACCGAGGACTTGAGCACGATGTTTTGGAGCTATGACACCGTCGGCCGTCCGGCAAGATGGGTGAGCCATTACCTGGGAGAGCTAATCGATAGTTCCGGCCTGCAAGCCGGTGTGTTCGTGGTAAACAACGTCGCCTATTGTTTGACCAGAATCGTCACCGGCCACCTGGACGCACACGTGGAAGTCGGGGCCAGAATCCTTAAAGATCATCCTGAGAGCGAAGCTGATTTCGTTAGAATCGGTGGCGGCCGGATCATGGGGACTTTCCCGTACGACATCGCAGCCTGCTATCTTATTCTGCAAGAAGCCAATTGTGTGATCACAGATGCCTACGGACACCCTCTCCCAAATACGCAGCTCCTGGAGCAAGGGAAAGACGCCATTCTGTCGTTTGTGGCCGCGAGCAACGCGAGTTTACACAAAAAAATAATAAATATCTTGCCTGCTTTGAATTAATTACTTAAATTGAATTTTTGTTGAATTCAACAAAAAAACAGTCGACTTTTCCGAGTTTTAGTTTAGGGCAAAAGTTGCACAACTCAATTAACAAGGAGCGCCTACATGTCAAATATGTTATTTACTTCTGAATCGGTTACGGAAGGTCACCCGGACAAGATTGCCGATCAAATATCCGATGGGGTTTTAGACGCCATTTTCGAACACGATCCCCACGGCAGGGTTGCCTGTGAAACCTATGTGACCACCGGGCTGGTCATGGTTGGCGGCGAGATTACCACTGATACCTATGTGGACATCCCGTCGCTGGTGCGCGGCACCATCAAAGAAATTGGCTACACCGATGCAAGCTTTGGTTTTGACTACCTCACCTGTGCCGTCCTCAACACCATCCAACATCAGTCCCCGGACATTGCCCTGGGAGTTGACAAAGACGGTGCCGGAGACCAGGGCATGATGTTTGGATTTGCCATCAACGAAACCAAAGAGCTTATGCCGTTACCGATCATGCTGGCCCACAAACTCACCCTGCGTCTGGCGGAGGTGCGCAAGAAGGGCATCATCCCCTATGTTCGGCCGGACGGAAAGTCCCAGGTAAGCGTTCGCTACGAGAATGGCAAACCCTTGCGAGTGGAGACCGTGGTTGTTTCGACCCAGCACGAACCAGATGTGGATGAGCACACGATTCGGGAGGATATCATCAATCATGTCATCGAGCCCATCATTCCTAAAGATTTTATAGACGGCAACCACGTCGTGTACCACGTGAATCCAACCGGCAGATTTGTGGTCGGCGGCCCCCATGGCGACACCGGTTTAACCGGCAGAAAAATCATCGTCGACACTTACGGTGGCTACGCCCGCCACGGTGGCGGTGCTTTCTCTGGCAAGGATCCGACCAAGGTAGATCGTTCTGCTTCCTATGCCGCCCGCTACGTGGCCAAGAACATCGTGGCTGCGGGATTGGCTGAAAAATGTGAGATTCAGTTGGCTTATGCCATCGGCGTTGCCCAGCCCGTTTCTGTCAACGTGGAGACCTTTGGCACCGGCCAAATGCCGGACCGGGAAATCGCCACCCTGGTTTCCAAGCATTTTGATTTGACCCCCAGAGGCATCATGGACATGCTCGATCTGCGTCGGCCTATTTACAAAGCCACGGCCGCTTACGGTCATTTTGGCCGCGAAGAGGAAATCTTCACCTGGGAAAAAACGGACAAGGCGAAAATGCTGGCGCGGGGATGAGCTTGCGAGTCTACCTTTGCTGACCGGACGGCACTCGGGAGAGGTGTCCCAGACGGCCCTCGCTGCACGTTTGGGATTGGCCATCCCGAACGGCCATTGGAGAGGGCGCTAACTTCGCTTCTACTTTCGGGAGAGCTTGCAAATCTCTTCCGAGCACATACGTCAAGTGTAATCATCAAACAACATATTTAGCTTAAGGAGGTATTGTGAATTACGACATCAAAGATATTAGCTTAGCAGCAGGAGGTAAAAAGCGCATTGAATGGGCGGACAACGACATGCCGGTTCTCAAACAAGTGCGAGAGCGCTTTGCCCGGGAGAAACCGCTGGCCGGGCGCAAGATGTCGGCCTGTTTGCACATGACGGCGGAAACAGCTAATTTGGCCCGCACGCTGAAAGCCGGCGGGGCCGATTTGGTTTTCTGTGCGTCAAATCCGCTCTCCACCCAGGACGATGTGACCGCTTCCCTGGTGCAAGACTACGACATTCCCGTGTTTGCCATCAAAGGCGAAGATAACGACACCTACTACAAACACATCAGAGCAGCCATTGAGCATGAGCCTGTGGTTACCATGGACGACGGCGCCGACCTGGTTTCATCCATCCATTCGGACTATCCTGAATTGTCCAAATCGATTTTAGGCAGCATGGAAGAGACCACCACTGGCGTGATTCGTCTGAAGGCCATGGAACGCGACGGCGCTTTGAAATTCCCCGTCATTGCAGTGAACGACGCGGTTACCAAGAATTTCTTCGACAATCGCTACGGCACGGGCCAGTCCACCATCGACGGAATTATTCGCGCCACCGATGTTCTGTTGGCGGGCAAAAATGTCGTAATTGCGGGTTACGGCTGGTGCGGCAAGGGCGTGTCCATGCGCGCACGCGGCATGGGTGCCAATGTCATCGTCACCGAAGTGAACCCCATTCGCGCGCTGGAAGCGACCATGGACGGCTTTCGCGTCATGCCCATGCTCGACGCCGCCAGGGTTGGCGATCTGTTCATCACTTTGACGGGCGACATCCACGTGCTGCGCAAGGAACACTTTGCGGAGATGAAAGACGGCGCACTCATCGCTAACTCGGGCCATTTCAACGTGGAAATCGACATCAACGCCCTGACCGATTTGTCCAAGGAAGTCAGAAAAGAAGTGCGAAACTACGTCGACCAATACGTGTTAAGCGATGGCCGCCGGATCAACTTGCTGGGCGAAGGCCGACTGATCAATTTGGCCGCCGCGGAAGGGCACCCGGCTTCGGTCATGGATATGAGCTTTGCCACCCAGGCCTTGGCCACAGAATATGTCATAAAGAACGAAGGTAAGTTGCAAGCCAGGGTCTATCAGGTGCCAACGGAAATCGAAGACTGGATTGCCACGCTCAAGCTGCAAGCCATGGGCGTCGCCATCGATGCCTTAACCGACGAGCAGAAGCACTACCTGGAATCGTGGGAGATGGGCACTTGAAATACTTGGAATGATACGTCACCACCTGCTTTGTTACAAAGTACTCTGCTACAGCGTCTTAAGCCCCAGAAAGCGTCAGGTGCTGGACCATGTCACGGAACTAACTCTTCGCTGTCCACGGTCACAGAATAACAAAACCACTCCGTCCACTCTAATGCTGTCGAAATACGCAAACCGGCTCAGTTCCAAATGCAATGGCGAGATGTTCTTCGTTTGCGAGATAGCGCCGCAAAAGCCTGGCCAGCCTGTCGCGATGCTTTCGGACAGTTCGACCAGGGGCCGGAGAACACCATGTTAG
>JBHHYI010000181.1:0-8578 GCA_046757525.1 bacterium | reverse complement strand
GCGAAATGCCAGCTCAGTGTGTCTGTGGCCGTCGTGTCCGGCGGATTGACCAGCAGGACTGAATCTGGCAGCACGTCCTGCAGGGCAAGGTCCGTGGCCTCGTCCGGACCCAGATTGAGAATCTTCAGGGCGTAAGTGAAGACGCTCCCCTTGAGCACAGTGTCGGGCGTGACCGATTTGGTCACTTTCAAGTCGTAAGCTCTCCTCGTCACCAGGACCGTGTCGCTGGCAAAATTGTTGGCCAAATTGAAATCACACAACGCCGATATTTGGCTCAGGTTAACGAACCGCTTCAGCGCTGGAGGCAAGGACTCAGCCACCCTGACCTGGTAGTCGATGTCGATGGAGTCGCCCACGGCCAGAGAATCGAATTTCCAGAAAAGCGTGTCGGTCCGCGACGAATCTAACGGACTCAGGTTGAATCCCACAGGGCTGACCGAATCCGGCAGCACGTCCTGAAGCTGGATTTGGTGCGCCGTCGCAGAGCCAACATTTCGGATCTGCAAGTGATAGGCATAGCCCTCGCCCGCCTCCACCCTTTGCCTGCTCGCCTTTTTGGACAAAGCCAGATCGTAGTTGTCATTGGTGTGTACCAAGGTCAGCTTCAGCAGGTGCACGCTTTCTGGACCTTCGAAGGCGTCGTTGACGAGGCGAGGGTATTGGGCTGCGATCAGCTCATAATGTTTTATGAAGATGGTTTTGACGCCAGACTCTAACAAGAATACACCCGCATGCCGCCAGAGCGTGTCCTTGCCGGCAACGACGTCGCGAACCACCACGCTGTGCGGACCGGCATTGGGGTCACAGGGATTTACGACCGCCTCGTTGTCGTTGAAAACGTTGAGAAAAAAGCTTTCGTTTTTTTGAGGATCGACTGAATCTGGTTTGCTGTAAGCGATGAGCGCAGAAATGCGGTAGAAACCGGGATTTTGGATGTCCACACAGGCAGCGATTTTGCTCTTTTCCGCCTCGGTCTTATCGATTCGAATGATGGTGGCTGCCGAATCGTTTTTCGTGAGAAAATTGATCGCTACAACATCGATGGTCACCGAGTCTGCTGCGATGACGATGGTGGAATCGCACGCGGCGTTGGTTTGGACAGCAAAGCCGGGTTGGTACCAAAAAAGAGTTCCACACCATGCCAGGAAAAGGCTCAAGACTTGAATAAAGTGATTTGCCAATGTCTCAGACTTACGTTCCAGGTTCACTTAAAGGGACAGTGGTAGGGAGGCGAGTTCTTAGCATTTCGCAACAGAAAGCGATTTTAGAAAGTCTTATTCAGCGCAGGTGCCGTTGACCGGGACCGGTAGATATGTGCCGCTAAAGCCTGTACAATGGAAATGATGGAAATGCCACGATCGTCTTTGGCTGGCAGAGGAAAATCGCGATGGTGTGGCGTGGTGTTGTTACCGAAGATGAAGCAAAGATGAGCTGTTAATCATTGTAGAACCTGAGCCAAAGAGTGTTTCGAGTACAACCACTGTAATCTTGTAAATGATAACCTATTTCGTCAATATTGTCAAGACATTTTTTCACAGCATGTCCCCCCATTTTTTGAGGGACAATTAATTCAGGCCTGATCCAACACGGTTTGTAACCGTGTATTAGGCACAAATCCAAGCGGCATGGGGCTGTCCAAAAAGTCCACTTTTTCGACTTTCTCGACAGCCCCAAGAACGACATTTCTTCTTTTTTGACTTTCACACAATAAGAACAAAGAGAAACTTGAGGGGATATTCAGATTCTTTCACAGACGGAAAGGGCTTCTGAATGAGGCCGAAGCAAGATTGGGTAGGGATCGAACGAAAACTCCCACCTGTTGGCATTGCGGAGTTTTCGGTCAAACACTGAGTACGGAACGGGCATGGTTACTGGCAGGCATAAGAGGGCTACGCACTTTGGCAGTGCGCAGCACTTTAAATCACCGCACCAACGATATTTGGAACGCTCTCAGTTAAACCTCATTCCCGCAACTCCCCCACCATTTTCTCTGGCACCACGTACCGGTCGAATTCCTCCGCCGTGAGGTAGCCCAGGCTAACGGCAGCCTCCCGCAGCGTTGTGCCTTCTTTGTGCGCTTTCTTCGCCACCGCCGCGGCTTTGTCGTAACCGATGACCGGATTCAGGGCCGTGACCAGCATGAGCGAATTGTTCAGATTCCTTTTGATGATTTCGTAGTTAGGCTCGATGCCCACAGCACAGTTTTTGTTGAAGGAATTACACACGTCCCCAATCAGCCTGGCTGAGGTAAGCAGGTTGTAGATCATCATCGGTTTGAACACATTGAGCTCGAAATGTCCGTTCATGCCACCGATGTTGACAGCGGCGTCGTTGCCAATGACCTGGGCGCTGGCCATGGTCACGGCTTCGGCCTGGGTGGGATTGACCTTGCCCGGCATAATCGAAGAACCGGGCTCGTTGGCTGGAATGATGATCTCGCCGATGCCACAGCGGGGGCCCGAGGCCAGCAGCCGGATGTCGTTGGCGATTTTCATCAGGCTGACGGCCACGGTCTTCAAAGCGCCGTGGGTTTCGACCACTGCGTCGTGCGCGGCCAGCGACTCGAATTTGTTCTCTGCCGAGACAAACGGCAGTCCCGTGAGCTCAGCGATCTTTTGCGCTACTTTCTCAGCAAAACCGGACGGCGTATTGATACCCGTGCCCACCGCCGTGCCGCCCAGGGCCAGCTCTGAAAGGTGCGCTAACGTGTTTTCCACCGCCTTCTTGCCATGTTGTAATTGGGAGGCATAGCCAGAAAATTCCTGACCTAACGTTAGCGGGGTAGCATCCATGAGATGGGTGCGGCCGATCTTTACCACCGTTCTGAACTCTTTGGCCTTCGCGGCCAGGGTGCTTTGCAAGGCCTGGATGTTGGGCAAGGTGTTTTCAGTGATCAGTCTGTAGGCCGCGATGTGCATGGCTGTGGGAAAGGTGTCGTTGGACGACTGTGATTTGTTGACGTCGTCGTTGGGATGAATGGGTTTTTTGGAGCCGAGCTCTCCGCCCAACAATTCAATAGCTCGGTTGGCAATGACTTCATTGACGTTCATGTTGGATTGGGTACCCGAACCGGTCTGCCAGACCACCAGCGGAAAATGGTCGTCCAGTTTTCCGGCCAGAATTTCGTCACAGACGCGGGCAATGACGTCGGCTTTGTCTTTGGCCAGGACGCCGCACTCGTAGTTGGTCAGGGCCGCGGCTTTTTTTAGAATGGCAAAAGCGTGAATCACTTCGATGGGCATCCGCTGCCCGCCGATCTTAAAGTTTTGAAACGACCGTTGTGTCTGGGCCCCCCAGTACCTGTCAGCGGGCACCTCAATGGTCCCCATGGTGTCCTTCTCAATACGCATCTTCATAATGCAATCTCCAAATGGTTAAGGTAAACGGCGGACGAAAAAAACGCTGAAATCCCTAAACGCTTTGTAGCTTAATAACAAACACAAACGAAAGGCTGTTGCAGGGTAACGAGAGAACAGTCCCTTGTTTATTACCTTCAAAATAAGTACGAGTTCCAGAAACAATCAGAAGATATTCTGTTTTGGGCTTGTGGAGGGACTCGGCACGAAGGTAGTACTTCGTGGCATGAACAGACGTAGTTTCCATTAACATGATCCAACACGGTCCCTGACTGTGTTGCACGCTCGTCGCCACGCTCTGTGCGCTACTCCCCCTCCTCGTTCTCATGCTCCGCGTGGAAACGAGATATAATTGATTAAGCCACGGATTTACACTGATTGACACAGATGAGAGCCTTTAGTAACTTTTAAGATATAAAATAAAATGATTATTCGTTCCACTATTTTAGTCTTTGTACTCGAGCTTACTTATTAATTTTTCAACCAATCAGCAACAGATTCCTGAAGAGAAGAGTTTATTGGAGATCCGTTATATTTTAAAACCCGTGTTTTATCAGTGTAAATCTGTGGCTAAAATATGTTCTGAAGCGTCCAAAACTGTGCGAAAAAAACACAAAGTTGCCGACCTGTAGTTCAGAGGCATTCCCACGGAGACCGCGGTAACAATTGTTCGTTAAAGTGCTTCAAACTTCACCCGCCACGCTTTGGGAAACAAGCTGTGAACCACCGCCGCTGCATTCGTTTCGACCAGCATGCCAACTCCCAGCGGGACGCCCTCTCGTCTTACGATCACATAGCCCTTTTCATGCGCAAAGCAACCTTGCTCGTTCTCTACGGCAAAGCTCCGTCCAGACAGGTAGTCTGCCGCCTGTTGTTCGGACACCTCCACCACGTTCTGGCTGGCGGCATGCCCAAACTTCATAGCAGCAGCCGTGCTTAGTTTGGGGTATTTCATGTTGGTCTTGACAAATGAAATCCCCGCCGTGTGTACAAGCGGTCGGACGGTTGGAGCCAGATCCTTATTTGCAATAGAAACCGATTTGCCATTAGCCTTGAAAAGGAAATAGTCGTGAAAAACCTGGGGCGCCAGGCCAAAATAAGCATGCAGATATTCAAACCAGGGCTCAGAGTCAACACGAGCCAGGGACGGTTTTGTCGGGCCCCCGGCTGAAATTGGGGTGAGATTTCCACTCGCTGGTGAAGATTGCCCCTTTTCCATGACGGCGATGAAAAACCCGCCGGTGTCGTTCTGGTGCGGGTAGATGCGTAAAGCGTTGGGCATGTCTGCTCGGAACCGCTGTCCCTGCCAGCACGACAAACCGGGTGACCAGATCAGGCCTGGCAAAGTCACTGCGAGTATTCGGGCGGGAATCTTTGCTGCCACTGAGTCAAGGGCCTCTTGCACCACCATTTCGTTCTCTTCCGGGGCGTACGTACAGGTGGCGTAAACCACGCGTCCGCCGGGCTTGCATAGTTGCAGCGCTTTGCGTAGAATGGCGGTTTGCAGCCCGCGCAATCGACCGACTTCAGAAGTTTTTGCAAAAAGCTCTGGATTCTTGCGCGAAGTGCCTTCGCAGGAACAGGGCACGTCCGCCAGCACCCGGTCGAATTCGCCCGCCTCTTTGGGGTAGTTGGCCGCGTCGCATAGCGTGGTGGTCACGTTCACCAGTCCAAGCCGTTCGACCACCCGGCGCAAGGGACGCATTCTGTTGAGGTCGTAATCGTTGGCCACCACGGTTCCGCGGCCGTTCATCATCAGGGCGATCTGCGCAGTCTTGTTGCCCGGGGCAGCGCACAGGTCGAGAACGCGCTCACCTGGTTTCGGCGCAAGCAGCAGCGCTGGCGCCAAAGCGATTTCTTCTTGAATGTGACACAAACCCGCCAGGTATTCAACCCTGCTACCCATTCTGCTCTCCCAGGGTAGCCTGAAGGCACCGGGGTACCACGACACAGGTTCGAATGCAAGACCAGAACCGTGCAGCCTTTCTCCCAGGGCAGAGGCGGAAACGCGCAATGGGTTGCCCCAAATACAGGTTGGCAGCGGCTGCGACACGGCCTCCAGGAAACCAGACCAGTCT
The DNA here is from genome assembly GCA_046757525.1 of bacterium. Taxonomy (GTDB): domain Bacteria; phylum Zhuqueibacterota; class Zhuqueibacteria; order Oceanimicrobiales; family Oceanimicrobiaceae; genus JBHHYI01. The sequence goes on along the minus strand of JBHHYI010000181.1, from coordinate 3,144 downwards.
TTGATGATCGTACGATACCTGTTGAAAACGGTTAGCTCAAACATTGCGTGGCCCCAACTGTTTGCGTACCCAAAAAACAATTGACTTTTTTCTCATAATTAGTTATTCTTTTTTAGAAATGCAATTAAAAAAACCGGAATCGGTTGGCAGCAATGCCCCCCGCAGGCACGCTGTTGTTCTCCGCAGGTAGGGATGTTGGATAACCACAAGAGCAATGCCTAACGTGCCTGACTGTTAAGAACGCAGAAATGGTGCACCATTTCACCTCTGACCCGCAATGTTCATGAGTAGAAACGGAAACTTGAGCGCTCGGAGTGGAGCTGTCCAAAAATTCGGGAAAGAGCCCTGACTTGTCATTCCTGCGGAAGCAGGAATCCAGAAAAATTAATGGGTTATAGATTCCCGCTTTCGCGGGAATGACGGAAAAAATGGACTTTTTGGACAGCCCCAATGCAGGCTGTTCGTCAGGTTTGTGAAAGCTAGGATTGTCAGAATCAACTCAAAGCCTTAGATAAACGTATCACCATGAAAAAAAACTACCCACCTCTTTACTACTCGGATTATCTGAAACTCGACACCCTTTTGTCCAGCCAGCTTCCCAAAAGCGAAGAATACGACAACAAGCTGGCGCACGATGAAGTCTTGTTCATCATCGTGCACCAGGTGTACGAATTGTGGTTTAAGCAGATTCTGCACGAGCTCGATTCTGTGCTTGACCTGTTCAAGAGGGACTACATCGACGAAAAAAACATCGGCGTGGCCGTGGCGCGATTAAGCCGCATCATCGAGATTCAAAAGCTTTTGATCGAGCAGTTGCGCGTGCTTGAAACCATGACCCCACTGGATTTCCTGGAATTCCGCGATTATTTGTTTCCGGCCTCAGGGTTTCAAAGCTGGCAGTTCCGGCTGATCGAAAACAAGTTGGGGTTGTCCGCTGAGAAACGCATTTTGTTCGACAAGCAAGCTTATTTTGCGCGCCTCACGCCAGAACACCAGAAAATCATTCGAAAAGCCGAGCAACAACCAACTCTGTTTGATCTGGTGGAAACGTGGTTAGAACGCACGCCCTTTCTCGAGTTTGAAGGTTTTAATTTCTGGCAAAGCTACCGCAAAGCTGTGGAACAAATGCTGCAAAAGGATCGGGAAACCATCCGAACCAATCCCATCCTGTCCGACGACGAGAAGAAGAGTGAGCTTGAAGGACTGGCAAGCACCCAGCAGGATTTTGCTGCCTTGTTCGATGAGCGGAAACACGAGCAGTTGGTCCAAAAGGGTTACCGGCGTCTGTCGTTTAAAGCCACACAGGCGGCTTTGCTGATCAAGCTCTATCGCGATGAACCCATCCTGCACCTGCCCTTCAATCTGCTGACTGTGCTCATCGACATCGATGAGATGCTCACCACCTGGCGCTATCGACACGCGCTCATGGTGCAACGCATGATTGGCGCCAAGATTGGCACCGGCGGTTCCTCGGGGCACGCCTATCTGAAGAAAACGGCGGACAGCCACAAAATCTTTGCTGACCTTACCAATCTCTCAACTTATCTGATTCCGCGTTCGGCCTTGCCAGAATTGCCAGAAGAGGTGCAAAGGAGCCTGGGTTTCTTTTATCCTAAAAGTGAAACGCCTTCAGTTTAAAAAAACGGAAAGCCGATGAATGTGAGATTAGACGGAAAGCGAGCCCTGGTCTGTGGCAGCAGTCAGGGCATTGGCAAGGCCGTGGCCGTCGAGCTGGCCCAATCAGGCGCTGCGGTGATTCTGCTTGCGAGAAATGAAGCGGCGTTGAAAAAGGTGGTGACAGAGTTAAAGGCTGTCTCCGACCAGAACCACGGCTACCTGGTGGCAGATTTCGCCCAGGTCGCAGCCGTGCGCAAGACCATCGAGCAATTCGTTGCAGGCAATCCTCCTGTTCACATTCTGGTCAACAACACGGGCGGCCCGCCTTCCGGACCTATTTTTGAAGCCAGCGCCGAAGAATTCGTCCAGGCGTTTTCAAATCATCTGGTGTGCAATCAAGTGTTGGCCCAGACGGTCGTGCCCGGAATGAAGGCCGAAAAATACGGCAGAATCATCAACATCATTTCCACTTCGGTTAAACAGCCGATCAAGGGCCTGGGTGTGTCCAACACCGTGCGCGGTGCGGTGGCCAACTGGTCGAAGACGCTGGCGGGAGAACTGGCGCCCTTTGGCATTACGGTCAACAACGTCCTGCCCGGCGCCACCAAGACCACGCGCCTGTCCGCTTTGATCGAGACCAAGGCCGCTAAGTCGGGCAAAACCCGTGAGGAGGTTTCCAGCGAAATGATTTCCGCTATTCCAGCCGGCCGGTTTGCTGAAGCCAGTGAGATTGCCTCAGCCGTGGCTTTTTTGGCTTCGCCGGCGGCGGCCTACATCAACGGCATCAATCTGCCAGTAGACGGTGGGCGGACTTTGTGTTTGTAGTGCAACAAGTTGCAAGCAATAATTTCGGAACTAATAAGATAGTAGTAGAAGCTCTTACTCATTTCAGTTCCTGGGACGAAGCGAGCTTTCAAAGGAGAAGATTAAATGAAAATAAAATACTTTGAGGAGACCGATACCCTTTATGTCCAGTTGTCTGATTCTAAAGTGGCTGAAACAAAAGAATTGAGTGAAAACCTCCACGGTGATCTTGATTCTGATGGCAAGGTCGTAAGTCTCACGATTGAACACGCAAAAGCACCATCGGGAAAAATAGACTTTTCTTACGAGACCATAGCCGCTTAGAATATCAGACGAAGTGAGTGAACACGGCGATGTGAGTGCTCACGCGTACGTCATGGCGCTAACGAGTTAAGAGTTAGCAGCGGAAGCGTTGTCCGACACCTTAGTAAAGGGTTACTAATTGTGCACAGGTATATTCTGACCACTGAAATCAAGAGGCTAGTACTTCGTTGCATTAAAAGGCGTAATTTTCATTAACATGTGTCCAAAAAGTCGAAAAAGGGCCTCCGATTTGTCATTCCTGCGAAAGCAGGAATCCAGAAAAACAATGGGTTATAGATTCCCGCGTTCGCGGGAATGACAGAAAAATGGCCTTTTTGGACACCCCCTTTCAAATTGCACCGTGAATGTTTAATCCAAATACATGGTCTGTGACCGTGTCTGATCGTTACTATTAATTAA
>JBHHYI010000180.1:0-8626 GCA_046757525.1 bacterium | reverse complement strand
GTGGAGAGGGGAGGATTCGAACCTCCGAAGGCTGAGCCGTCAGATTTACAGTCTGATCCCTTTGGCCACTCGGGAACCTCTCCAAGTCAAAAAAAGAGCCACCAGCAGGAATCGAACCCGCGACATCCTCATTACAAATGAGGCGCTCTACCAACTGAGCTATGGTGGCATAAGTACATTTAAAATCAAAGCCTTAATTGCGAAAATGCACGGCACCGCGCAATAAAACACAGCCTAATAATATATAAAATAATTCGCCAATGTCAAGCATTTTTTGTGCCACAGAATATTTAATGCGCGCGCCAAACAGTTTTATCTGGCTTATCTTCTACAACCACACCCAGTTTCCCTAACTCATCACGAATCTTGTCACTTAGCGCCCACAGCTTCCTGGCCCGGAGCTCATTTCTCACATCGATTAACAGCTCGATCAATTTGGCTGAATGATCCGGCAGCGGTTGACGATCCGCACGTTCTATGATGCCGAAAAAGGAATCGATTTGGTCCAGCTCTTTTCTTACAAAATCCAACACACTCAAGTCGGAAGCCGAAAGCTCATTTTGGGTCAACAACTTGTTGGTTTCCCGCACGATGTCAAAAAAGCGAGCCAGTGCGACGGGGGTATTTAAATCGTCCTCCATGGCTTCCACAAGTGCGGCTTTCATGCTTTCAAACCGATCTAAGAACCGCTTCTGCGCATCAGTTGCCTTGATTTCTGGGCTGCTGATTTGGCTTCCTGAAACCACTTTGTTCAGATTGTCATAAAAAATATGCAGCCGCTCTGAAGCACTCCTGGCCGATTCCAGACCCTGAGCAGTAAAATCGACAGGACTGCGATAATGCTTCTGCAAGAAAAACAGTCTGATCACAAGGCCAGAGTATTTTTGCAGCACCTCTTTGACTGTTCGAAAATTGCCCAGAGACTTAGCCATTTTCTCGCCGTCGATCTGCAGAAAACCGTTGTGCAGCCAATAATTGACAAAGGTGTTTTTGGTTGCCCCCTCGCTTTGTGCTATTTCATTTTCATGGTGCGGGAAAATCAGATCGACACCCCCGGCATGGATGTCGAAATGCTCGCCCAAATACTTCATCGACATGGTGGAGCACTCGATGTGCCACCCCGGACGTCCTGGGCCCCACGGACTATCCCACGCCGGTTCACCAGGTTTTTTCGTCTTCCACAGAGCGAAATCCAATGGATTATGTTTCCTTTCATCCACTTCAACGCGCGCGCCGGCGATTAAGTCATCGATGTTCTTGCCCGACAGCTTGCCATAATTCTTGAACTTCCTCACATTGTAGTAAATGTCGCCATCCAACTCGTAAGCCAAACCTTCTTGCAACAATTTGCCGATGAGTTCTATGATCTCTGCGACGTGCTCGGTGGCCTTCGGGTGCACATCGGCTCTTTCTATTCCCAGTGCTTCCTGATCGGCTAAAAAGGCTGCGCTGTAGGTCGCTGTGATTTCTTCGGTGCTGCTACCCTCCTGCCGGGCACGATTTATGATTCGGTCATCGATGTCGGTAATATTCATCACATAGGTTACGTCGTAGCCACGGTACCTCAAGAATCGTCGCAACACATCGAACACAATCATGGGCCTGGCGTTCCCGATGTGAATGTAATCGTACACCGTAGGTCCACAGACATAGATTTTGATCTTATTCTGTTCTAAAGGCTTAACCTCTTCTTTTGATCTTGAATAGGTGTTGTATAATCTCAAACTCATCGGTAATCCCAATTATTGCCTGCTACGATTAGAAACTCTTGCCACCGATCCTGGCTCAATCGGTCAGATTTTGGACGAACCTCTCGCATTTTTCCTTGCCCAGTATTTCCGCAACTCTGGGCAAATCAGGGCCGTGAATTTTTCCCGTCAAAGCAACCCTGACCGGCACCCACAGTTCCTTTCCCATGAGCCCGGTTTCCTGTTGTACTTGCTTCATAATGTCGCGGAATATTTCCGCATCCATATAATTGTAGTTTTTCAAGTTTCTCAGAAATGCCCAATACACTTTCTGCGATGAATCTTTTGAGGACCAGGCAATGGCCTGCCCATCGCTGGGATATACCCTCTCTCGATAAAAGGGTTCCACCAATTCTGGAATTTGGCTCAAATATTCCAGACTATCTTTTACCAATGAAATGGCCGAGGTTAGTCCTTTTCTGTCGCTGAGATCCGCTTTTGAATGCTTGAGAAACGGAATGGCCAACTCCACCAATTCGTCTGCTGGCAAGGCACGAATGTACAGGCCGTTCATCCAATTCAATTTGACAACATCAAAAATGGCTGGTGACTTTGAGATCCGTTTCAGGTCGATTTCACGGATTAACTGTTCGACCGAGAGGATTTCCTCACCGGATTCAGAGGACCAGCTTAACAAACTGAGAAAATTGACCAGAGCCTGGGGCAAGTAGCCTTGCGTCCGAAATTCATCGATTGAAGTAGCGCCGTGCCGTTTGGACAACCGCGTTCGATCCGGCCCCAAAATCATGGGCACATGACAGAATTGCGGCGGCGGCCACCCCAGGGCATTGTAAATCAGAATCTGTTTGGGGGTGTTGGACACATGATCATCCCCTCGAATTACCTGGGTAATCTGCATCAAGGCATCATCCACGGTTGCCGCGAAATTGTAAGTGGCCAATCCGTCGGATCGCAGCACGACAAAATCGCCCAGGTTGCCGGCATCGAAGGAGAGCTCCCCTTTAACCAGATCGTACCATTCAATGGCACCCGGCTGCACGCGAAAACGCCAAACCGGCTTTCTTTCCTCTTGTTCAAAAGCCCGCCGTTGTGCTTCTGTGAGACTCAAGCACTTCCTGTCGTACTTTGGCGTCTCCCCGCGTGCTAAAGCTTCCTCTCGTTTTTGCTGCAGCTCTGCTTCTGTGCAATAACAGGGGTAGACGCTGCCACGCTGTTGCAATTGCTCAACGTATTGCCGGTAGATATCCCGGCGTTCCGACTGTCGATAAGGCCCGTAGGCTCCCCCCCCGGTCGGCCCTTCGTCCCAGTCCAGGCCTAACCACCTGAGATCCTCCAATATCGAGCCTTCCGATTCTTGCGTCGAACGCTCAGCATCGGTGTCTTCAATTCTCAATATGAACTGGCCGCCGCAATGCCTGGCAAACAACCAATTCAAAATGGCTGTACGCGCATTGCCCACATGCAGGTGGCCGGTTGGGCTGGGTGCGAACCGAACGCGAACCATCTCATTCATTGGGTCGTCTCACTTTCTTCGATTAGTACGGTGGCATAGACAGCTATCCCTTTTCCCTGCCCGACAAAGCCCAGCTTTTCCGAAGTGGTGGCCTTGACCGAAACACGGGACTCAGCAATGCCCAGGGACTCTGCAACGTTCTTTCTCATTTCGGGTATGAAAGCGAGGAGTTTGGGTTGCTCCAGTACCACGGTGGAATCGACATTGCCAATCGCAAATCCGTGCCTCGACACCAGGGTGCTGATTTCCTTCAGCAGCAGCAAACTCGAGATTCCAGCGTAACGCTCGTCGCTGGGAGGAAAATGTGTTCCCAGGTCCCCCAAAGCCAGACTGCCCAACAAGGCGTCGCCAATCGCATGGCACAAAGCGTCAGCATCGGAGTGTCCCAGCAGCCCTTTTTCAAAGGGAATCGCAACGCCCCCTAAGATGAGCTCTCGACCGCGCACCAACCGATGTACGTCGTAACCAAAACCAATTCTCATATCCTTATTCTGTGCAAAGGAAACTTTCGGCGACTTGTAGGTCAAGGGCGGTAGTGATCTTGAGGTTGTTGTAATCCCCCATTACTATCTTGACCGGATAGCCTGCCCGCTCCACCAGCGCCGAATCATCTGTGCCATAAAAACCCTCACGGTAGGCTTGTTGGTAGGCCGCCGTGATGACATCCAGTTTAAATACCTGCGGGGTTTGTACCGACCAGAGGGACTCCCGGATCAAGGTCTTTTCAATCAGGCCATCTCTACCAATTTTGATCGTGTCCCTTGGTGGGATTGCCAAAATTGCGGCTCCAAAGTCTTTACCGGCCTCGATAGCCTCCTCCAACTTAGCAATCGACAGGAACGGTCTGACTCCATCGTGAATGACCACAAGATCGGTGGGACTCTCCAGGGACCTTAATCCAGCGAGAACTGAATCCTGCCTTTCTGTGCCCCCGGGGACGATTTTTCGGACTTTGGTGATTGCGAATTTGTCGACAACCTCCTGAGAGACGTGGTAGAGCCAGTCATCGGACACGACCAGGGTCACCTCGTCTATCGTTGCGGATTCTTCAAACGTTTTCAAAGTGTAAAAAAGAATCGGCTTACCACGAAGAGGCTGAAATTGTTTGGGAAGAGTCCCCCCCAGCCGACGTCCCTGACCCGCGGCAACTATTATGGCGGAAATGTGCAAGATTCTAAATGTCTCGTAAGTTCTACAAAATCAGCATGGCGTCGCCATAGCTATAAAAGCGATATTTCTCTCGGATGGCCTTGCGATAGGCCTTAAAAACAAAGTCGCGACCGGCAAAGGCACAAACCAACATCAACAAGGTTGAACTGGGTAAATGAAAATTGGTGATCAAGCGATCCACAATCTTGAATTCGTAAGGCGGGTAAATAAATTTGTCAGTCCACCCCTTGGCGGCCTTCACCCAGCCTTCGGAAGTGATGCTGGTCTCCAACGCTCTGGTGGCGCTGGTGCCGGCGGCAAATACTTTTCCGCCACTCCTCATGGTTTCGTTTATTTTCTCTGCGGCACTTTGGGAAACCTCATAATACTCGGAATCCATTTTATGGCGACCCAAATCCTCCACCACGACAGGCCTGAAGCTCCCCAATCCGAGATGCAATACAATTGGGACGATTTGAACGCCTTTTTTTTCTATTTTCTTCAACAATTCTTTGGTAAAATGAAGACCCGCGGTGGGAGCCGCCACGGCTCCACGAACTCGTGCAAATACCGTTTGGTAGCGCTTTTTGTCCAACGGCTCAGGCTCACGATCGATGTAAGGTGGCAGAGGCGATTGCCCAATCTTGTCCACGATTTCAAAGAAATCGCCAATGTAGTTAAACCGCACGACGCGTCCTCCAGAGACCGTGTTGTCGATGACATCGCAAAAAAGCTTGCTGTTGATGGACAGGCGGTTACCCACCCGCACTTTTCTGGCCGGCCGCACCAGAACTTCCCACAGCCCGTTCTCGAGTTCCCGCAGCAGAAAGATCTCTACCTTGGCATCGGTTTTGTCTTTGTTTGCCATCAGTCTTGCGGGAAACACCCTGGTTTCATTAATAACCAGACAATCGCCCGGGTTAAAATACTCATAAATCTCAAAGAATTGCTTTTTCTCAATGCGTTTATCCTCCCGATTTAGCACCATCAAACGAGAACGATCTCGCTTCTCGGCAGGATATTTTGCGATGAGCTTTTCAGACAATTTGTACTTAAAATCGGAAAGTTTCATTTATGCACTCCCTCTTCTGTGTTAGTTATTGCCGAGTCACCGATCAGTCGGGCGCCTGACCGATTCGAGAAGTTCGATGCTAATGCAACCAGCCCCTCAAGACTCCGGAACACGCGCTTAGAATAACTTTTCCTGAACAGCATCGCGACTTTTCAGTCCAAAATGACGATAGGCCAATTCTGTGACAACCCTCCCCCGGGGAGTCCGTTTCAAGAATCCTTCCTGGATGAGATAAGGTTCGTAAACTTCTTCCAGAGTTTCGCCTTCCTCACCGATGGCCACCGCCAGCGTGCTCACCCCCACAGGTCCTCCCTGGAATTTTTCGATGAGGGTGAACAAAATGCGCTTGTCCATTTCATCCAGACCTCTTTCATCCACGTCCAGTCGATTCAAAGAAGATTCGGCTATTTCTTTTGAAATCATGCCATCGCCTTCGACTTGAGCAAAATCTCGCAATCGCCGCAAAAGACGGTTGGCGATTCTGGGGGTGCCACGCGCCCTCTTGGCAATTTCCAACCCCGCCTCTTCTTGCAATGCCACGTCCAATATTTTGGCCGAACGCAGCAATATGGCGTATAATTGTTCCGGATCGTAAAAATTCAAACGACTCACTACCCCGAATCGCGACCGCAACGGAGAAGAGATTAATCCAGCACGAGTGGTGGCGCCCACCAGAGTAAATTTGGGTAAAGTAATCTGAATGGTGCGGGCATTAGCGCCGCGATCGATCATGATGTCCAGCTTGAAATCTTCCATGGCTGGATAGAGGTATTCTTCCACCACCCGGCTCAACCTGTGAATTTCGTCGATGAAGAGCACATCTCTTTCGCCCAGGTTGGTCAGCAGCCCGGCCAAATCGCCAGCTTTTTCCAACGTTGGCCCGGACGTGACTTTGATCTTAACCCCTAACTCATTGGCCATGATATTCGCCAGTGTAGTTTTTCCCAACCCGGGCGGGCCGTGAAACAACACGTGATCCAGGGCTTCTCCCCGTTCTTTGGCAGCCGAAATGAATATTCTGAGATTGTCTTTCAATTTCTCCTGACCCACAAAGTCTGCCAGCACCAGAGGTCGCAAAGATTGGTCTAATTCAACTTCTTCTTCCAGTAGATCAGGGGTTGTCAGTCTTTTTTCCACCACGTTCGTTTTATGGTTTAGATTTTCTGCAAAGCCTTTTTTACCAGGTCTTCCAAAGCAATATCTGGTTGCTGACCCAGAATTGCATCCAACGACCTTTGCGCACTGGCCCGGCCACACCCCAGAGAAATCAACGCCGACAAGGCGTCCTCATATTTGCGGTCGGCTGTTCCTGCCGTTAAGGAAGGCCCGTACTCGGATTCGGGGATCACCCCACCCAGCTTCTCGCGCAATTCTGTAACCACTCTTTGCGCTGTCTTCTTGCCAACGCCGGGCAGCCTGGTTAGCGCCGTGATATCGCCATTCACGATGAATCTCTTCAGATCTTCCACCGAACTGCCGGATAAGATCCCCAACGCCAATTTGGGCCCAATGCCCGACACCAAAATCAAGTTGGAAAACATCCACCTTTCTTGAGCGGACGCAAAGCCAAAAAGCTGCAGAGCATCCTCGCGGACGTTGAGATAAGTCAGCAGCTTTATGCTCGCACCGTCGTCCCCTAACTCCTCATAGGTTGAAACGGGAATCATGACTTCGTAGCCCACACCCTGGACATCCACGACGATGCGCGTCGGCGATTTTTCCGTTAGCACGCCTTGTAAATGACTGATCATATCTTAGATTCCAACCGATGCAAATGACACAATGCCACCGCCAGGGCATCAGAGGCATCCAATGGCTCAGGGGTTTCTTCCAGATGCAAAATGGCTTTGATCATGCGCTGCACTTGTTCTTTTGAGGCGCTTCCGTTACCAACCACCGCCTGTTTTATTTCCTTGGGTGAATATTCTGAGGTAGGAATCTGGTGATTTACCGCCGCTACTATGGCGACACCTCGAGCATGACCCATCTTCAAGGCTGATTTCACATTCTTCGCGTAAAACAGATCTTCGATAGCAAATTCATCGGGTTTATAAGCCGCGATCACTCTGGAAATTTCATGATAAATTTTGTGAAGTCTAATTGGAAATTCTTCCTGTGAGGATAGCCGAATACATCCATAGTCTAAAACGACACAACCGTTTCCACTTTTCTCCAAAACACCAAATCCTGTTGCCACCGTCCCTGGATCCACCCCAAGAATGCGCATATTATTGAAGCCTCTTCTTATTCGACTTGCTCCATAATCGAGATGTCGATGTCAAAATTCGAATAGACGTTCTGCACGTCTTCGTGGTCTTCAAGGGCGTCCATCATTTTCAGGAGTTGTTCGGCTTCTTTACCTTCGACTTTGACGGTATTCTTAGGCTGCATGGTTAGATTGGCGGACTCAATGGAAATACCATTGGCCTCTATCTGCTTTTTGATATTCTCAAGGTTCTCAGGTGCCGTAGTAATTTCAAAATAATCTTCCTCACTATTTAGATCCTCAGCCCCTGCGTCCATAACGATCATCAGCAACTCGTCTTCGTCCAAATTCTGTCTTGAAACGGTGACAAGCCCTTTTTTTTCAAAAACCCAGGCAACCGACCCCACCTCCGCCAGACTCCCCCCATGCCTTGTGATTTGGTGCCGGACTTCTGCGACGGTTCGATTTCGGTTATCCGTTAGAATCTCAATATACAACGCTGCCCCACCGGGCCCATACCCTTCTAAAACGCCCTCTTCGTAGGTAACACCGGGCAAGGCACCGGTGCCCTTTTTGATGGCCCGGTCTATGTTGGCAGAAGGCATGTTGGCGGCCTTGGCTGCCGCAACCGCGGCTCGCAGCTTAGGATTGGCGACCTCGTCCCCACCGCCTTGACGGGCTGCTAAAGTAATGTCCTTGATCAACCGCGTGAAAAGCTTTCCGCGCGCAGCATCAGCCTTCGCCTTTTTCCTTTTGATTGTGCTCCACTTGGAATGTCCGGACATGCACGTTTCCTCCAAAAATCAACCCTAAATGTACTAAATTTTTTGACGTTTTCCAAGCAAAATATTTTTACATTAGGATGCGAAATAAAAAACGACATCATTCATGCGATGCCGTTTTTGCCTGGTGTAAGAGCTGTCGCAATCAGGTGCAACCGGATTGCTTTAAACGTCGGAAACGCCAAAGGAAGCCCT